>CAMATW010000008.1 GCA_945861305.1 Bordetella parapertussis | reverse complement strand
GTTGGTCATCATTGGTGGAAGGCGAGGCAGGTGCGCAATGGGGCCCCGATATGTCTGCATTGTTTGACACTGTCTTGAAGCATGTGCGGCCTCAGCAAGGTGACCCCTCAGCTCCTTTGCAATTGCAAATCTCTGCTTTGGATTTTTCTACCTTCGTGGGGCGCATTGGTGTGGGTCGTATCAGTGCGGGCACTTTAAAGCCTGGCATGGACGTGGTGGTGATGGAGGGCGAGGAGGGCACACCTGTCAAAGGCCGCGTGAACCAAGTGTTGAAGTTCCAAGGCTTGGAGCGCATTCAAGCCACCGAAGCGGGACCTGGCGACATCGTATTGATCAACGGTCTTACTGAAATCGGCATTGGCGTGACCATCACAGACCCGTTGAACCCCAGTCCCTTGCCTATGCTCAAAATTGACGAGCCTACCTTGACCATGAATTTTTGCGTCAACACTTCGCCCTTGGCGGGCCGTGAAGGCAAGTACGTGACCAGCCGTCAAATTTGGGACCGTTTACAAAAAGAGTTGCAGCACAACGTAGCCTTACGCGTCAAAGAAACCGATGAAGACGGTATTTTTGAAGTGGCTGGCCGCGGCGAATTGCACTTAACGATTTTGTTGGAAAACATGCGCCGTGAAGGCTATGAACTGGCTGTGTCAAAACCCCGCGTGGTCTACCGCGACGTGGACGGTGAGCGTCATGAGCCTATCGAGATGGTCACGGCGGATATTGAAGAAGGTCACCAAGGAGGCGTCATGCAAGCCTTGGGCGAGCGCAAAGGCGAATTGGTGAACATGGACCCCGATGGCCGTGGACGTGTACGTTTGGAATACCGTATTCCTGCTCGCGGCTTGATTGGTTTTACCAACGAATTTTTGAATTTAACCCGCGGTACGGGCTTAATTTCCAACATCTTCGATGGCTACGAGCCCCATAAAGGCGATATTGGTGGCCGTAAAAACGGCGTGCTGATTTCCATGGACGACGGTGAAATTTTCACCTACGCCTTGGGTAAGCTTGACGACCGCGGTCGCATGTTTGTCAAACCCAATGACCCTGTGTACGAGGGCATGATTGTGGGCATCCACAGCCGTGACAACGATTTGGTGGTGAACGCTACCCGTACCAAGCAGCTGACCAATTTCCGTGTCAGCGGCAAAGAAGATGCCATCAAAATCACACCACCCATTCAGCTAACTTTGGAATATGGCGTCGAGTTCATTGATGACGACGAGTTAGTTGAAATCACGCCCAAGAGTGTGCGATTGCGCAAGCGTTTCTTGAAAGAGCATGAACGCAAACGTGCCAGCCGAGATTCCTGATTCTGCTTCCATGACTTACAAGCTTAGCCACACACAAGCTCTTGGGGTGATGGTGTTGGCTACCTTGCTATGGTCTACGGCAGGTCTGGTGTCTCGTCAAATGACACACGCCCAAGGCTTTGAAGTGACGTTTTGGCGCAGCTTCTTCACCTTGGCCTCGCTCAGCATCTTGCTGCCTTTGCTGAAAGGGCGGCAACTGATGAACCTGCCTTGGCGCGACAAAACATTTTGGCTCTCTGGTGTGTGTTGGTCGGTGATGTTCACCGCTTTCATGTTGGCCCTGACCATGACCACTGTCGCCAATGTGCTCATCACCATGGCCATGGGGCCTGTCTTCACCGCATTGATGTCACGCTTTGTGGGTGGCAGGCGTTTAGCGCTGCATGCATGGCTGGCCATCGTGGTGGCTGCTCTTGGCATGGCTTTCATGTTTGTCTCGCAAGTTCAGGTCGATGCGGGACAGCATCTCCAAGGCATGTGTGTGGCTTTGGCTGTGCCCTTCGCGGGTGCAGTTCAGTGGAATGTGACGCACCATCAACAAGCCGCAGAACAACCGACTGACTTCATGCCAGCAGTTTGGGTGGGCGCTATGTTGTCTAGCATTTACACCATACCTTTGGCACTGCCAGGAGTCGCTAGTCCAAGTGACTTGGTTTGGCTGGCAGGTTTGGGCTTGTTCCAATTGACCTTGCCCTGTTTGCTGGCTGTATGGGCTGCACAAGTGTTGAAATCGCATGAAGTCGCCCTGTTGGCTTTGCTGGAGGTTTTGTTTGGCATTGCACTGGCTTGGTTAGGTGCTGACGAAGCGCCATCCTTTGCTGTCATCACAGGGGGTTCTTTGGTCTTGGGTGCGTTGGCCTTGAATGAAGTCACTTCTTGGAGATTCTTAAATGAATGAGTTGATGGTGTTGACACACGGCGATGTTTTGGCCGAGCTTCAGGGGCAGGTGGGTTTGATCACCTTGAACCGTGCCAAGGCACTCAATGCTTTGTCCTTGGACATGGTGAGAGACATTACCCGTGTATTGCGTTCTTGGCAACATAACGATCAAGTGAAAGCTATTGCGATGCGTGGCATGGGCAAAGATGGCGTCTTCGGTGCTTTCTGCGCGGGAGGTGATATTCGCTTTTTTCACCAAGCTGCATTGGCGGACGACCCTCGCTTAGAAGATTTCTTCACTGAGGAATACCGTCTTAACCACTTGATTCACCATTACCCCAAACCTTGCATGGTGTTCATGGACGGCGTCGTCATGGGCGGCGGCATGGGTTTGGCACAAGGTGCCAAGTTGCGCATTGCCACCGAGCGCACCAAGATGGCCATGCCTGAGACCCTGATTGGACTGTTTCCTGATGTGGGTGGTGGTTATTTTTTGAGTCGTTGCCAAGGTGCTTTGGGTGAGTATTTGGGCCTGACGGGTCAGATGCTTAATGGCGCCGAAGCGGTGTTCGCAGGCTTGGCTGATGTCTTGGTGGACAGTGCTTCATTGAATGCGATGTGGACACAGTTGCCCGCCTACCATTGGTCGCGACCTCACGCTTTAGAAACCTTCACAAGAGCGTTTCAAACTGCAACCCAACAAAACACACCTGCATGGTGGACCGACAGCTTGGATCAAGCCTTCAGCGCCAATGATTTAAAAAGCATTGCAAAAGCACTAGAGGAAACAGCTAACCATCACGCTTTGGAAGCTTTGCATAAACGCTCGCCTCTGATGTTGGCCGTCACCTTGGAACAAATTCGCAGAGCAAGGCAGATGAACCTGAGTGACGAACTGCGCATGGAACGGGACATGGTGCGCCACAGTTTCCACCTACAACATTTGCATCGCACGCCTGCGCAAAGCGACACGGTGGAGGGGATTCGTGCCTTGGCCGTGGACAAAGACCATGCGCCACGTTGGTCGCCATCTCTCATCGATGAAGTCACCACCGACATGGTAATGCCGTTTTTCACCAGCCCTTGGCCTGCTGCTGCACATCCTTTGCAAGACTTGCAAGCGCCTGTGACTTGAACTTAAATTAGGAAACCACATGGCTACGCCCATCAAAGTATTGTTTGGATTTCACGCCGTGGGTGTGCGCCTCAAAACATCACCCACGTCGGTGATTGAGGTCTTCATAGACCCGACCCGTCGCGACGCCCGTATGCGCCAGTTTCAAGAGCGAGCCAAAGAGGCCAAGGTGAAATTGGTGGAATCTGATGGCCCTCGCTTGGCGCAACTTGCTGGCAGCCATGGCCACCAAGGGGTGGTCGCCCGTGTACACGCCATCGACATCGCCAAGTCTTTGGATGCGTGTTTGGAGGCCTTGCCCTCTGATGTGCCCGCCTTGCTGTTGGTGCTCGATGGCATCACTGACCCGCACAACCTAGGTGCCTGCTTGCGCGTTGCTGATGGTGCAGGTGTGCATGCGGTGATTGCCCCCAAAGACCATGCGGTAGGCATCAATGCCACAGTGGCCAAGGTGGCAAGTGGTGCGGCTGAAACTGTGCCGTATTTCATGGTGACCAATTTGGCCCGCACCCTCAATGAGTTGAAAGAGCGCAATATTTGGATCACCGGCACCAGCGACGATGCGCCGCAAACTTTGTATGACGTCGACTTGAAAGTTTCTACTGCATGGGTCTTGGGCGCAGAGGGGGATGGTTTGCGTCAGTTGACCCGTAAGACCTGTGATCAACTTGTGTCCATCCCGATGGCGGGTGGGGTGGAAAGCCTGAACGTTTCGGTCGCCAGCGGTATTTGCTTGTATGAAACCGTCAGGCAGCGTATCGGTCGTTAAGCAGGGCCCAGCGCTCATGGTCCCGCCATTGCCCGTTCTTTCTTAAAAACTTAGGGCTCAAACCCTCTTTTTCAAATCCGCAGGCTTTTAACAAAGCAATCGACGCCAAGTTGTCGGGTTGGATATTGGCTTCTAAGCGATGAAGCTTCATAGCGCCAAACGCCTTGGCAATGACTTGCTGAACAGCACTTCGCATAAAGCCTTGCTGCAGTTGTCCCGCAAAACCGTAATAGATGAGGTAGGCGTTTTGAAAATCTCCTCGAAAAATATCTTGCAGCTCAACCACGCCGACCATTTCTTTGGCGTCAGTGCGAATCGCCACATAGGCTTGGTCATCAACCGTGTTCATTTCTTGCACATAGCGCTTAAACGCTTTGGCGCTGGTAGGCACCTGCACCCATGAGCGATGCAAGTCACGGCTGCGACGTATATGCGCCATGAATACTTTTTCATCTGAAGCTTTGAGATGACGAATTTGCAATATGCTCATATCACAAACCCAAAGCTGCACCCAGCACAGCACCACCCAACATCAGCCACAAGAGGTGTACGCGGGTGAACAACACGATCAACATACTGGCGACACATACCAAGAGCAAACGCCAATCCATCTGTGGGTTGCTGGCAGTTTGCAACAACCATCCTGCTGAAATCATCAAACCCATCACCAGCGGCACCATGCCGGCTTTGAAAGCACGAACGCTCAAGGCGTGTTGATGCAAATGCAACCACTTCACCATGAAGTAACTCAGCAACGAGGAGGGCAAAACTGCAGCGGTCAGCAAACTCAAAGCCATCAGCAAACCCGTGACCATAGCCACACCGCCTGCTTCAAAACCACCAGCTGCTTGCAAACCGATGTTCCAGCCCATGACCGCGACCAGCAAGATATTGGGGCCAGGTGCAATTTGTGCCAAGGTTACCGATTGGCTGAACGCCGTCTCTGACAGCAATTGCAAGTCGTTCACCAAATAGCGATGCATCTCGGGCACGATGGCCAGGGCGCCGCCTACCGCCAGCAGCGACAACATGCAGAAATGCAAATGCAATTCCAGCCACAACGACCAGTTCATGCGCTGTCCTTGTTTTGCAAGCGCCGCCATGTCAGGCCGCAAGACACCAGACCCACCAAGCCAATCACGTGGGCCAAAGGCCAGTGCATCAAGGCAGCCAAAGCAAAGCTCAGTGCTGCAAAAGCTAAACCCAAAGGCCAGCCAAGCGGGTGTTGTTTGACCGTCGGCCAAAAACGCCAACCTGCTGCCATCACCATGCCGGCAGCGGCCACGCCCATGCCATGCAAGGCTGATGCGACCACAGGCAAGTGGGCGAAGGCTTGAAAGCCAATCACAATGGCCAGCATCAGCAAGCCTGGCAAAAGTAGCAAGCCACTCATTGCGGCCAATGCGCCTGTGGGACCAAAGTGTTTCCCGCCAAACATGACGGAGAGATTCACCACATTCGGCCCCGGCAGGGTTTGCGCCAGCGCCCATTCTTCGGCAAATTCGGACAGCGTCATCCATTGCTTGCGGTCAACCATTTCGCGTTGCACCACTGCCAACACCCCGCCAAAGCCTTGCAGGCCCAGCCAGGTGAAGGACAAAAACAAGTCGGTGCGGGAGCGGGGGGCGGTTGAAATAAGTGATCTTTCAAAGGAGATTGGGCATATGTTAGGGGGAAATCTCATATGCCACTTAGAATAAGGGGTTAATGAACGCACCTTTAGACGTCTCCTTTTTCCAGCGAATTGCCAAGCCCCTGACCAGTTACCGCAAATACTGGGCGGCACGTTTTGGCACGGCCCCGTTTTTGCCCATGAGCCGTGCCGAGATGACGCAGCTGGGCTGGGACAGCTGCGACATCATTTTGGTCACCGGCGACGCCTATGTGGACCACCCCAGTTTTGGCATGGCTGTCATTGGGCGCATGTTGGAGGCGCAAGGTTTTCGAGTGGGCATCATTGCCCAGCCCGAGTGGCACAGCGCTGAACCTTTTCAAGCGCTTGGCAAACCTAATTTGTTTTATGGCGTCACCGCGGGCAACATGGACTCCATGATCAACCGCTACACAGCCGATCGAAAAATCCGCAGTGATGACGCCTACACCGCAGGTGGTGTGGGCGGCAAGCGACCCGACCGCAGTGTGTTGGTCTACAGCCAGCGCTGCCGTGAAGCCTACCCTGATGTGCCCATCATCATTGGCGGCATTGAAGCGTCTTTGCGCCGAATAGCGCATTACGACTATTGGCAAGACAAGGTGCGCCGCGCCATCTTGATTGACGCCAAAGCGGATCTGCTGCTGTACGGCAACGCCGAACGTGCTTTGGTGGAAGTGGCACATCGCTTGGCTGCCAAAGAGGCCATGACCGATATCACCGATGTGCGCGGTACGGCTTTCATGGTGCGAACCACACCCGAGGGTTGGTTTGAAATTGACTCCACCGAGGTGGACATGCCTGGGCGCGTGGAGTCGCATGTCAACCCGTATTTGATGGTGAGCGAGCAGGCCTTGGCGCAAGGTGAAACTTGTGCGAGGCAAGACGAGTTAGATGCTGGTACTGCGGGACTGCTTCGCTCCGCTCGCAATGACGTTAAGGACACTCTCAGTAACGTCACTGTGAGGAGCGAAGCGACGAAGCAGCCTCAGGAGAGATTGCTTCACTTCGTTCGCAATGACGCTATTGCCAGCAAGGTCAAAGTCCCGCCCCGCAACAAAAGCGTCATTCGCTTACCCAGTTACGAGCAGGTCAAGAGCGACCCCGTGCTTTACGCCCACGCCAATCGTGTACTGCACTTGGAAACCAACCCCGGCAACGCCCGAGCATTGGTGCAAGCGCATGGCGAGGGGCGGACCGCTCGAGACGTTTGGATCAACCCGCCGCCCATACCGCTCACCACCGCCGAGATGGACCACGTGTTTGACTTGCCCTATGCCCGCAGCCCGCATCCTGTCTATGCAGATGCCAAAGGCGGTCATGATGGCGAGACGAAAATTCCGGCGTGGGAGATGATTCGTTTCAGCGTCAACATCATGCGTGGTTGTTTTGGCGGTTGTACGTTTTGCTCGATCACCGAGCACGAAGGTCGCATCATCCAAAGCCGAAGCGAAGGCTCCATCCTGCGTGAAATTGAAGACATCCGCGACAAGGTGCCAGGCTTTACCGGCGTGGTCAGCGACCTTGGCGGTCCTACCGCGAACATGTACCGCATTGGTTGCCGAACACCCGAGATTGAAGCGGCTTGCCGAAAACCCAGTTGCGTTTACCCCGGTATTTGTCCCAACTTGAATACCAGCCACGAGGCCTTGATACAGCTTTACCGCAAAGCTCGGGCGATACGCGGCGTGAAAAAAATCCTCATCGGTTCAGGTCTGCGATATGACTTGGCTGTGGAAAGTCCCGAGTATGTGAAAGAGTTGGTGACCCACCATGTGGGTGGCTACCTAAAAATTGCGCCTGAACACACCGAGGGCAGTCCTCTGTCGATGATGATGAAGCCAGGCATTGGCTCTTATGACCGCTTTAAGCAGATGTTTGACAAGTACAGTGCCGAGGCGGGTAAGAAGCAATACTTGATTCCCTATTTCATCGCGGCACACCCGGGCACCCGCGACGAAGACATGATGCATTTGGCGGTGTGGTTAAAGAAAAATGGTTTTCGCGCAGACCAAGTGCAAACCTTCTACCCTAGCCCCATGGCGACGGCGACTGCCATGTACCACTCAGGCAAAAACCCTTTGCGTCGCGTAGGCAGAGAAAGTGAATCGGTGGACATTGTGCGGGGTGACAAACGCCGCCGTTTACACAAAGCGTTTTTGCGCTACCACGACGCCAATAACTGGCCGCTGTTGCGCGAGGCCTTGAAAGCCATGGGCCGTGCCGATTTGATTGGCAACGGCAAGCAACATTTGATCCCGCGCTTTCAGCCTTTGAACACCGAGGGCTACACCAGCAGTCGGCGCAAAAACAGCACTTCTGTGGCTGCCAAAACTTCCCCCGTCACTCAGGGACGGGTGAAAGCGGCCCCTGGCAAGATACTGACGCAGCACACTGGGTTACCACCGCGCAAGACCAAGTAAGCCTCGTCATTGCAAGCAGTTGTTGTCATTGAGAGCAGCTCTTGTCATTGCGAGGCCTTTAGGTCTTAGGAATATTTGTTTAGCGCATGGTGTGCAGTGGCAAGTCGTTTGCTAATGCCATTGCATCAACCTGCTTACGGGTTAAGGTGGCGAAAAATGCAGTCAGATGAGTTTTGGTCTTGGGTAGCAGCATGATGTTTTGCTCCGGTTTGCCTGATGGCAAACCGGCTACCTGCGCCAATCGAGCCGCAAAATGCGGCTCCAAAGCGGCCACTGCGACTCTGCCGTTTTTGCAAAGATAGACTGCATAACCGGCATGGGCCCCTCCCACAGAGCCTTTTGGCGTTGTCAGCCCCCATTGGCGTGGCAGAGCTAAATACGCTGCCGCACCTTCCAGCGCCACTTCATGGAAAACGCCTTTGCCGTGAGACCGACCTGGTTTGCCTCGTTGCCATAAAACCTTGAGAACCGCCTCACTGGCTTGTAGCGAGCCCGCCATGTCAGCAAACAAGGTGGCTGGAAGGTTCAAACTCGTCACCAAGTCATGGGCAGCCAAATAGGTCAGGTCGTGCCCGGGTATTTCTGCACCTGCACCCGCCGAACCCACAATGCTGACTATGTTCAAGGCAGGAAATTTGTCGTGCAAATCAGCCCAACTCAACCCTATTTTTTTCAGTGCTGAGGGGCGAAACGATGTCAGCAGTACATCGGTCTGAGCTAACAGTTTGTGTAACTGCACTTGGCCCTTGTCGGTTTTCAGGTCGGCTTGCAGGACTTTCACACCACGGTGCAACTGCGCATACGCATGGGGAGCGTAGATACCCATGGGGTCGGTGCTTGTCCCTTTGACAATACCAGCAGGCGGCAGGGGTTCGAGCTTGGTGCATTTCGCTCCCATGTCGGCCAAACGCATGAGCGCTGCGGGGCCGGGCAGGTTCAACGCCACACTCAAAATACGTATGCCTACGAGGGTCTTGTCGGAGGGTTTCAAGGTGGTCAATTTCATTGCCTTAAGGTTGTCCAAAATCCAAGGGTAAACCGACGTAGTTTTCAGCCAGTGATGTTGACAAGGCATGGCTGTTGACCAAATAGTCCAACTCCGCTTCCTGCATTTTTTGGCCAAAGCCTTCGCTGTCAGGAAAGCGGTGCATCAAGGTGGTGAGCCACCATGAGAAGCGCTCGGCTCGCCAAATGCGGGCCAAAGCACGTTGCGAATAATGATCGACACCTGCTGGACTTTTTTCTTTGAAAAACTCAATGAAAGCGCTGCTGAGGTATTTCACATCGCTGGCGGCCAAGTTCAAGCCTTTGGCACCGGTGGGCGGCACAATGTGGGCTGCGTCACCTGCCAAGAACAAGCGTCCAAAGCGCATAGGTTCCGCTACAAAGCTGCGCAGCGGCGCAATGCTTTTTTCAATCGATGCGCCAATCACCATGCGCTCGGCCATCTCAGGGTCTAGGCGCTTGCGTAACTCGTCCCAAAAACGCTGGTCACTCCAGTCCTCTACTTTGTCGCTCAAGGGGCATTGAACGTAATAGCGACTGCGTGTCATGCTGCGCATAGAGCACAGTGCAAATCCACGCTCGCTGTTGGCATACACGATGGCGTGGGTAGATACAGGCGGTACATCGGCCAACACACCCAACCAGCCAAAGGGGTAGACCTTCTCAAATTCGGTGATGGCGCTCTTGGGCACACTGGCACGGGCCACGCCGTGAAAGCCGTCACAACCAGCGATGAACTCGCAGTTCAAAACATGCGACATGCCATCTTTCACATAGTGCACCTGAGGGGAACTGCCGTCAAAGTCGTGCAAACCAACGTCACTTGCTTCGTAAACCGTGCTAAGACCCAAGCGAGCGCGTTGCGCCATCAGGTCTTTGGTGACCTCGGTTTGGCCGTAAGCGGTGACCACTTTACCGCCGGTGAGTTTTGTCACTTCGATGGGGTGGCGGGTGTTTTTAAACACGAGTTCGATGCTGTGGTGAATGGTTCCATGGCTTGAGACACCCGAGCCCACACCGGCTTCGTGCAGCAAATCAACGGTGACTTGTTCCAAGATGCCAGCGCGTATGCGTCCCAATACGTAATCGGGACTTTGTCGCTCGACGATGACATGATCGATGCCTGCTTTGTGCAGCAAAGCACCCAGCAACAAACCGGAAGGTCCTGCGCCGATGATGGCGACTTGGGTGCTGCTGGTGGGCATGTTCAAACCCCCAGGTGTTGATTCAACACATCTGGTTGAGCCAGCAGAGTTGCACTTGCTCCTTCGAACACCACTTCGCCTTTCACCAGAATCACGTTGTGCTGAGTAATTTGGGTCACGTGCTGCCAGTTCTTGTCCACAATCACGGTGCTGATGCCCGACTTGGCCACCAAGGCGCATATGCGCCATATCTCTAAAGCGATGAGTGGCGCCAAGCCTTCGGTGGCTTCGTCCAGCAGCAGCAAATCGGGGTTTGTCATCAAGGCCCTGCCAATGCTGAGCATTTGCTGCTCGCCACCGCTGAGTTGCTGGCCACCGTGACGCAAGCGTTCACCCAAGCGCGGAAAGGTGTCGAGCACACGTTGGTAAGTCCAGTCTTGTTGACCGCGCACACCAGCGCGAGCAGCCATCACTAAATTTTCGTGAACACTGAGGTTGCCAAAAATACCTCGGCCTTCGGGGACATAGGCCATGCCCATATTGGCGATGGCATAGGGTGTGTGACCTTGGATGGCTTGGCTTTGAAAAGCGATGTCCCCGCTTCGCGGTTTGACCAAACCCACCATGCTTTTTAGCAGCGTGGACTTGCCCATGCCATTGCGCCCCATGAGACCAACGGTTTGTCCACGCTCTACATTGAAATCAAGGTTATGCAGCACATGGCTGGCACCGTAATAGGTGTTAAGCCCCCGCACTTGCAAAAGCATATTGCTCATGGTGTGGCCTCGCCAAGATAAGCCGCTTGCACTTTGGCGTCACTGCGAATCGCTTCTGGCGTACCGCTGGCAATCACGGTGCCGTTGACCATGACGGTGAGCACATCGGCCAAGGCAAACACTGCGTCCATGTCATGTTCGACCAGCAGCATGGCGTGGTCTTTTTTCAATGCTTGCAGCAACGCCACCATGGTTTCGGCTTCGGCTGCACCCATGCCAGCCAAAGGTTCGTCCAGCAGCAGAACATCAGGAACGGTAGCCAAGACCATGGCAATTTCCAACTGTCTTTGAATGCCGTGGCTAAGAATGGCAGCAGTTTTATCTTTAGAGGTAGCTAAACCAGACAACAGTAAAGCGCGTTCGGCACGTTCCACTACGCTGAGGTTTCGGTCGGCACGACTGAACCAAGACAAGGGGTTGAAGGGCGCCAAGGCGTCTTTGGCTTGAGCGGCGAGCATCAAGTTATCCCACACAGTAAGCGGTAAAAACACATTGGTTTTTTGATAGCTGCGCCCCAAGCCTTGCAAGGACAAACGGTGGTGTGGCCAGCCCGTGACCGATTGGCCTTTGAGCCACAACTCGCCGTTGCTGGCTGCGATGTCGCCACTCAGCAAATGGGTGAGGGTGGTTTTACCCGCGCCATTGGGGCCAATCACTGCATGGAGTTGATCTTTGTACAAAGACAGCGACACGCCATTGACTGCCAACAAACCACCAAAGCGTTTGCTCAAATGTTTGGCTTCTAACAAGGGTTCAGTCATCTTGTGAACTCCGAGGGCGCAGCAAGCCCATCAGTCCTTGGGGTGCAACGACCACCACCAACACAATCAATGAGCCCATCCACAACTGCCAGTGTTTGCCCAGATCAAACTCGCCCACCTTGGGCAGGTCTTTGAAAAAGTGCAGGAATAACTCAAAACCAAAAGCACCGATCAAGGCTCCCGCCACATTGCCCATGCCACCCAAAATCACCATCATGATGGCGTGTGCGCTCATATGAAAACCCATCAACTCCGGATTGACGTAACCCGACTGCGCCGCCCAAAGATAGCCTGCCAAACCTGCCAGTGCGCCTGCCAAGGTGAAAGCGGTCAGCTTGTAACTGAAGCTGGCATAGCCCAAAGCTTGTGTGCGGTGTTCATTCAAGCGAATGCCATTGAGGGTTCTTCCGAAAGGGCTCCACAACAAACGACGTAAAAAACCATATACCAACAACATACTGACCAAGGTGAAGTAGTAAAGCACTTGTTTGTTTTCAAAGTTCAAGCCCAAAGCAGAAGGACGTACATTGACGTAAAGACCATCCGAGCCGCCCAAGGCCTTGTTGTCGAAAAACAGGAAATACACCATTTGCGCAAACGCCATGGTGACCATGATGAAGTAAATGCCTTGGGTACGCACCACAAAAAAGCCAATCACCAAGGCCAGAAAGGCAGAAGCCAAGACAGCCAAAGGCAAGGTGGTGAGCCAACTGGCACCTGTATCAGCCGGTGACAAAAAAGCCAGTACATAACCCGCCAAACCGAAATAAGCTGCGTGCCCCAGCGACACCAAACCGGTGATGCCTTGAAGCAGGTCCAAGCTCATGGCGAAGATGGCCAAAATCATCATGCGCGTGACCATCTGGGTGTAAAAGTCTTGACCTGCAAAAGGAAAGACGAGCAAAGCGATCAAGCCTAAGCCCAGCAAAACTTGTACGCTGCGCGGCAGGGTTTCCAAGTGTCCTTGTGGCATGCTCATTGTTTGAACAAGCCTTCGGGTTTGTAGAGCAGCACCAAGGCCATCAGTACATAGACCAGCGTACTTGCAAATTGCGGCAACAAGACCTTTCCAAAGGTGTCGACTAAGCCCACCAACAAGGCCGCGGTAAGTGCACCGCGCACCGAACCAATGCCGCCAATGACAACCACCACAAAGCACATGATCAGTACTTGCGAGCCCATAAAGGGGTAGACGCTGGAAAGTGGGGCAATCAGCATGCCTCCCAAAGCCGCCAGCGCTATGCCCATGGCAAAGACAAGCGAATGCAAGCGAACAATATTGATGCCCAAGCTTTGAGCCATGTCGCTGTTGAAGGCGCCTGCACGAATTTTCATGCCCAGTTTGGTTTTACTGATCAGCAACCACAAGCCTAAAGCCAAGGCGGTGCAAACCGCCAGCATGAATAAACGGTAGGCTGGATACGACAAGTTTTCTGTCAGTTGTATGGACCAGTCAAGCACTGCAGGTACGGCCACGCTGTGCACATCGTCTCCCCACAGCATGGAGCGCAGTTCTTCAAAAATATAGATCAGGCCAAAGGTGAGCAAGACTTGGTCGAGATGGCTTCGGTGGTAAAAATGCTTGAATAGCAGTTTCTCTAGCAACCATCCCACCGCGATACTGATCAAGGTGCCTGCCAGAATTGCCAAAGCCAAATTGCCCCAAGCGCTCGTCAGGGCATAAGCCATGTAAGCGCCCAGCATGTAAAAAGCGCCATGGGCCAAATTGACCACGCCCATGATGCCAAAGATCAAGGTCAGACCCGCTGCCAACAAAAACAGCAGCAGACCGTACTGAACGCTGTTGAGAAGTTGAATAAAAAAGTTAGCGAGATCCATCAGCCCAACTTGCAACCAGCGCCTGAATCTGACAGGGCCTTGGCTGCCACACCCAGCACCTTGTTTTCCTTGCCCTCGACCACACGCAAGTACATGTCTTGCACAGGGTTGTGGGCTTTACTCATGGTCCATTTGCCGCGTGGACTGTCGATGACTGCCCCTTCCATGGCGGCATAAAGCGCTTTTTTATTCGAAAAATCACCATTGACTGCCTTTGCGCCTTGCAACAACAACAAACCCGCGTCATAACCTTGAACCGCGAAAACATCGGGCTGCATTTTGTAGGTTTTGGCATAGGCCAAACGAAACGCATCGTTACGCTTACTTGCAAGCGAAGCGCTGTAATGCAAGGTAGTCATGATGCCTTGGGCAGATGGAGCCAACTCGTCGTCTAGCAAGCCTTCCGTGAGGAAGCCAGAACCATACAAGGGAATCTTGCCCTTCAAACCTGCCGCAGCGTAATCGCGTATGAACTTGGATGCACCGCCACCCGAGAAGAAACACGCTACTGCATCGGGTTTGATGGACGCAATTTCGGTCAGCAATGCTTGGAACTCTACATTGGGAAAAGGCAGACCTAACTCTTTGACGATGGTGCCGCCAGCAGCCAAATAGCCGTCTTTGAAGCCTTCACCTGCTTCATCGCCTGCGGCATATTTCCATGTAATCCAGACCGCTTTTTTGTGACCTTTCTCAACCATGACCTTGCCCAGCGCTTGGGTGGTTTGGCCATTGCTGAAAGAGGTGCGAAACACATTGGGCGCACACAAGGCGCGGGTGGCTGCGTGCATACCTGCATTGGGGATGATGTTGAGCACGCCGGTTTCGCGAGCTACTTTGTGGATGCCCATTTGTACGCCAGAGTGAACCGTACCGATCAAGACATCGACTTTGTCGCGTTGCACCAGTTTGTTGGCGTTTTCCACCCCTTTGGATGGCTCGGATTCGTCGTCCACCTTGAAAAACTCCACCTCACGACCCCCGACTTTGCCGCCTGCTTCTTGCAAGGCCATGCGAAAGCCGTTGTCAATGGCCACCCCTAGCTGTGTGAAAGTGCCTGTGTAGGGCAGCATCAAGCCGATGCGCAATTTGCTGTTTTGAGCTTGTGCGGGAAACCAAACTCCCGAACTGGCTGCACCTGCTATGGCTGCAGTACTTTTCAATAGTTGCCTGCGAGAGGTCATGGAGTTCTCCTGAGAGGATGTTTACTTAGAAATAGCACGCAGTTTAAAGCGTTGAATTTTGCCGGTAGCGGTTTTGGGCAATTCATCGACAAACTCCACCCAACGCGGGTATTTATAGGGCGCAAGATGCGATTTGACATGCTGCTTCAACTCATCAGCCGTCAATGCATGTCCAGGCTTGTTCACCACAAAAGCTTTGGGCTTGGTCAAGCCCTGTTCGTCGTCAACCCCGATGACTGCCGCTTCTAAAACTCCAGGGTGCGTCATCAGCGAGGCTTCAACTTCAAAAGGTGACACGTAGATACCGCCTACCTTCAGCATATCGTCGCTGCGACCGCCATAGGTGTAGTAACCATCGGCGTCGCAGCTGTATTTGTCGCCGCTTCGCGTCCACTCACCCGCAAAGGTGTGCTTGGTTTTTTCGCGGTTGTTCCAGTACATGATGGCGGAAGTAGGGCCTTGAATTTGCAACTCGCCCAACTCACCCACTGCGCAGGGACTTCCCTCGTCATTGACCAAGCGCAGGGCGTAGCCAGGTACCACTTCACCGGTGGTCCCATAGCGAACACGGCCGGGGCGATTAGATAAAAAAATGTGCAGCATTTCGGTCGATCCAATGCCGTCCAAAATCTCAACACCAAATTCGGCTTGCCAACGCTTGCCAATCTCAGCGGGCAAGGCTTCACCTGCGCTGGTACAGACGCGTAAATTCAATTCTTGCGCAGCAGGGCGATCGGCGTCTGCAAGCAGGCTGGCAAACAGGGTTGGAACGCCATAAAAAACCGTGGGCTGATGGGTTTTGAGCAAATGGAAAACGTCTGCGGGTGTGGCACGTTTGCCCAGCAGCACTGTGGTGGCACCTTGCGCCAGTGGGAAGCTGAGTGCATTGCCTAAGCCGTAGGCGAAGAATAATTTGGCAGCAGAAAACACCACATCGTTTTCTTGCAAGCCAAGTACGCCTTGTCCATACAAATGCGCTGTTTGAATCATGTGGCTGTGCAAATGCAAGGTTCCTTTAGGCGAACCGGTCGATCCGCTGGAGTACAACCAAAAACACACGTCGTCGGCCAAGGTGTTTGCGGTATGTGTCAAACGCTGAGAGGATTGAATCACATGCGTAATGCTTTTGGCATGTCCATGCGACGCGTCAGAGTCGATGAACACCTTTTTACACGCAGGGGCGTTGTGCATGATGTCGGCAAACTGTGGCCACAATGCTTCTGACACCAACAAACCATGGGCTCTGGAGTCTTGCAACATGAACTCGTAGTCTTTGGGTGTGAGCAAGGTGTTCGCTGCCACTGGCACAACCCCCGCCAAGATACAGCCTAAGAACACCACCGGCCACTGCAAGCTGTCGTGCATACACAGCAATACACGTTGTTCTTGCTGAAAACCTGCCTCTAGCAGGCCTTGGGCGAAACGGTAGGCTTGATCTTCTAGCTGGCCGTAGCTCAGTGTTTTGCCAGTCGTCGCATCGATATAGGCCGTTTTGTCAGAACGCATCGCATGTCGCGAGAGCAAATCTTGCGAAGCGTTGTAAAACTTTGGAACGACCACGCCGGGTAAAGGACTTGGGATAGCAGAATGACGATCAACCATATATGCATATTATTGCTTAGTGAGATGTGCAACAAAATGCAGATTTCAAGGGCAATCAAGAGCAGACTCTTTGTGTGGGTAGAATAGATAGCATCGGGGTGTAGCGCAGTCTGGTAGCGCATCTGGTTTGGGACCAGAGGGTCGTAGGTTCGAATCCTATCGCCCCGACCACACAATTAAAGGCCCCTGCTGGGGCCTTTTTTCTTGTATTCTGACCGTAGCTCAGTTGGATAGAGCAACAGCCTTCTAAGCTGTGGGTCGGGGGTTCGATCCCCTCCGGTCAGGCCAATTTAAAGTAAAAAATCAGTGTTTTTCTTTGGGGTTTTCTTTGGCCGCTTTGTCAAAGAAATGGTGCCAGCATTCTTCTTTAGCCAATATTTTGCTTTTGTTATCTAAGCAGTAGGTACGGCGAATTTTCCGCTCTTGGTCGGTGATGAAATAACTGCGGTACAGGGTTTTATCTAGGACATACATGATGGCTGTGCGCGACTGTGGGCAAGAATCGCCCAATATGCAGCTTCTCATGACATTGGAGTTGACATACAACTCGACAGACACGATCGGTAACTTCTTGCCGTGGTGTGTAGCTACTAAGCGTACCGCACAGGTGGAGCCGGTGACCTTATCCATCCCGTCTTTGGCGGCCAGCATATTGGCTTCTTCCGCCATTTGTTGGCGAAACCATTCACCAATCACGCCCCGACACACAAAATATTCTTCTTCTTCGGTTTTATGGAAGGGTTCGATATAGGGACGGCGTTTGGAGTCAAAGTAAAAAAGCGGCTCTTGACCTTCAAAGGTGCGGGTAGGTTTATCGGCCTTGGGTGCCCCTTTTTCTTCCTTGGCGGGTGCGCCCTTCGCATCAGCTGGCTTCGGGGGCGGGTCATTGGCCCAAGCAGGGGATAGCCACAAGCACTGTAGGCCCAACAAGACGGATAAAACTGAAAAGCGCAATGTATTCATAGCTCAAAAAAAGAGGTGACCTCTGTTAATCGACCGAAAAAACCAAGTCTTGAGGCTTTTTTGCGATCAATCGATGGTGTAGCAGGTTGAATTGCGGTGCCATTTGCCTGTGTCGGTGACACAGTGCTGGAAAATTTCTTTGGAATTGGTGTTGGAGAGGAAATACGAGCGCATTAAAGATTTGTTGATGGGTACAAAGTTCACGGTGCGGAATATGGGGCAGAAATCACTACGCACACATTTGTCAAACTCTTTGCGGGTTTCAAAAAGTTGCACCCCAATGCGCCCAGGGGTCAGACTTTTCTCTGTGCCATAGGTCACGATGCAGTGCTCAGAATGCACAAAAGGCAAATCGGCCAGTTCGTTGAAATAATTCATCTCCGCCACGATCAACTCTTGAAACCAAGGTGCAACGATGCCTTTGCATTCGTAGTAGTCCATCTTGTCTTTGTGGTTTACCACCTCACCCAAGGGACGATTGGTTTTGTCCAACAGCACCATGGGCTCTTTGCCAGAGTTGGGTGGCCTGGCTTTAGCGGCCTTGGGCGCTTCGGCAAGGCCTTCTTGGCTTTGCGATCCTTCATTCATCACCGCTTGCACCCGCCTATCAAAGGTGTCGGGGTCACCTTGGGCATCTGCGCGTTTTTCAGGAATGGGTTTGAATTTGGGTTCTGCTTCAGGCTTGGAGTCCGAACAAGCGCTCAAAACGCATACAAACGCCAGCACGGCAACAAAGGAAGGAGAGAAAAAAGGGCGCATGGTCAAACAGCTATTGCGGAGTTGATCGCTATTATCAACTCTCTCCCATTTGCTCAGCGCTTCTCGTATTGGGTCTTGCCAAACAGCGTTTCCATGGCTTTTTTGTCGTCTTGCAAAGGCTTGCGCAAATCGGCCAATACCGCACAGCCGCGTTGCACCGCAGGACGAGCGCCCACGGTATCAAACCATTCCTTTAGGCGAGGGTAATCAGCCCAATCGATGCCTTGATTCGACCAGCTGCGCAGCCAAGGAAAAATGGCGATGTCAGCGATGCTGTAGGTTTTGCCAGCAATATAAGGGTGATGCGCCAACTGTCGGTCCATCACACCATACAAACGCAGCGCTTCATTGGTGTAGCGCTCAATACCGTAGGGCACTTTTTCGGGGGCGTAAATGCGAAAGTGATGGGCTTGGCCCAACATGGGACCCACGCCACCCATTTGGAACATCAGCCATTGCAGTACTTCGTACTTGGCGCGATCGCTGACGGGCATGAATTTGCCTGTTTTCGCAGCCAAATACACCAAAATAGCGCCCGACTCGAACAAGCTGATGGGCTTGCCGTCTGGTCCTTTAGGATCCACCAAAGCAGGAATCTTGTTGTTCGGGCTGATGGTCAAAAACTCGGGCGTGAACTGCTCACCCTGACCGATGTGAATAGGGTGCGCCAACCAGTCGCGGCCCAATTCAAAGCCACACTCTTCAAGCATGACATGGACTTTGTGACCATTGGGTGTGGGCCATGTATAGACATCGATCATGGGGTGTTGCCTTGTGTGAAGTTAGGAGCCGCGGGTAACAGGCATTTCCACTTCTTGCGGAAAAGTGGCGATGTGGCGAGCCAATTCCAGCTTGGCAATCGAGTTGCGGTGCACCTCGTCGGGGCCGTCGGCCAAGCGCAGTGTTCGTTGATGGGCGTAGGCATAGGCCAAGGGGAAATCGTCGCTTACGCCGCCTCCGCCATGGGCTTGAATCGCCCAATCGATGATTTGGGTGGCCATCACAGGCGCAATCACCTTGATCATGGCGATTTCGGTTTTGGCGATCTTGTTGCCCACGGTGTCCATCATGTAGGCAGCCTTGAGGGTCAGCAGACGGGCCTGCTCGATCATGATGCGAGATTCAGCAATGCGCTCGTGCCACACGCCTTGGGCGGAAATGAGTTTGCCAAAAGCGGTACGGCTATTGAGGCGTTTGCACATTAACTCTAAGGCACGCTCGGCGCAGCCAATGGTGCGCATACAGTGGTGAATGCGGCCAGGGCCTAAGCGGCCTTGGGCGATCTCGAAGCCGCGGCCTTCGCCCAGCAACAAATTGCCCACAGGCACTCGGACATTTTTCAGCAGCACTTCCATGTGACCATGGGGCGCATCGTCGTAACCAAACACGGACAAGGCGCGCAAAATTTCCACGCCAGGTGAATTGGCGGGCACCACGATCATGCTTTGCTGGGAGTGGCGAGGGGCATCAGCATCGGTTTTGCCCATGACGATATAAACCTGACAACGGGGGTCGCCCGCACCCGATGACCACCATTTGCGGCCATTGATGACGTAATGGTCGCCTTCGCGGCGGATGCTGCACTGGATGTTGGTGGCGTCTGAAGACGCGACATCAGGCTCAGTCATCAAGAAAGCAGAACGAATCTCGCCGCGCAGCAAAGGCTCTAGCCATTGGTCTTTCAGCGACTCGCTGGCATAGCGCTCAAAGGTTTCCATGTTGCCGGTGTCAGGCGCTGAGCAGTTGAACACCTCGGCGGCAAAAGGTACACGACCCATGATTTCGCACATCGGTGCATATTCCAAGTTGCTCAAACCCTCGGGTGCACGCTTGGAATGGGGCAAAAACAAGTTCCACAAACCGGCTTTGCGAGCCAAAGGTTTGAGTTCTTCCACTATTTTGGTGGGAATCCATGCATTGCCAGCGGCACGGTTGGCGGCAATTTCAGCAAAAAAGCGAGCCTCGTTAGGGTAAATGTGCTCTTCCATGAAGGCGAGTAAACGCGCTTGCATGTTTTTGACTTTGTCGGTGTAGTCGAAATTCATCAGGAGTCTCCGTTGGTTTAATGGGTGTCAAAAATCAAGAATCGCTGCGTTGGGCAAACAACCAAGCCAACTCAGCCATGGGTCGTGCGCCTGCACCCGAGGCCTTGGCCTGTTCGCTCGACGCCGTGCCGTCTTCCACCCGCTTGGCAATGCCTTGCAAGATGGCAGCGATTCGGAACATGTTGTAGGCGAGATAGAAATTCCAATCCGGCTTGAGGGCTTCAAGCGTGGTTAAGCCACTGCGCTGGCAATACAGTTCGATGTACTCGTCTTGCAGTGGGATGCCCAAGGCAGCGTGGTCCAAGCCACCAATGCCTCGGAAACTGCCTGGTGGGATGTGCCAAGACATGCAGTGGTAGCTGAAGTCTGCCAAGGGGTGGCCAAGCGTGGACAACTCCCAATCGAGCACCGCCAAGACCTTGGGCTCGGTGGGGTGGAAGATGAGGTTGTCCAAACGGAAATCGCCATGCACGATGCAGGTATGGTCGGCACGAGCGCTGACAGGCATATGGGCAGGCAGCCATTCCATTAACTTATCCATCTCAGGGATGGGCTGGGTGACTGACGCGATGTACTGCTTGCTCCAGCGGCCAATTTGGCGGTCAAAGTAGTTGCCTGGCTTGCCAAAACTGTCCAGCCCTTGGGCGACGTGGTCTACCGCATGCAAAGCGGCGATGACGCGGTTCATTTCCAAGTAAACCTCGTGGCGCTCTGGCGCAGTCATGCCGGGTAATGCTTGGTCCCACAAGACGCGACCTTGCACAAACTCCATGACGTAAAAAGCACGACCGATGACCGACTCGTCGTCGCAGAGCACATGCATTTGTGCGACAGGCACGCCGGTACCGTGTAAGCCGCTCATCACCGCGTACTCGCGTTCAATCGCGTGGGCCGAGGGCAGCAACTTGGCCACAGGCCCAGGCTTGGCACGCATGACATAGCTTTTGCTGGGAGTATTGAGTTTGTAAGTGGGATTGGACTGTCCACCTTTGAACATCTCTACTTCCAAAGGGCCAGAAAAACCCGGCATATGGGCTTGCAACCACAGCGTCAGCGCTTGGGTGTCGAAGCGGTGGGCATCGCTGACCTCACGGGTTCCCACAAAATTGTCAAATGCGCTCATGGCTTTACTCCGAGGCACTGATGCGCAACAAGGCTTCGCGGTCGCGCACCACCAAGCCACCTGGCTCTATGCGCAATATCTCGTCGCGCTCCATGGCCTTCAATTCTTGGTTCACCCGTTGGCGCGACGCACCCAGCAGTTGCGCTAACTCTTCTTGTGCCAAATGCAAGCCGATACGCGTCTCGTTGCCGTGGTGAAGCGAAGGAACCCCATAACTGCGAGCCAGATGCAGCAGTTGTTTGGCCAAACGTGAGCGCAGGGGGAGGGTGTTGAGGTCCTCGACCAAGCCAAACAGTTGCCGAATACGCCTGGCTTGAAGTCGCAACATGGCGTCGTAAAGCTCTACGTGAGTGGCCAATATTTTCTGAAAATCGGCTTTGGCCACACACAAAATGCTGGTTTCTCCGTGGGCATATACATCGTGGGTTCGTGTGTCTCCATCCAAGATGGCCACATCGCCAAACCAAATTCCTGGCTCCACATAGGTGAAGGTGATTTGTTTGCCCGACAGCGAGGTGCTGCTGACCCTTACTGCGCCCTTGGCGCAGGCCATCCACTCCTCGGGCGGGTCGCCACGTGCGGAGATCAAATCGCCATCTTTGAGTCGTTTGACATAAGCGCATCGAAGAATGTCGTGTCTGAGTGAGGGTGAAAGAGAGGAAAACCAACGACCGGTGTTGATAGCCTCGCGTTCCTCAATGGTAAGGATAGGGTCGTCCATGGACTGTCTTTTCGGTGACCGAGTGGGAGAAATTTGTCGCCGACGGGACCCGCCAGCGACAACGCTAGGGTTTGTAGTGAGGTGTTTGTTTGTCCAAAAACGCTTGAATCCCGATGCCAGAATTGACATGGTTGAGGTTTTTCAAAAAATGCTGCTTTTCGGTGTGCATGTGGGCAAAGATATCTTGACTGTACGCAGCTTCTGTCAATTCTTTGATGCTTGCCAAGGCGTTCGGTGCACGATGGTTAAGTTTTTCAGCCAAGGCCAAGGCTTGGGTCAAGGCCTCACCTGCAGGTGCAATGTGGTTGATCAGTCCGGCATCTGCCAGACGTTGTGCAGGAATGCGCTCTCCTAACAACATTAATTGATTGACCAAGGCCCTTGGCAAGGCGCGGCTTAAAAACCAGCTACCACCGCCGTCAGGAGACAAGCCCACTGAGCTGTAGGCCATGACAAACAAGCTTTCAGTCGAGGCCACCACCAGGTCACACGCCAAGACCAAGGAGAAACCAGCGCCCGCTGCCGCACCTTCCACCGCTGCGATGACGGGTTTGGGAAAGGTTCTTATGGCTTCTATCCAGCTGTGCAAAGCGTCAATGCCTGCGGCTTGTTCTGCTGGCGGGGCATTGCGGTTATTCAAGATCCGGTTCAAGTTACCGCCAGCACAAAAGTGCTTGCCCTCGCCAGTCAAGATGACGCTTCGCACATCGGGGTTGGTTTCCGCCACGTTCAAAGCTTCAACGCCAGCGCTGTACATGGCGGGGTCCAAAGCATTGCGGTGCTCCGGGTTGGAGACGGTCAAGACCAAGGTTTGTCCTTGGCTGTGGCTTTTGAGTTGTGCTGTCATGGTTTAAATCGAAAGATGGCTCAAGCTTAAACCCAGTGCGCCACGTCGGCGCAGCCAAGGACTAGGACGGTAACGCGGGTCGCCATAAACAGTTTGCAGGTTGAACAGCACTTCAAGCAAGTTGTCTGCGCCAAGCCTGTCGCCCAAGGCCAAGGGGCCCAAGGGGTAGCCAAGACCCAGCGTGACAGCGGTATCCAAGTCGGCAGGGCTGCAAATGCCTTGTTGGCACATATCGCTTGCGATGTTAACGATGGTGGCCACCACGCGTTGGGTGACAAAACCTCCGCTGTCTTGAATAACGCTTACCGCTTTACCGTCTGAGGCCATGAGTGCATGGGCAGCGTCGCGGATATCAGTGCGGGTTGCTGGGTTGGTGGCCAGCACACGCCTTTGGGTGGCATCGTCTGGCATCAACATGTCAATGCCCAAGGTTCGCGCGGGGTCCAAGCGCTCCACGATGGCACAGGTGGTGACATCAAACCCCAAAGGCGCCACCCAACACAGGGCTTGGTTAGAAGGCGCTGCACCGGTTTCAATGGTCGCGCCTAGGTTTTTAAGGAGTTGCAGCAACTCTGCACGGCGTGCCGCACGGGCAGACACCCACACTGGCGGTTTTAGGGTACTTGATGGTGTTGTTTGTTCAGAGGGAATTTGCGCCTTGCCTTGCTCATAGCTGTAAAAACCTTGACCGGTTTTTCGACCTAACCATCCCCCCGCCAAACGCTGCGCGGTAATGACGCTGGGTCGGTAGCGTGGCTCTTCAAAATACTGGTGGTAGATGGACTCCATGACCGGGTGCGAGACATCCAAGGCCGTCAAGTCCATCAATTCAAAGGGGCCGAGCTTGAAACCCACTTGGTCACGCAGGATTCGATCGATGGTGGCAAAGTCAGCCACGCCTTCGCTGACGATGCGCAAAGCCTCGGTACCATAACCGCGCCCCGCATGGTTGACGATGAAGCCAGGCGTGTCTTGCGCTAACACCACTTGGTGACCCATTGTTAGCACATAGGCTTTCAATTTTTTACAAACTGCAGGAGCAGTAGCCAGCCCAGGCACGACTTCCACCACTTTCATCAGTGGCACAGGATTGAAAAAGTGCAAGCCTGCAAAGCGATCAGGGCGCTTTAAGCCCGCAGCCAAGGCGGTGATAGACAAAGAAGAGGTGTTGCTGGCCAAAACCGCGTCGCCTGAGAGCACTTCGCAGAGTTGCGCAAACAAGGCTTTTTTGACCTGAGCGTTTTCAACAATGGCTTCGACCACCAAATCACAGACTGATAAGGCTTGCAAACTGTCAACGGTTTTCAAAGATGCAAGATAGGCTTGGTACTGATCTGGAGAGATACGCTGCTTGTCGAGCATTTTTTGCCATTGCGCGGCAATGGCTTGTTGAGCCTGTAAGGCGCGCTCTGTTGCAGCGTCAAACAGGAAAACTTGGCTACCCGCTTGCGCAGACATTTGAGCAATGCCTTGACCCATTGCGCCTGTTCCGCAAACACCAACGTTTGGAAATAAAGAATTCATAACTTACCATTATCTCTGCCAACACTTTAGACCGTTTACGTGACTTTCAATCGTTAGGGGTCTGGGGCGCTGTGACAGAATGCCTCGATCTTGTCTTACTAAGGAATATTCATGTCGTTAAAATTGTGTGGCTTTTCAGTCAGCAACTATTACAACAAAATCAAACTCCAATTGCTTGAAAAAGGCATTGCATTTGAAGAAGAGTTGGTCTGGGTCAGCAACAGCCATCCAAAACTGATGGGCCGCTCTGCCATGGGCAAGGTACCTTTTTTAGAGACTCCACATGGTTGCTTGACGGAGTCCATGGTGATTGCTGAATATATTGAGCAAGCCTATCCACATCACCCATTGCTTCCCTCAGACCCGATGCAAGCAGCCAAAGCTCGGGAACTGATTGTGTATTTGGAGTTGCACATCGAGTTGGTCGCTAGAGAGCTTTACGCCCAAGCCTTTTTTGGTGGTCAGGTGAGCGAGGGCACCAAAGAGCGGGTTCGTAAAAATTTGAGCAAAGGCGTTGCAGGTTTTGCTAAATTGGCTAAATTTTCACCTTATGTGGCAGGCGACAGCATGACTTTGGCTGATTGTGCCGCAGCTTTTCATTTGCCCATTGCTGTCAATGCCTGCAAATTGGTGCTCGGAGAAGATTTACTGACTGATTTGCCTGTCAAAGCCTATAGTCAAAAAATGGCTGAAAGCCCCCATATGCAAAAAGTGCTGGCTGATCGAAAAGAAAACGCAGCCTTGATGGCCAGCCTGACAGCCAAGAAAACCTGAAGCTTTTCAGCGAAGTGACTTGCTCGCTTCAAGGTGCACCAAGCGATCAAGCTCGGCGCAAATATCGGCCATTCGACCCGACATGACCATGCGCCCAGCGCTGCTGGGTGATGCATGGCCGTCTTCAGCCACCCGAACGACACGCAAAGGCTTGGAGGCCAGAGGCGCAGAAATAGCGACAGGGGCCGCCATATGGGGGTCGTTGGCAGGCCAAAGTGCTTTGTATGCTGCATCGATGCGTTGGAAGAATTGCTGCGAGGTAATGAGTGCGAGGTTCATAGAGGGCTCCAATGGGGGTTAAAACTGGTGACGAATCAGACCAACGGCCAGACCTTCAATCTGAAAGTTGTCGCTTGGGCTGACGTGGATGGTTGAAAAATCGGGGTTCTCAGGGTGCAGATGGATGCCAGCGATATTTTTTTCGAAACGTTTGACGGTGACTTCTTCGCCAAGCCTAGCCACCACGATTTGACCGTTTCGAGCATCAGAGGTGGATTTGACGGCGAGCAAGTCACCATCCAGAATGCCAATGTCACGCATGGACAGGCCTCGGACTTTGAGCAAGTAGTCGGGTGTTTGTGAAAACAAAGAATCTTGGACTGCATAACTTTGTTCGATGTGCTCTTGTGCCAAGATGGGAGAACCCGCTGCAACTCTGCCCACCAAGGGCAACATCAGTTGCCCTAACCCAGGGAGTGACAAAGAATATGGCGTACGGGATGACTCGAGGGGTCTGGCGTAGTCTGGGTTTTTTAACCGGATCCCGCGAGAGGTTCCGCTGACAAGTTGTATGTATCCCTTGCGTGCCAAAGCTTGTAAATGCTCTTCTGCAGCGTTGGCTGACTTGAAACCGAGCTCTTTGGCAATTTCTGCACGAGTGGGCGGCGCACCTGTTTGGCGAATGGCTGCTTCGATCAAGGAAAGAATTTGTTGTTGCCTTGCGGTGAGCTTGCTTTGTTCCATAACGACTCCTAAGGTAGGTCAAAATGAATGGCTGTACGTGCCGTTTGGATACTGTTTAGATATCCAGTAACTGTATTTTTAACCAGCTTTTCAATTTTTACAAGCCCATGTCAAAAGAAAATCTTCAAAAAATCGTTGTGCTGGGCATGGGCGGAACCATTGCCGGCGTGGCTTCTGACCCTGAAAAGCCTAAAGAATATACAGCTGGTACGTTAGGGATTGCTGACTTGATAGATAGTTTAGGCCTATCAAATGATGTGCAAACTGATGTTCTAAATGTTGCTCAAATCAACAGCAAGGACATGCAAGCACCCCATTGGCAAGCGCTTTTGTCAGCGGTCGACACAGCTAACCAAGACCCGCAAACCCGCGCAGTGGTCATCACGCACGGGACAGACACCTTGGAAGAAACTGCTTGTTTGCTAGAAGCAATGGGGCCTTGGTCAAAACCGTTGGTGTTGACCTGCGCCATGCTGCCAGCCAATGCAGCAGATGCAGATGGGCCTGGCAACCTCACAGACGCCTTGAACTGGGCGTCACTCACCCGGCATTGCGCGGTGTTTGTTGTGTGTGCCGGAAAAGTGCATTTGTCTCAAGATGTGCAAAAACTCACCACTGAAAAAGTTGATGCATTCACCAGTGGACCTCAAGCTTGCTTTGCCAGCAAGCAGGATGGGCAGTGGCACGAACACCGCGATCTGGCCCCTGCACGTCACTTTCAAAAACCCAGCTTGACCTATGCTTTGACCTTGCAAAAATGGCCAAGAGTAGAGATGGTCACTAACCACGCCCTCAATGATGGCGCTGTGGTCAGGGCTTTATTGGCAACCTCCGGCTCGGAAGATACTCCCTTGGCCGGCATCGTGCTGGCGGGTACGGGCATGGGAACAGCCAGTCAAGGGCTGGAGCAAGCCTTGCAAAGAGCGCTAGATCTTGGGGTGAGGGTGTGGCTCAGCAGCCGTTGCTTATTAGGGCTGGCTCACGCCCAAGCTCAAACGACGTGGGGTGTTGTCTCGCCCTTGAGCGCGGCCAAGGCAAGGACCGCTTTGTGTTTAAGTTTGATGGCAGAGCAGGAAATCAGCTCTGAAGTGCCTTGAATGCCCGATCGGTGATTTCTTCCACGCTCCCCTGTCCGCTGATGGCGCGGTAGCGCGGGGCCAGAGTCGGCTCTTTTTCAGACCATGAGGCATAGTAATCAACCAATGGGCGGGTTTGGGCGCTGTAAACCGCAAGCCTTTTGTTGACTGTTTCTTCCTTGTCGTCATCGCGCTGAATGAGATCTTCGCCGGTGAGGTCGTCAAGTCCTTCATGCTTGGGCGGATTGAATCTCACATGATAGGTGCGGCCGCTGGCCACGTGCACTCGACGCCCGCTCATGCGTTCAATGATGGCTTCAAAAGGAACATCGATTTCCAACACGCAGTCAAGTTTGACACCAGCTTGCTTCATGGCGTCAGCTTGGGGAATGGTGCGTGGAAATCCATCAAACAAAAAACCTTTGGCGCAATCGGGCTGGGCAATGCGTTCTTTGACCAAGCCAATGATGATGTCGTCTCCCACCAAGCCGCCTGAGTCCATCACTTTTTTAGCTGCTAAGCCCATGTCAGTGCCCGCTTTGACAGCAGCACGCAGCATATCGCCAGTGGATATTTGGGGGATGGCGTAATGTTGGCATATGAAGGAGGCTTGTGTGCCTTTTCCAGCGCCTGGAGCGCCCAACAGAATCAGTCTCATTGTCTTCCTTGCTTTATCTTTGGCACTGTCTTGGCAGAGCGCTTTTTATCGTTAACTAAGAATAACACGCAGAGCTATCGCTGGACTGTCAACTGGGCTTGCTGAGCAACTCTCGAACCCGCTCTAAATCGGCGGGTGTGTCTACACCGGCCGCGCTGGGAACTTGGGAAATATGAACGGCAATTCGATACCCATGCCACAAAACCCGCAATTGCTCCAAGGCCTCGGCTTGCTCGGCGGGGGCAGGCGTGAGCGTTGGGTAGAGTTTCAAAAAGTTGCAGCGATAGGCATACAAACCGACGTGGCGGTAAACAGGGTAGGGCGGCAGCTGCTCGGGCGAGCCACCACGGAAGTGGGGAATGCTGGCTCGGCTAAAGTACATCGCTTGGGACTGCGCGTCCAACACCACTTTGACGCAATGTGGGCTGTGCCACTCCTCCAAATGGGTAATGGGGTCGGCCAAGGTGCTCATGCTGCAGGCAGATTGGTCATGCAGAAGTTGTGCCACGGCATTGATGTTGTGCGGTTCAATCAGGGGCTCGTCGCCTTGGACGTTCACCACAATGGCCTCGTCTGGCAAGCCCAGCAAGCTGGCCGCTTCTGCCAAACGGTCGCTGCCACTGGGATGGTCGGTTCGGGTCATGACGGCGTTTATGCCAAATTGCTCGCAAACCTGTATTACCTCGGCGCTGTCAGTGGCCACCACCACTTGATTAGCTTGGGAGAGAAGGGCGCGTTGGGCGACCCTCACCACCATGGGGACCCCTGCCAAATCAGCCAACGGTTTATTGGGCAATCGACTCGCGGACAAACGCGCTGGAATCAACACCACAAAGGGCAGGCCGCTCAATCAAAGCTCCAATTCTGCGTCACTCAAGGGCCGAGCTTCCATTTCAAGCATCACAGGAATACCGTCCCGAATGGGGTAGGCCAAGCGAGCGCTACGCGAGACAAGTTCAGCCTTTTCGCGGTTGTATTCAAGGCTGCCCTTGGTGACAGGGCATACCAGCAGTTCAAACAGTTTGGAGTCCATGGCTGAATGATAGTCGTTGCAAATGAGGCATCAATTCGTCCCAAAAAACCGCTGGCAGCTCACACTGCAAGGGCACGGCCCACACCTGGGGGTGACGCGGCCACAATTTGACAGCGTCTTTTTCAGTGCAAAGCACATCGTGCCCGTCGCTGGCTTGCCAATCGGCCAGTGGGTCATGGTCGGGGAATGCTTGGGTTTTCGAAAGTGTCAAGCCTGCGCTTTGTAGCGCTGAAAAAAATGCCTCAGGTTGCGCAATAGCCGCCAACGCATCGACGGCTTGTCCTGCCCACAGACGCAAATCCCGTTGCTCCCCTCGTCCATTGACAGCGAAACCAGCCAATTGGCGATGTGCAGCTAGGCTGTCTTCAAATGCGATACGGCCTGTATGGACCTTTATTTGCGTCACGCCCACATTTAACTGCCGAGGCCATGTTTCACGCAAAGGCCCAGCAGGCAATAAAAAACCATTGCCTAAACCCCTGTCATCAAAAACGCAGATAGCAAGATCGTGGTGCAAAGCGCGGTGCTGCAGGCCATCGTCGCTGATGATGAGCTGGGTTTGGGGGTATGTTTTCAAAAGCGCCAAGGCTGCTTGCGCTCGTTTTTTTGAAATAAAGACAGGTAAGCCAAGCTTTTTTTTCAGCATAAGAGCTTCATCGCCTGTTTGCGAGGCCAAACTGTTCTCTGTGACTTCTGAACAGCCTTGTTCTTGTCCCCCGTGACCACGTGCAATCACCCCCACTTGCCAACCCAGTTGACTGAGTCGCTGCGCAAGGTGAATCACTACAGGGGTTTTGCCTGTTCCCCCGACCAGCATATTGCCCACCACCAGCACAGGCACTGGCAGGCGGGTCGAGGACTGCCAACCTAGCGCATAGGTAGTTTTGTAAAGCCACAGGTAAATTCGGCTCAGAAAAGTCAGGGGGAATAAGCTCCACGCCAAGATGCCTGACTTACGCCAAGCGTCCAACAGTATGTCGCTGGGTCTTGGCATTTCGCCTTAAGGAGGGGTGGTCGCTTGAGAGCGGCTTTGGGCTGTAAAGGTGACTTGCTGCAAGCCTGCTGTTTGGGCAGCTTCAAGCACCTGAATCACCGATTGATGGCTGGCACGCGCATCCGCGCTGATCACCACCAAGGGGTTGGCCGTTTCCTTGGCAGCTGAAGCCAAAGCCTGACCAATGGCTTGTATGTCAGAACCGTCAACCGATTTTTTCTGAATCATGTAACGGCCATCGCTACTGACGATAACCCTGATTTCATTGGGTTTTTCTTGCTGCTGGGCAGAGTCTGCGGTAGGCAGTTTCAGGTCAATTTGGGTCAATCGGCCATAGGTGGTTGAGAGCATTAAAAAGATGAGAACGACCAACAAAACATCAATGAACGGAATCAGGTTGATTTCCGGTTCACTTGAGCGCGGGCGACCAAACTTCATGGCGTGCTCACTGCAGTTCTTTGGGAAAAGAAGTGATTAACCATTCGTTCTGCAGCGATTTCGAGTTCGACCACAAAGTTGTCCACCTTAGCGCGAAGATAACGCCAAGCCACCAAACTGGGAATGGCGATCACCAGACCAAAAGCGGTGTTGTAAAGCGCGACTGAAATGCCATGAGCCAGTTGGGCGGGATTACCCGCACCTGGTGTTTGTGAGCCAAAAATCTCAATCATGCCAACCACGGTACCAAACAAACCCAACAAAGGCGCAACCGAAGCAATCGACCCAAGCGTACTCAAATAACGCTCCAGTTTGGCAGCCACTCGGCGTCCACTGGCTTGCATTTCGCTCACAAATTCCTCTTTGCAACACAAGGGCTGGGATTGCAGTAGAAACAAACCTGCGCTGATGACTTGCCCTAAAGCAGAAGTGGACTGAATATGCTGAATCGATTCGGGCCGAGGTACGCCGCGTTGTGAAATGGACAGCACATCGTCCAAAAGTGTGGGGGGGAGAACAACGCTGCTTCTCAGGTTGTACAAGCGCTCGATGATCAATGCCAAAGCGATGACCGAACACAACAAAAGTGGCCAAACGGGCCATCCAGCGGCTTGTATGATTCCAAACAAAGGTGTCTCCCCAATATGTACTTTCAATTATTACCCAGCTTTAAGCATGTCCAGCGATAACCAAGCCCAATATATTTGGACGGTCAGCGCTTTGAACAAAGCGATTGCCGAATCTTTGAAAGCACGCTTTAGCATGGTATCTGTTCAAGGTGAGTTGTCTGGGTTTACCAAAGCCAGCAGTGGCCATTGTTATTTCAACCTCAAGGATGGCATTGCACAAATCCGCTGCGCCCTGTTTCGTCGCACAGCCGAGCAATTGAATTTTTTACCCCGTGATGGACAACTGGTGCAAGCCCAAGCCCGCGTCGCTGTTTACGAGCCAAGGGGTGAGATGCAGTTGGTGATTGAAGCCTTGCGCCCAGCCGGTGCTGGGCAGTTGCACGAAGCTTTTTTGCAACTCAAGGCCAAGCTAGAGGCGCAGGGCTTGTTTGCACAAGAACGTAAACGTGCTGTTCCCTTGTATCCCCGCTGTATTGGGGTGGTGACATCCTTGGCGGCAGCCGCTCTACACGATGTGGTGACTGCCCTTGAGCGGCGTGTCCCACACATTCCCGTGATGGTTTCTCCCTCCCCTGTGCAAGGGGTTGATGCGCCACCACAGCTGGTGCAGGCATTGCAGGCCTTGGCGGCAATGCCAGAGGTAGAGGTGATATTGCTTGTCAGGGGCGGGGGCTCCATGGAAGATTTATGGGCATTTAACGATGAGCATCTCGCCCATGCCATTGTGAACAGCCCAGTCCCTGTGATTTCTGGGGTAGGTCATGAAACAGATGTCACCATCGCCGATTTATGTGCCGATTTGCGTGCCCCCACACCAACTGCTGCGGCCGAACTTTGTGCAGTGCCCAGAGAAAGCTTGGCGCAAGATTTAGCAGCCATCCAAGCATTTTTGGATGCCGAGTTGGCGCAAGCAATTGATAACCGTTCGCAAAGCCTAGATCGGTTGCAATCTGTGTTGGCCAGACCTTCAATTTGGGCTAACAAACAGCAGCACAATTTGTCTCAGTGTTCTTCTCGCTTAGGGCGGGCGGGGCAGCAAGTACTGAACCGACAAGTCATGGTTTTAGAACCCCAAGCACTGAGGCTGACGCGAGCTGTGCAGGATATGCCCGCCCAAATGGGTCAGCGTTTGTCGCGAGCAGCTTTGTTGCTGGGCTCACTTGACCCCGCCTTGGTCTTGCAAAGGGGCTACGCTTGGCTGGAGAACACGCAGGGCCAAGCTATCGCCTCTGTTCAAGAGGTGAAAGTTGGGGAAAAGCTTCATGCTCGAATGGCAGATGGCGTTGCGGATATGCAGGTCTTAGGTACCCATATAGATTGAATCAGGCAAGACTACTTTGGGGCAAACACAGCTGACTTGAGTTTGTAGCCTTTGCCAATTTTCTTTTTTACAAACCATCCTTGGTTCATCTCCAACACAAAGCGCACGGGTTTGTCTGAGCAGTGCGATTCTGTGGTTTGCGGTTGCATATCAGCCGTATTGACGATCACGCCCTCATCATCGACAAAAGCAGCCGTCAGTGGAAGCAAGGTGTTTTTCATCCAAAAACATTGTTTTTGAGGTTCTTCAAATACAAACAGCATTCCCTCATGCGCAGGCATGTTCTTGCGATACATCAGGCCGATTTGCCTTTGCAAAGGGGTTTGGGCAATCTGTGCATCGATTTGAAACATTCCCACCTGAATGACCATGCGCTGCAAATCAGTTTGGGGCTCTTGTGCCCAACCCAGCATCGGTGCAGCCAAGGCCACAAAGACGAATACAGTGTGTTGAAACAAAGTCCTAAGGAGAGGCAGGAGGAAAACAGTAAGCTGGTTCATAGGATGCTTGGTTAGAATGATTTGAAATTTACCCACCGACCTGCGGCACACCTCAGCCGCCTTGTTGTTCACTTTCTGGAGACATTCTCTTGTATCAGCATATTAAGGTGCCCGCCCAGGGCGAAAAAATTATCGTCAACAAAGACATGTCTTTGACAGTACCACTGCAGCCCATCATTCCCTATATTGAGGGTGACGGTACCGGACTCGATATCACCCCTGTCATGCTCAAAGTGGTTGACGCCGCCGTGTCCAAGGCCTATGGTGGTAAGCGACAAATCCACTGGATGGAGGTTTATGCCGGTGAGAAATCCACCCAAATTTACGGCCCAGATGTATGGTTGCCCGAAGAAACTTTGGCTGTCTTGAGAGAGTATGTCGTGTCCATCAAAGGACCACTCACCACACCCGTGGGCGGTGGCATTCGCTCTCTCAATGTAGCTTTGCGCCAAGAACTCGATTTGTATGTGTGTTTGCGCCCTGTGCAGTACTTCAAGGGCGTGCCATCCCCTTTGAAGGAACCAGAGAAGACCCATATGGTGATCTTCCGTGAAAACTCAGAGGACATATACGCCGGTATTGAATACGAAGCCGAGAGCGATAAGGCGAAAAAGCTCATTAAGTTTTTGATCGAAGAAATGGGCGTCACGAAAATTCGTTTCCCCAACACCTCAGGTATCGGCATCAAGCCCGTTTCGCGTGAAGGTACCGAGCGTTTGGTACGCAAAGCCATCCAATACGCCATCGATAACGACAAGCCCAATGTGACCATCGTCCACAAAGGCAACATCATGAAGTACACCGAAGGAGGTTTCCGTGACTGGGCTTATGGCTTGGCCCAAAAGGAGTTCGGAGCGCAACTCATCGATGGCGGACCTTGGTGCAAATTTAACAACCCCAAAACGGGCAAAGAAATCATAGTGAAAGACAGCATTGCTGACGCCTTTTTGCAGCAAATTTTGCTGCGTCCAGCAGAGTACAGTGTGATTGCCACCTTGAACCTGAACGGCGACTACATCTCCGACGCCTTGGCTGCGCAAGTTGGAGGTATTGGCATCGCGCCAGGGGCTAATTTGTCAGACTCTGTGGCTTGCTTTGAGGCAACCCATGGCACGGCTCCCAAATACGCTGGCAAAGATTACGTGAACCCTGGCTCGGAAATTTTGTCTGCAGAAATGATGCTGCGCCACATGGGTTGGTTTGAAGCTGCCGACCTCATCATTTCCTCTATGGAAAAATCCATTCTCAGCAAGAAAGTGACCTATGATTTTGCGCGTTTGATGGAAGGCGCAACCCAAGTCAGTTGTTCTGGGTTTGGTCAGGTCATGATCGAACACATGTAAACCACAAGGCTCCTCCATCAGCAGTTTTAACCTATCAGGTTGGCTCTGAATTGAGGGGTTCTTAGTCGCGAGGTGCGCGTGCTGACCTGAAGTTCTGCTGCCTTGCCGGGGCTTGCCGGTACGCTAATGACCTTGATATTTTTTGCCATCCATCCGCGAGGTCCTTGTATGGGTTCGTACATGACACTGGCACCTTGCTGGAGCGTTTTAAAACCTTCCATGTCAACTTGGCTGAAATGTGCGAATACGTCTTGTCCGATTTCAGACGACTCGATAAACCCAAACCCTTTATGGTTGTTAAACCATTTCACAATGCCAAACGCCATGGCCGACCCCTTCACGGATTGAAATTTTCATAAATGAATACTTAAAAAGTAGAATATAGTTTTTATTTTTTGTAAAGTAATTTTAAATAATTATTTAAAATGGATTTCCGGAGATTGTTTCAGTTTTTTGAGTGCGCTAGACGTCATCGATAGAATATGAGTATGCCAACTGCCCCATCAAAGCCTGTCATCCCACCCCCACAAACAGGCGACTCTGATTCAGTCGTTCTAGAGCGACGCACCCAACGCACCCAACCGCCTCAGATGTACCAAGTGGTCATGCTCAATGACGATTTCACGCCCATGGAGTTTGTTGTCAGGGTATTGCAGGAGTTTTTTGGCAAAGACCGTGAGGCGGCCACACAAATTATGCTCAAGATCCACTTGGATGGAAAAGGGATTTGTGGGGTTTACACCAAGGACGTTGCCGCCAGCAAAGTCGATCAAGTCCAAGACGCTGCCCATCAGGCTGGACACCCCCTACAAGCTTTGCTCGAACCCATTGAATAATGTCCCATCGTTTCCATATACAGTTGAACTTACACAAAGATCGCCAGAAGGAATTTTCATGATTGCCCAAGAACTTGAAGTCAGCTTACACATGGCCTTTGTAGAGGCTAGGCAACAAAGGCATGAATTCATTACAGTCGAGCACCTGCTTTTAGCCTTGCTAGACAACCCTAGTGCCGCTGAAGTACTTAGAGCCTGTTCAGCCAACATCGATGACTTGCGCAAATCGCTTTCCAACTTCATCAAAGACAATACCCCACAAGTGGCCGGAACCGACGAGGTTGACACCCAACCTACATTAGGCTTTCAGCGCGTTATCCAACGCGCCATCATGCACGTTCAGTCCACTGGCAATGGCAAAAAAGAAGTCACTGGCGCCAATGTGTTGGTGGCCATCTTTGGGGAGAAAGACTCCCATGCGGTGTATTACCTTCACCAACAAGGCGTCACGCGCTTGGATGTGGTCAATTTCATTGCCCACGGCATCAAGAAAAACGACCCTCAAGAACCCACCAAAAGTGCGGATTCTTCGCCTTCAGAAAATGAGGAGTCGACTGAAAAGTCTGAAAAAGCTTCACCATTGGAGCAATTTACCCAAAACCTCAACCAATTGGCCAAGGACGGAAAGATTGACCCCTTGATCGGTCGCGAGTACGAGGTTGAGCGGGTGATTCAAATTCTGTGCCGTCGGCGCAAAAACAACCCTTTGTTGGTTGGCGAGGCGGGCGTAGGAAAGACCGCCATTGCCGAGGGCTTGGCTTGGCGCATCACGCAAAAAGAGGTTCCTGAAATTTTGGCCGACTCTCAGGTCTATTCTTTGGACATGGGCGCTTTGCTTGCCGGTACCAAGTACCGTGGTGACTTTGAGCAAAGACTCAAAGGCGTTTTAAAGTCATTGAAAGACAAACCGAATGCGGTGTTGTTCATTGATGAGATTCACACCTTGATTGGTGCTGGTGCAGCTTCAGGCGGCACTTTGGATGCATCCAATTTACTCAAACCTGCTCTAAGTTCAGGGCAGCTCAAGTGCATAGGCGCCACCACTTTCACAGAATACCGCGGTATTTTTGAAAAAGACGCAGCGCTTTCTCGTCGCTTTCAAAAAATCGATGTGGTCGAACCCACAGTCGAGCAAACTGTTGACATTCTTAAAGGACTGAAGTCGCGCTTCGAAGAGCACCACAGCGTCAAGTACGCATTAGCGGCGTTGCAAGCGGCAGCAGAGTTGAGCGCCAAGTACATCAATGACCGCCATTTGCCCGATAAAGCCATCGATGTGATTGACGAAGCAGGCGCTGCACAGCGTATATTGCCTGTATCTAAACGTAAAAAGACCATCAGCAAGACCGAAATTGAGGACATCGTCGCCAAAATCGCACGTATTCCGCCTGCCAGTGTTTCAAACGATGACCGCGGCAAGCTGCAAACTTTAGAGCGGGATTTGAAAAGCGTGGTCTTTGGGCAAGACAAAGCCTTGGAGGTCTTGGCCTCAGCAGTCAAGATGGCTCGTTCTGGCTTGGGCAAAGCCGACAAACCTATCGGGTCCTTTTTGTTCAGTGGTCCCACCGGTGTAGGCAAGACCGAAGCTGCAAAGCAGTTGGCCTATATTTTGGGCATCGAGTTGATTCGCTTTGACATGTCTGAATACATGGAGCGCCACGCGGTGAGTCGCCTGATTGGCGCACCTCCTGGCTATGTGGGCTTTGACCAAGGTGGCTTGCTGACCGAAGCTGTGACCAAGAAGCCCCATTCTGTGCTGTTGCTTGATGAAATTGAAAAAGCCCATCCGGATATCTTCAATGTGTTGCTTCAGGTCATGGACCATGGCACATTGACAGACAACAATGGCCGTAAAGCTGATTTCCGTAATGTCATCGTCATCATGACGACCAATGCGGGTGCAGAAACCATGAATAAGTCCACTATTGGCTTTACCAACGCTCGCGAAGCGGGCGACGAGTTGGCTGACATCAAGCGCTTGTTTACACCCGAGTTCCGCAATCGCTTGGACGCCACCGTCAGTTTCAAGGCCCTTGATGAAATCGTCATCATGCGTGTGGTCGACAAATTTTTGCTGCAACTTGAAACCCAGTTGGCCGAGAAAAAGGTTGACGTCACTTTCACGGATGTTTTGCGCAAATTCTTGGCCAAAAAAGGTTTTGATCCGCTGATGGGTGCGCGTCCCATGCAACGTTTGATCCAGGACATGATTCGCCGTGCTTTGGCTGACGAGTTGTTGTTTGGTCGACTGACTGATGGTGGTCGTTTGACGGTTGATATCGACGACAAGGAAGAGGTGTTGCTCGATATCCATCCCTTGCCTAAGAAAGAATCCAGAGCTTCCAAGTCCGAGCCTGCTGAACCCGAAGAAGCTGAGGCAGGCTAAGCGTGGCTGGACATAGCAAATGGGCCAATATTCAGCACCGAAAGGGTCGTCAAGACGAAAAGCGTGGCAAAGTTTGGACCCGTGTTATTCGTGAAATCATGGTGGCTGCCCGTTTGGGCGGTGGCGATTTGGACACCAACCCACGCTTGCGCATGGCTGTTGAAAAAGCCAAGTCGGTCAATCTTCCGGCTGACACCGTCAAGCGCAATATTGACAAAGCCACCGGTAACCTTGAAGGCGTGAATTACGAAGAAATTCGCTATGAAGGTTATGGCATAGGCGGCGTCGCCGTGATGGTTGACACCATGACCGATAACAAAGTTCGCACAGTCGCTGAGGTGCGTCATGCTTTGAATAAACATGGTGGTAACTTAGGCACAGAGGGCTCTGTGGCCTTTCAATTCAAACACTGTGGGCAACTCCTTTTGGCGCCTGGCACCTCTGAAGACGCGGTCATGGAAGCCGCCTTGAATGCAGGAGCAGACGACGTCTTGGTTGACGAAGATGGGGCTGTTGAAGTTTTAACTCCGCCTACTGCTTTTGAGGCCGTGAAAGCCGCCCTTGATGCTGTTGGCCTCCAAGCGGGCATGGCTGAAGTGACTTATCGCCCCGAAGTCACCATCGATTTGAACGATGATGACAGACTGAAAATGCAAAAAATCATTGATGCCCTCGAAGAACTCGACGATGTTCAAGAGGTTTTCCATAACGCGGCCCTATGAAAATACTCATGGTTGGTGGTGGTGGTCGAGAACATGCACTGGCCTGGAAACTCAACCTTTCGCTTCAGGTTCAGCGTATTTATGTTGCTCCAGGGAACGGCGGCACTGCCAAGCACAAAGACTTTGACAACATAGCACTCACCGACAAAGTGGCGCTGCGCGAATGGGCGCAGGCTAACCAAATTGATTTGACCGTGGTCGGCCCCGAAGCCCCGTTGGCGGGGGGTATTGTGGATGAATTTCGCCAGCACGGATTGCGCATTTTTGGCCCCTCGCAAGCGGCCGCCCAGCTTGAAAGTTCCAAAGCCTTTTCCAAAGCCTTTATGCTCAGGCACGGGATTCCCACCGCTGAATACCAAGTGTTTGAAGATGCCCCCAAGGCCCATGCTTATGTGGGTACCAAGGGTGCGCCCATTGTGGTGAAAGCCGATGGCTTGGCTGCGGGCAAAGGCGTGGTGGTGGCCATGAATGTGCAAGAGGCCCATGCAGCCATCGACCATATGCTTGCCAGCGATGCGGGTGTTCAGCACAACCAAGGCGTTGCAAGGGTGGTCATTGAAGAGTTTTTGGATGGTGAAGAGGCCAGTTTCATGGTTGTGGCCCACGGCTTGACGGCATTGCCCTTGGCCACTTCCCAGGACCACAAGCGTTTGTTGGACGCCGACATGGGGCCCAATACGGGCGGTATGGGCGCTTATTCGCCTGCACCAGTGGTCACACCAGAAATACACGCCAAAGTCATGCGTGAAGTCATACAGCCCACACTCAAAGGGATGCAGCAAGATGGCATTCCCTACTCAGGTTTTTTGTATGCCGGTTTGATGATTGGTCGAGAAGGCCAGCTCAAAGTGCTTGAATTCAACTGCCGAATGGGCGACCCTGAAACACAGCCCATCATGATGCGCCTCAAAAGTGATTTGCTTGAACTGCTTTGGGCGGCCACGGATGCAGACCCCCAAACATTGTCAAACATCGAATTGCAATGGGACAGGCGTTGTGCACTTGGCGTGGTCATGGCAGCCGCCAACTACCCCGCAACCCCTGAACTTGGGGAGGAGATTCATGGACTCCCATCCGATACTTATGAGGCTATGGTGTTTCACGCTGGCACGGTTCTTAGGGATGGCAAGATTTTCACCAGCGGTGGACGTGTATTGTGTGCAACCGCCCTTGGCGACACTGTCAAGCAAGCCCAGAGCCATGCCTACGCTTTGGCTGATCAACTGCATTTCAAAGGGATGCAAATGCGGCGTGACATTGGGTTTCGTGCTATTCGCCGATAAAACCAAACATTCAACCTAAGGCAACATATTCATGAACCAGTCATTTGAACCTGTCAGAGACTACTTGCTTGGGTTGCAACAGCGCATTACATCGGCCCTGAGTGCCATCGACGGCCACGCGTTTATGAGTGATCCATGGGAAAAGCCTCCGGGCGAAACCCTTCAAGGCAATGGCATCACCCAAATTTTAGAAAACGGCAATGTGTTTGAACGTGCTGGTTGTGGGTTTTCGCATGTGCGGGGCCCTAAATTACCCCCATCTGCGACGCAACATCGCCCAGAGCTGGCAGGCTCTTCTTTTGAGGCCATGGGCGTGTCCTTGGTTTTTCATCCGCGCAACCCCTATGTACCCACGGTGCATTTGAATGTTCGGGCTTTGTTGGCCCAACCGGTGTCAGGTGAGGCTGTGGCTTGGTTTGGCGGCGGCATGGATTTAACGCCTTACTATGGTTTTGATGAAGATGCACGACACTTCCATACCGAGTGCAAAAAATCTCTCGATGGATTCGATACAAATTACTACCCCCGATTTAAAAAATGGTGTGATGAATATTTTTTCCTCAAGCACCGAAACGAACCTCGTGGCGTAGGCGGGATCTTTTTTGACGACTTTTCTGAACTTGGTTTTGAGAAGAGTTTTGCCATGATGCAAAGTGTGGGGAATGCTTTTAACGAAGCTTATTTGCCCATTGTCAGCAAACGCATGGACACAGCCTACGGTGAACGTGAACGCAACCACCAACTTTACAGACGGGGTCGCTATGTGGAGTTCAATTTGGTCTGGGACAGGGGAACCCACTTTGGTCTTCAATCAGGTGGCCGCACCGAGTCCATTCTGATGTCTTTGCCACCTATGGTGAGTTGGTCCTATCAGCAAACGCCAGAGGTTGGCTCGGCAGAAGAAAAACTTTACTCACACTTTTTGGTTCCCCAAGACTGGGTCCAAGTCGCTTGAGCCAAGTCCTGCGCATCGGTATTTTTGGCGGGGCTTTTGACCCTCCTCATCTTGCGCACCAAGCCTTAGCCCAAGCAGTTATTCATCAACAGCAACTTGATCTTTTGTACATAGTTCCGACTGGACAGGCTTGGCATAAATCGCGTGTCTTGTCCGACGCCAGTCACCGTTTAGCCATGGCTCGCTTGGCTTTTCAAAACATGCCGCAGGTTGTGGTGGATGACATGGAAACTCGACGCGAGGGTTCAAGCTATACCGTCGACACCCTAGACAAGTTGAAAGTTCTTCACCCCAACGCCCATTTTTGTATTCTTGTAGGGGCTGACCAAGCTGCAAGCTTTACTCTTTGGTACCAATGGCAACGCTTATTGGAGATGGCCAAGTTGGTGGTGGTTCAACGTCCTGTCACCAGTGCTGACAAGGAGTATTCGGACGAGTGGCACAATCTACCCCCAGATCGGGTGATGCGTATGAACATACCTTTGATGAATATCAGCTCTTCTTCTGTGCGTACCAGTTATGCGTCAGGCCACCCAGAGTCTGATCTTCTCAGTCTACCCGTCGCCCATTACATCCAACAAAACAAACTCTATTTGGAAAACCATGACAGAAGCCGCTGAAAAAAAAGACGTCCAAAAACTGCAAAGAAGCATTGTTGACAGTCTGGAGGATGTCAAAGCGCAAGATATCGTGGTCTTCAACACCGAACATTTGTCGTCTTTGTTTGAGAGGGTTGTCATTGCCAGTGGCACTTCTAATCGACAAACCAAAGCCTTGGCCGCCAGTGTGCGCGATGGGGTCAGAGATGCAGGTTTTGCCAAACCCCGCATGGAAGGCGAAGATAACGGCGAATGGATCATCGTCGACTGCGGCTCTGTGGTGGTTCACATCATGCAACCGGCCATTCGTACCTACTACCATTTGGAAGAGATTTGGGGCGAAAAACCTGTGCGAATCAAACTGGGCGCACCCAAGCCCGTCATTGAAAAACCACCTGCTGCGGTGAAATCAGTTCGCGTCAAATCTGCAGCCACCAAGACCTCTGCAGCCACCAAGACCTCTGCAAACAAAAAGACCTCTGCAACCAAAAAGACCACGGCGGCGACCAAGATCCCCGCGGTTAAAAAACGTCCCACTGCACCCCGAAAAAAATGAAGCTGTGGGTGGTTGCAGTAGGGATGAAAATTCCTGACTGGGCACAAACCGCTTGGGATGATTACCTCAAGCGACTCCCACCCGAAGCTGGCGTGGGCCTTAAAACTGTCAAAGCAGAGCCACGATCTTCTCGAACCACGGCCCAAATTTGGGCCGCTGAAAGAAAACGCATTGATGAAGTTTTGCCGCGTGACTGTCACAAAATTTGGCTGGATGAGCATGGACAACGCACCACCACCATGGAACTTTCCCAGCGATGGACTGGTTGGCAATCCGAGGGGCAGGACGTTGCTTTCATCATCGGCGGGGCAGATGGCTTCGATCCTGCGATTCGAAAAGACGGCAGCTCCTTGCTTCGCTTGTCTGACATGACGTTGCCCCATGCCATGGTCAGAGTGGTGCTGATAGAACAACTCTACCGATGCTGGTCCATCATGAGCAACCACCCTTATCACCGCGAATGAGTGCTTTCCCTTTTGTTTATTTGGCCTCGCAAAGCCCACGGCGACAAGCCTTGCTTGATCAAATTGGCGTTGCCTACCAAGTGCTGCTGCCAACCGACACAGAGGCAGCCGAGGCCTTAGAGGCGGTCTTGCCCCACGAGTCGGCACTGAAGTATGTCAAACGCGTCACCCGATTGAAAGTGCGAGAAGCTATGGCGCAGATGCTACAGCAGTCCTTGGTTTTTGCGCCGGTATTGTGCGCAGACACCACCGTGGTGGTGGACAGGCAAATATTGGGTAAACCCGCCAATGCCAGCGATGCTATAGAGATGCTAAGCCTGTTGTCAGGCAAAACGCACCAAGTGTTGACGGCTGTCGCCATCGGTCACAATCAAGATATACACCTTGCCTTGAGCCGTTCTCGCGTTAAATTTGCACCTATGACTGCAGCAGATATCCAAGACTATGTAGCCAGCCAAGAACCTATGGGGAAAGCTGGGGCCTATGCCATTCAAGGTCGTGCCAGTGCCTTCATCTCTCATGTTTCGGGAAGCTACTCAGGCATCATGGGCTTGCCTTTATATGAAACCACCCAATTACTCAAACAGATCGGGACCGTCTGAATGCAACAAGACATCCTTATCAACTGGGCCCCTCATGAAAGCCGCGTAGCGGTGATCGAAAACGGCGCCTTGCAAGAAGTGCATATCGAACGCTCTCTTGAGCGTGGCTTGGTAGGTAATGTCTATCTTGGCAAAGTTGTTCGGGTGCTACCTGGGATGCAGTCTGCTTTTATTGACATTGGTTTAGAGCGTTCAGCTTTTTTGCATGTAGCCGACTTAATGAGCAGTGTTAACGCCAAACATGCGGACCCTGACGTTGCGCCCCCAGCTATCCTCCCCATTGAAAAGCAGGTGTTTGAAGGTCAATCGATGTTGGTACAGGTCATGAAAGACCCCATGGGCACCAAAGGCGCTCGCTTATCTGCCCAAATCAGCATCGCAGGAAGATTGCTGGTGTTTTTGCCGCAAGACGATCACATTGGCGTTTCGCAAAAAATACCTGTTGAGCAGCGCCAGGTTTTGCGCGAGAGATTGTCGACACTGGCGCACCAAACCGAAGCCAGAGGTGGTTTTATTCTTCGCACCAATGGTGAAGAGGCCTCTGACCAAGAGCTTAGCGAGGATATTGCTTATTTGCGAAAAACTTGGGAACGCATTCGCGCAGCCAGCCTAAACCAAGCTGCCAAGTCTTTGCTTCACCAAGATTTGAATCTTTTGCAAAGGGTGTTGCGTGATTTTGTGACGGAAGGCACCCAAACCATTCGCATCGATTCACGCGAGCAATTTGAAATGCTGATGGCTTTTGGTAAAGAATTCATGCCATCTTCTGTTGACAAACTGGTTCACTACAAGGGTGAGCGACCTGTTTTTGATTTGTTCAATATCGATGAGGATATTTCTTTGGCTTTAGGTCGAAGAGTCGATCTGAAATCGGGCGGTTACTTGATCATTGATCAAACCGAAGCCATGACCACGGTTGACGTGAACACAGGTGGCTTTGTGGGTGCCAAAAGTTTTGATGAAACCATATTCAAGACCAATTTGGAAGCAGCAGGCGCCATTGCACGTCAATTGCGACTGCGTAATTTGGGCGGCATGATCGTCATTGACTTCATCGATATGCAAAGACAAGACCACCAAGCGGCCGTGCTAAGTGAGTTTGGCAAACAACTTTCCAAAGATCGCGTCAAAACATCGGTCAGTGGTTTTTCTCCCTTAGGTTTGGTAGAGATGACTCGCAAGCGAACCCGTGAGTCGCTAGCCCATTTGTTGTGTCAAGCTTGTGCCAGTTGCCATGGTCGTGGCATTGTCAACACGGCACGCAGTGTGGCCTACAACATATTGCGTGAAATCTTGCGAGAAGCTCGTCAATTCAACCCCGCAGAATTCCGCGTTCTTGCCTCGCCTGCCGTGATCGAGTTGCTGCAAGAAGAAGAAAGCCACCATTTGGCTGGACTGAGCGACTTTATTCGCAAGCCCATCTCTTTGATGACTGAAGTGGGCATGGGGCCAGAAGACTACAACATTGTGTTGCTATGACATCTGATCACAGCATTCCCATATTGTCTTACCACCATACTGAGCAAGCCCCACCAAAGGGTTTTCAGATGCGCAGTTTATGGGTGACGCCGTCTTCTTTTTCAGCACAAATGCTTTGGCTTGCCCGTCTTGGTTACACAGGACTGGCCATGTCAGACCTGATGCCTTATTTGCGTGGAGCAAAAAAAGGCAAGGTGGTGGGTATCACGCTTGATGATGGCTACCAAAGCAATGTTTTGCAGGCGCTTCCCATTTTGAAAAACCATGGTTTTAGCGCTACTTGCTATGTCGTGAGTGGAAGGCTTGGTCAGCATAACGAGTGGGACGCGGCGCTTGGAATAGCCAAAGCTACCCTCATGAATGTTGAGGAGATACATAAATGGGTTGACGCGGGTATGGAGGTTGGTTCGCACACTTGTAGCCATGCGGACTTGAACCAACTTTCCTTGGCAGAGGCTCGCCATGAACTACTACAAAGCAAAAGTGACCTAGAGACCCTTTTGCAAAAACCAGTGACACAATTTTGCTACCCCTATGGCCATTTTTCTCCTGAGCATGAAGTCTTGGTTTCACAAGCAGGCTATGAAGCGGCTACCACTACCCATCGTGGCCGAGCCTGCGCAACCGACAGAATGACCGCGCTACCAAGAGTTCCTGTGGTTCGCTCAACCTACTCGATTCAATTTCTTCTCAAAGTTTTGACAAGCTATGAAGACAGTAAACGATTTGCTTAGGTCAGCATGGCTATTGCAACGCGTCGCTTGAACATTGCTGTGCTTCACCGCACCTTCCGCCGAGATGCGGGAGGCGCAGAGGCCTATGCGGTCGCAATAGCTTTGGCTTTGGCTAAAACGCATGACATTCATGTATTTGCCCAAGAGATGGACAAGGCCTTGGAAGCAGTGACTTACCACCCCATTCCTTTGTTTTTCAAACGTCCCCGATGGCTAAATCAATTGTGGTTCGCCTTGGCCACGTGGTGGCTTACTCGGCACGGTTTTGATATTGTGCATTCGCATGAAAACACTTGGCATGGACAAGTTCAAACCGTTCATGTTTTACCGATGCGTTGCAAATCGATTGAAGATTTACCTTTGCTTTCACGCTTAAACAATCGGTTTAAACACTTGATCAGTCCTCGCTTATGGACTTATTCCGCTTTAGAGTTTTTCCGTTTTCGATTAAAACCACAGCGTTTTTGGGTAGCTGTTTCAAAACCTTTGCAACAGCGGTTGCTAAACATGCAACCGCCATTACCGCAAGGACAGTTGCTCAGCATTTCACCAGGCATTTACCCACGTTCATCTGGGCAGGCTATGGGCGCTGAGTCAGTGCTACAGGTGAGCGCTAAATCTGCCAAAGTCCTTTTATGGGTGGGCAATGACGCAGTAAAAAAGAACCTTGATACAGTGTTGACAGTCTTGGCAAAGCTCGATGTCGCATACCGCTTGCTGGTTATTGGAAAAGCGCATCCCACCCAGCCATGGAAAGACAAACTAGTACGCCTTGGTATTACAGATCGGGTGAGCTACCTAGGCGTTGTCAGCAATATGCAGGAAGTTTATGTTTCAGCAGATATATTGCTTCATCCTACGCTAGAAGATACGTTTGGCATGGTTGTTCTAGAAGCCATGTCTTACGGACTCCCCGTGGTGGTGAGCCAAGCAAAATATTGTGGCGTTGCTGCCGATTTGCAAAATGCAGTCAACGCAATCATCTTGCCTGACCCCTTAGACGCAAATGCACTGACTGCAGCCATTGTGAATTTGTCTGAACCCTCCGTCTATGCCCAGCATCAGCAGGCCGCGCTTGCTTTTTCTATGCAGCATCTCTGGTCAGATGCTGCAAAGCAATACGACGTCTTATTTCAAAAACTGACTGCACAGTGAACAAAGATCCGCGCTCGATTGTGATGATCAAGTCCCACAGCCTAGGGGTTGGGGACTTGTTGCGCAGTTCGGCAGCTTGGCGTGTTTTAAAAACCAGTTGGCCCAATGTTCAATTGCATTTGGTTTTTTTGAGCAAACATCATGGTTACCCGACTGAAGCACTGATGCAGCATCACCCCTTGTTGACAAGTGTGCATTTCATCACGGTGCGTGATAAAGACCCATCACACCCAAATGGGGAAAGGGTCTCCTTTTGGTCTATCTGGATCTCACTTCGAAGTATTTGTCAAAAAGTTGAGCCAGACATGGTGATTGACTTCGAACCACACGGCATCAAAACCTCGGCACTCACTTGGCTGGCTGGCAGGGCTGTGGGTGCATTCACTTTGGGCATCGCACAGTTTCCATTCCGTTCGTGGTTTTACCAGCGGTTTTCGCCCAGTGTGCATGTTTTTGCGCACAGTAATGGTCTTTCACTTCCCATGGACTACACCAACCGAGACTTTGTGGTTTTGCATGCGCTTGGCTTAGAGCGTTCAGGTACATCTATCGAAATGCAAGTTACAGACGAGGGCAGGGAGTGGCAAACCCTTCATCAACATCGTTTTCAGAATAACTTGCCCGTGATTGGTTTGAACATCGGTTGCGGCACACCAGACGCCATGGTCAAACGCCCCAATTTGAAACATCTGGCCCAATGCTTTCATCACCTATTGAAGCTTTACCCTGCCAATATTTTGTTGAGTGGTGCCCCATTTGAAAAAGATGTGAACCAGGTATTCATTGCGTTTTTGAAGGAAATACACACAGAAGATCTGCATATCGTCGATGCCGCAGGTGAAACCACCTTGAGCAGTTCAACAGGTCTGATTGATGCTTGTGATGTCTTTGTTTCAACTGACTCTGGCCCTTACCATATGTCGGTCGCTTTGCGAAAACCTACGCTGGTTTGGTTTACTTACCCCGAGGTGACCTCGTTTCATAACGAAGCATGGTGTCTGCGGTTGATTCAGCCAAGTATTGATGAATTTGTATCGGCTGTGTCGACTCTGCTCGCTTATGACAAAACAGCCGATTGACTGAGTTTGAACATCGCGGCATAAGCACCTTGCGCTTGTAGCAACTGTTGGTGCGTACCCTGCTCAACAATGCTGCCTTGCTGCATGACAACAATGCGGTTGGCTTTTTCGATGGTGGTCAGTCGGTGGGCAATCACAAGTGTGGTCCGGTTTTTTTGCAGACTTTGAAGGGCATCTTGTACCAATCGCTCAGACTCGTTATCCAGCGCTGAAGTGGCTTCATCCAAAATGAGCACAGGCGCATCTTTGTAAAGGGCTCTGGCTATCGCTAAGCGTTGTCGCTGCCCACCAGACAAGGTTGAGGCGTTATGGCCAACTAGGGTGTGAATATGTTGCGGCAAGCCAGCCAGGTAATCACCCAAATGCGCAGCTTGCAGGCATGCGATCACACGTTGCTCGTCAGGCGTTTGGCCCAACGCCACGTTCGCAGCAAGGCTGTCATTCAAAACCACCACGTTTTGGCTTACAAAGGCGAATTGCTTGCGTAATGAGAGCAAATCCCACGCTTCTAGGGGCGTTCCATCAAGCGAGACCTTGCCTTCAGTGATATTGACAAACCGAAGTAACACATTGGCCAACGTGGTTTTACCTGAGCCAGAGGTGCCCACCAAGGCAACCGTTTCGCCTGAATTGATATTCAAGTCAATATGCCGTAAAGCCCAAGGCATATCAGGCTGGTACTTCACAGAAATATCTTCGAACACAATTTGGCCCCGTGCTCTTAGCGATTGGTGAATGCCGCCAGTTTCTAAAGGCGTGTTTTCAATCAATTCAAAGCCACGTTCTAGGGCGGCAAGTCCTCGCGTGAGTGGACCGGTGATTTCTGACAGGTGCTTGATAGGCGCAATCAACATCAACATCGCGGTGACAAATGCAGCAAAACCTCCCACAGTCATTCCGGTTTGGTGACTTTGCAACAAAGCCACGCTGATCACACCCGACAAGGCGATGGCAGACAAAATCTGGGTCATGGGGGTCATGCTAGAACTGGCGACAGCAGTTTTCATGGCCAAACGCTGCAATGTTTTTGCCAAAATTTTGAAACGGCCAATTTGCATAGACTGGGCTTGGTGAAGCCGTATTTCGCGGTAAGCCAGCGAAGTTTCTTCAACCACATAGGCCAGCTCATCCGTGGCTTTTTGCGTGTCTCTGGTGATTTGGTACAAACGTTTGCTTAAAGCTTTCATCAGCCACGCCACCGCAGGAAACAGCATGGCCACAATCAAACTCAGTTGCCAATTCAAATACAAAAGGTAGGCCACCAAGGCGAGCAAGGTCAAGCTATCTCGCACCAAGCTCATGACTGAGCTCACCATCAACAGCGCTCCGTTTTGAACTTCAAAAACCAAGGTGTTGCCCAGTGCGCTCGCAGTTTGCTGTTTGAATAAAGCCAAATCCGCATTTTGCAATCTCGCGAACATCTTCATTCGCAGTTCAATCAAGCCATGGTTGGTGGCTTTGGCCATGGCCACCTGACTGAAGAACACCCCCAAACCACGTAAACCAAATATGCCAATCAAGGCGATGGGCACTTGCCAGACAGGAAAATCATTTTGTGCAAAACCTTTGTCTAGCAAAGGTTTAAGCAAGGCTGGGATCAAGGGTTCTGATACAGACACCAGAACCACGCACACAAATGTCACTACCCATGCGCTGATAGGGTGGGTGAAATGCGCGAAAGCACGAATAAGTCGATGCCGAATACGAGGCTGTGGTGTCATGGTTTGTTTGAAAACTTTTTGGGATTATGACGACACTGAAACTTCGCTTGGTTAGAATCGCTGTATGCCTTTGAGTGTCATCATCATTACACGCAATGAAAGCGCCAATATTGTGGCCTGTATTGAGAGCGTTGCTTTTGCAGATGAAGTGATTGTGCTTGATGGACAAAGCACTGACGACACTGTTGCATTAGCTCGAAATATAGGCGCCAAAGTCTTTCTTGCTGACAGTTGGCAGGGCTTTGGCCCCCAAAAAAATAAAGCTTTGAGTTTTGCCAGTCACAACTGGGTTTTATCTTTGGACGCTGATGAGCGAGTGTCTGCCGATTTATCCCTAGAAATTCAGCGGGTTTTATCCCATCCAAGCTTTACCCTTTACGACATTCCTAGACTAACCAATTTTTGCGGTCAATGGATTCATCACTGTGGCTGGCGACCTGACAGAGTGACTCGATTGTTTCAAAAACACACAGCCCACTTCAGCGATGACGTGGTTCATGAAAAACTTTTCTCCCTTCAAGGTCAGCCAAGCGGTAGACTTAAGCATTGTCTGCTTCATTACAGTTATCCCTCTGCGCAATCTTATTGGCGCAAATTGCAGGTTTACAGCCAAGCATGGGCCGCTCAAAAATTTGCGCAAGGTCACACCACCACCATGTCTCGTGCTGTCAGTTCAGGTCTGGTCGCATTCATCAAGAGCTATTTTTTTCGCCTGGGATTTTTGGATGGCGCCATGGGTCTGGCTGTTTGTATCCTTCAAGGGCAAGCGGCCTATGGCAAGTATTTCACTTTATATTGTTTGAACCAAGGAAAGCAATGAGTTCGTTCTTATCTTCTCTGGCGATGATCCTATTGGCTTTTTTATTGTCTCTTCCTGCACATGCGGATTTCAGGGTGGAAATTTCTGGCGTTGGCGTGACACAAATCCCTATCGCCATAGCTAACTTTCGAGGTGAAGAAAATTCCCCTCAAAAAATCACCCAAATTGTCGCGGCCGACCTTGAAAGAAGCGGGCAATTTCGCAGTACGCCTGCTGGCATGGTCATTGATGAAGTCAGTCGACCCAACTTTGAACCTATACGGCAAAAACCGGCAGACGCTCTTTTAACTGGCAGTATTTCGCGAATGGCTGATGGTCGCTTTGATGTTCGTTTTCGCTTGTGGGATGCGGTCAAGGGCGAAGACATGGGAGGTCAAAGCTATGTGGTTGTTCCTGCAGACCTGCGCTTGGTTTCGCACCGCATTGCAGATCAAGTTTATGAAAAATTAACAGGTGACAAAGGCATTTTTTCTACCCGTATCGCCTACATCACCAAGCAAGGACCGAAACACTTGCTATGGGTGGCAGATGCCGATGGCGAGAACCCGCAAGCCGCTTTGACCAGTCAAGAGCCCATTATTTCGCCCAGTTGGTCACCCAGTGGCAACGAATTGGCCTATGTCTCGTTTGAATCGCGTAAGCCGGTGGTGTACATACACGATATCGCTTCAGGTAAGCGCAGGGTGCTGGCCAATTTCAAGGGCTCTAACAGTGCACCGGCTTGGTCGCCGGACGGTAAATCGCTGGCTATCACCTTAAGCCGTGACGGTGGGTCGCAGTTGTTTTTAATTAACTCAAAGGGTGGCGATCCAAAACGACTCACGCAATCCAATGGCATAGATACCGAGCCAGTTTTCAGTTCTGATGGTTCGGCTATTTATTTTGTCAGTGACCGTGGTGGCTCGCCGCAAATTTACCGAACTCCTGCCACAGGCGGTCCTGTGGAAAGAGTGACGTTCACGGGCAGTTACAACATCTCACCCAGCCTGAGTCCTGATGGAAGATGGCTGGCATTTATCTCTCGTGTGGGGCCTGCTTACAAACTCCACGTTATGGATTTGATCAACGATAAAGTTGTGCCCTTGACAGACACGAATGCAGATGAACGACCCACGTTTGCTCCGAATGGAAAACTAATTATGTATTCCACCCAGTCCCAAGGACGCGAAGCCCTGATGACGACAACTTTAGATGGCAAAATACGAGCCAGACTCGCTGGACAAACCTCCAATATGCGAGAGCCCCATTGGGGACCTTTCCTCAATCCTTAATTTATCTGGAGATTTCATGAAAAAATTGCTTTTGTCACTGGGAATGGTTCTGCTGCTTGCTGCTTGCGCTTCGGGCGTCAAACTCAATGACGTTCCTGTCGAAGATAAATCAGGTGCCAAAGTTTCCGTGACCCCTGACCCCGTCATGCCTGCCCCCGTCACAGCAGCCCCAGCTGCCAAAGACGCTAAAGAAGCCAAGTCTGCCGTCGTTCCTGTTGACAGTTCGGCCAGCACCAACTTGAGTGCAGGCCCTGCGGGCAATGTTGCCAAGGTGATTTTCTTTGACTACGACAGCTATGTGGTGAAGTCTGAATTTCAAACAGCCATTGAAGCGCACGCACAATTTCTCAAAGCTAACCCAAGGGCGAAAGTTTCTTTGGAAGGCCATACAGATGAACGCGGTGGTCGTGAGTACAACCTTGCCTTGGGTCAAAAGCGTGCTGATGCAGTTCGCCAAAGCTTGAGCTTGCTGGGTGTTCAGGAGTCTCAAGTGGAGTCGGTCAGCTTTGGCAAAGAAAAGCCTTCCGCACAAGGTGCTGATGAAAGCGCATTTGCAAAAAATCGTCGCGCTGAGTTCTTTTACCGATGAAATCTTGGTGTCTTGCCGCGTCCCTGTGCTTGTTGGGTTTATTGGCGCCAACAGCACAGGCTGCCCTGTTTGAAGATGAAGAGGCCAGACGAGCCATATTAGATTTGCGGCAACGACTGGAAACCCAGCGTCAAACCCAATTGCAATCTACAGAGCAAACGCTGCAAAAATCACTCGATAAATCTCAAAAACAATTTGAAATTCTGCGTAAACAAGTTGAGATTCTGCTTAAACAAGTTGAAATCGATATCAACCAGTCCAAGCAAGACAACCGGCAAGCACTCTTGCAACTGCAAGCGCAAATTGAGTCACTCAAGCAAGATATCGCAAGTCTGAGAGGTGAGCGCGAGCAGTTATTGCGAGACATAACTCTTTTGCAGCGTGCGCAAAAGGATACCAATGTTGATATTGAAGAGCGTTTTCAAAAAATCAACAGCCAGTTAGCCAAGCAAGAAGCAGCGCCACCGCCAGTTAAGGAAGAGGCGCCTAAGTCCAGCAAGGTCAATGTTCAGGTCGACGGTTTTGAGTTTTTAGCCGACCCTGAAGAAAAGCGCGATTTCGAAGCAGCTTTTGTGCTGTTTCGAAAAGGTGACTTTGCCGTTGCTGCCAAAGAATTTGCGCAATTCGTTAAGGTCTATTCAGCTTCCGGCTACAAACCCAGTGCTTTGTACTGGTTAGGAAGTGCCAAGTTTGCTCGTCGTGACTTCAATGAAGCCATTGCGCAACTCAAAGGGCTGGTCACTGATTTTCCTAACCACGCCAGAGCACCTGAGGCAATGTTGACCGTTGGCAATGCGCAGTTGGAAATCAAGCAAGCCAAAGAAGCTCGTAAAACCTTTAATGAACTCTTGAAGTTGTATCCCACCACAGAAGCCGCTGCTGCAGCCAAGGACAGGTTGGCGCAAATCAAGTGAGCTGCGAGGACGTCGCAGATACTGACAGACGTTTCAGTGGCCTTTCCCGTTTGTATGGAGACATAGGCGCCCAACAGATCCGTCAAAGCCATGTGGTGGTGGTCGGTGTGGGGGGTGTGGGTTCATGGGCTGTGGAGTGTCTGGCCCGCAGTGGCGTGAGAGCCCTGACCTTGATTGATTTGGACCATATCTCTGAGTCCAATATCAACCGTCAACTTCCTGCCTTGTCGACTACTTTAGGCATGTCTAAAGTGGTCGCTCTTCAACAAAGAATTGCCCTTATTCACCCTGAGTGCCAAGTGGCCGCCATAGAGGAATTCATCACGCCTGAAAATTGCACTGCATTGTTGTCTGTTCAAGCTGATGCTGTCATTGATGCTTGTGACCAAATGACGGCCAAGCAAGCCATGTCAGTTTGGGCTTTGGCTAGCCATACGCCCTTTATCACGGTTGGTGCAGCAGGTGGCAAACGAATGCCCCACAAAGTCGATGTTGCAGATTTAGCGGATGTCACCCATGACCCATTACTGTCCCAACTGCGCCAACGTCTTCGCAAGCAACACGCTGCACCAGCCGCTGGAAAGCCCATGGGAATTGCCGCTGTGTTTAGCAAAGAGAGTGTGACGCCCTCGAAAGTCATTGATGCGCAATCTGACAGCTCGTTGAACTGCCATGGCTATGGTTCAGTGGTTACTGTGACGGCGACATTTGGCAATTGCGCTGCTGCTTGGGTATTGGACCTATTGTCAAAAAAATCTGCCATTTAGAGACACAAAAATCAACAAAAAACAGTTATACTTTGCGGCTTTGCTGAGCTGTCAAAAGCAGTCGAGCATCAAGATGGGACGTTAGCTCAGTTGGTAGAGCAGCGGACTTTTAATCCGTTGGTCGCTGGTTCGAATCCAGCACGTCCTACCAACCATATTCGGTACAAACTAAAGCCAGTTATCCACTGGCTTTTTTTATTTGTGCATCTTTTTCAAGCTTTTTCAGACTGTTCAAGCAAATCTAGCCATAGCGCTTCGAGTTGTGACAGTTGGTCTTCTGTGTTTTTTAATTGACTTCCCAACTTGGCTAACTCCGTGGGTACGGTGGTCAAAGACATGGCTTGCGTGAGCTGTTCTTTTTCTTGCTCTAAGGTTTGCATGTCTGACTCAAGGTGTTGCTGTTTTTTGTGTGACCCTTGCGTAGGTGTTTTGGTCGGTGAAGGTTTTGCAGCAGCAGCAACAGTTTTTTGTTGGAGTCTAGCCTGTTCAGCCTGTGCCAAAGCTTTCATTCGTTTAGCTTCGTCTAGCAAGAACTGTTGGTAGTCATCCAAGTCACCATCAAATGGCGCGATGCCGCCTTTGGAGACCAACCAAAACTCATCGCATACAGCGCGAAGCAGGGCGCGGTCGTGACTGACCAACATGACGGTGCCTTCAAATTCATTCAGCGCCATGGAAAGCGCCTCGCGGGTGGCCAAATCAAGGTGGTTGGTAGGCTCATCCAGCAGCAGCAAATTGGGTCGTTGCCACACCATCATGCAAAGCACCAAGCGGGCTTTTTCACCCCCACTCATGCTGCCCACACTTTGCTTGACCATGTCACCACCGAAGTTGAACTGGCCTAAAAAGCTGCGCAAGTCTTGTTCACGCGAAGCCTGTCCGGCAAGCTTGCCCTCGGCGGCCACTTTTTTGGCCAGGGCAATCATGTGGTCAAGGGGGTTGTCTGCAGGTCTCAGAACATCCAACTCTTGTTGGGCAAAGTAGCCAATATTCAAGCCTTTACCTTCGGTTATCTCACCGTTGATGGCGGCTAGATCTCGTGCAATGGTTTTCACCACAGTGGATTTACCTTGACCGTTGGCACCCAAAATACCAATACGCTGTCCAGCCAACACGGATTTGCTGACATCACGAACGATCACTGTTGGCAAAGTACCAAGGGCTGCATCGTTAACCGCTGGGTAACCAAAGTCGACATGCTGCATTGACAGCATGGGATTGGGGAGATTAGCAGGCTCTTTGAATTCAAATTGAAAATCTGCTTCAGATAAAAGCGGCGCGATTTTTTCCATTCGATCCAAAGCCTTGACGCGACTCTGCGCTTGCTTTGCTTTGCTGGCTTTGGCTTTAAACCTGGCAATGAATTTTTGCAAGTGTGCAATCTTGTCTTGCTGCTTGGAAAAAGCATTTTGTTGCAAGGTCATTTGCTCAGCACGCATGTCCTCAAACTTGCTGTAATTGCCGCCGTAGCGCACCAGTTTTCCCGCATCTATGTGCAAGGTGACATTGGTCACTGCATCTAGGAACTCCCGGTCATGGCTGATCACCAACAAGGTGCCTTCATAGCGCTTCAACCAAGCTTCAAGCCAAACCAAAGCATCCAAATCCAAATGGTTGGTCGGTTCGTCCAGCAGCAGCAACTCGGTGGGGCACATCAAGGCACGGGCCAGCTGCAAGCGCATACGCCATCCACCTGAAAAACTGTTGACTGGATTGTTCAACTCAGAAGTTTTGAAGCCCAAACCTTGTATCAAGGCCTGTGCACGGGATGCCGCATCGTGTTCCCCTGCATCATGCAAGGCCATGTATGCGTTGGCCATGCGTTCACCGTCATCCGTGGCTTCTGCTGCCGTCACCTCTGCCCGAGCGGTCACCAACTCGGTGTCGCCTTCAATCACAAAATCGGTGGCGCTGGCATCGGTCTCAGGCATGTCTTGGGCCACTTGGCCCATGCGCCACTGGCTGGGAATATCAAACTCGCCAGAGTCTTCGGTCAAAGTTTTGTTAAGCAAGGCAAACAAGGACGATTTACCTGCCCCATTTCTGCCCACCAAGCCGACTTTTTCCCCAGGGTTTAAAACGACGGAGGTTTGGTCAAGCAGAATTTTTGCGCCGCGGCGCAAGCTGATATTTTTAAGAGTGATCATGCCAACAAAGCCGATTGCGTGATCAGCAGTACCTGTGTATCGCCTGTACTGGTGGACAGGCCTGTGAATTCAAGAGTCGGAAATGCGTCAATGAAATGTTCATACTCATGACCAATTTCCAGTACCAAGATGCCCTCTTCTTTCAAAAAAGAAGGGACTTCTTTAAGTAACTGGCGAATAAAGTCCATGCCATCTGATCCGCCAGCCAAGGCCAAGGAGGGTTCTGCTTGAAACTCAAGGGGCAGCAAGGCCATGCTTTGGGTGTTGACATAGGGAGGGTTGCAGACAATCAGATCGAACGTACCTTTCGCATTTGTCAAACCATCCGACGCAACAAGATGTACACGTTCTTGCAGTCCATGTCTTTGCATATTGATGGCGGCGACCGCCAAAGCATCTGCAGAGATATCCAAAGCCTGAACGTCGAGTTGTGGGTAGGCAAGGGCGACCAACACTGCCAGACTGGCGCCCCCTGTGCATAAATCAAGAGCTGTACTTGCTTGAGGGTTTAGCCATGGGTCAATGCTGCCGTCAGCCAATACTTCAGCAATAAAGCTGCGCGGTATCAAGCAACGCTCATCTACATAGAAAGACACGCCTTGCAGCCATGCTTCTTGGGTCAAATAGGCCAAGGGTTTGCGGGATTGAATGCGCTGGGTCAATAAACCGAGAACGGCTTCAACAGAAGCCTCTGGCAGGTCATCAAGCAGCGTTTGGGTATCTACATCCAAAGGCATGCCTAACTTCCACAGGACCAACCAAGCGGCTTCATCTGCGGCTTGCAAAGTGCCTTGTCCAAAACTGACCTGTGCATCTGTCAAGGCCTTGGCGCAGTTTTCAATCAATTCAGAAGTTGTCATGCGCTGGTGTGGCGCTGCAAGCCTTGCAAAATTCGCAGATAAATATTTTTCAATGCGTCTATATCGCTCACGCGGACATGCTCGTCAATTTTGTGGATGCTGTCGTTGGGGGGGCCTAGCTCGATGACTTGTGGGCATATTTGCGCAATGAAACGTGCATCGCTGGTACCACCCGTTGTGGACAGTTCGGTATCAATGCCGGTTTCAGCTTGAATGGCCTCTTGAACCACGACCAGCAAATCGCCGGGGGTAGTGAGGAAAGGCAGCCCGCCCAATGTCCATTTCAAGTTGAAATCCAGCTGGTATTTATGTAACACGGCTTCTACGCCTTGCTTCAATTCGTCGGCAGTCGATTCGGTGCTAAATCGAAAATTGAAATCAACCACCAATTCGCCAGGGATGACATTGTTGGCACCCGTACCCGCGTGGATATTGCTGACTTGCCAGCTGGTGGGCTGAAAAAAATCATTGCCCTTGTCCCAACTGATGGCTGCTAACTCGGCCAAGGCAGGTGCGAACAAATGGATGGGGTTGCTGGCCAGTTGCGGATAGGCAATATGACCTTGCACGCCTTTGATGGTGAGTTTTCCACTCAGTGTGCCGCGGCGACCGTTTTTCACCATGTCCCCGATGCGATGGACTGCCGTGGGCTCACCCACAATGCACCAATCGATTTTTTCATCTCGTGCCTTGAGCCACTCCACCACTTTCACTGTGCCATCCACCGAGGGACCTTCTTCATCGCTGGTCAGCAAGAAAGCGATGGAAAAGCGAGGTTGTGCCTCTTGTCTTAAAAACTCTTCGGTCGCAACCACCATGGCAGCCAAAGAGGTTTTCATATCACTGGCACCACGCCCAAATAACTTGCCATCCCTGTGGCTTGGGGTGAAAGGGTCTGTGGTCCATTTGTCTAAGGGACCCGTAGGAACCACATCGGTGTGACCTGCAAACACCAAGGTGGGCCCTTGAGGTGAACAACGCTTGATCGCCCACAGATTGCTTACCCTGAAGTTGTCTGGACCAAAGTTCAAACGCTCTGATTCAAAATTGCAAGCGTTCAAACGCTCGCCCAAAACTTCTAAGCACCCCGCATCATCGGGGGTGACAGAGGGGCGAGCAATCAGTTGCTCAGTCAACTCAAGGGTGGCAGACATTTTAGTCTCGAAGTAAATCGTTCAAGCTGGTTTTGGCGCGGGTTTGTGCGTCCACGCGTTTGACAATGACGGCGCAGTAAAGGCTGTATTTGCCGTCTGCACTAGGCAGGTTGCCCGATACCACGACTGACCCAGCAGGTACCCGTCCATAAGTCACTTCGCCTGTGGCACGGTCGTAAATTTTGGTGCTTTGCCCGATATACACGCCCATGGAAATGACCGAGTTTTCTTCGATGATGACGCCTTCAACCACCTCAGAACGTGCGCCAATGAAGCAGTTGTCTTCAATGATGGTGGGATTGGCTTGCACAGGTTCTAAAACACCACCAATGCCGACGCCTCCTGAGAGGTGTACGTTCTTGCCAATCTGAGCGCAAGAGCCCACAGTGGCCCAAGTGTCGACCATGGTGTTTTCGTCCACATAGGCACCTATATTGACGTAGCTGGGCATCAGGATGGCGCCTTTGGCAATGTAGCTGCCACGACGCGCCACAGCAGGCGGCACCACACGCACACCGCTGGCTTTCATTTGGGCTTCGTCCATGTTGGAGAACTTGGTTTGAACTTTGTCATAAAAGCCCAAGTCACCTGCCTTGACCACGGCGTTGTCTTTCAAGCGAAATGACAGCAGAACCGCTTTTTTGATCCACTGGTGGGTGGTCCATTGACCCACAGCCTCACGGGTGGCCACGCGCAAGCGGCCTGAGTTGAGTTCGGCGATCACATGCCCGACAGCGTCGCTCAATTCTTTGGGGGCAGAAGAGGGGCTGTATTGGGTACGGTTTTCCCAAGCAGTATCAATAATGGTTTGCAGTTGTTGGCTCATGTGGATGGTGGGTAGTGGGTTTGAACAAATTGAACGATACGTTGTGCTGCCTCAAGACATTCCTGAGGTTGTGCGACCAATGCCATGCGAATTCGGCCTTGGCCTGGGTTGACGCCATTGACTTCTCGCGCCAAATAACGACCTGGCAACACAGTGACATTGTATTGAGCCAGCAATTCAACCGCAAAAGCCTCATCGTCACCACCCGGGACGCCTGCCCAAAGGTAAAAACCCGCATCAGGCAAAGCGACATCCAGCACCTGAGACAAAAGAGGGGTGATTTGGGCGAATTTTTCTCGGTATAGCGCACGGTTTTCTTCAACATGCACTTCGTCATTCCAAGCCGCGATGCTGGCTGCTTGCACCATGCCGCCCATGGCGCTGCCGTGGTAGGTGCGGTAGCGCAAAAAAGCCTCTATCAGCTTGGGGTCGCCCGCCACAAAGCCACTGCGCATGCCCGGTACATTGCTGCGCTTGGACAGGCTGGTGAAGCTGACCAAATTGCGAAAATCTGTGCGCCCCGACAGCATCGCGGCTTCTAGGCCACCAAGTGGCGGCTTATCGCCAAAATAAATTTCGCTGTAACACTCATCGCTGGCCAGCACAAAGCCGTATTTGTCAGAGAGCGCAAACAGTTTTTGCCACTCAGCCAAGGGCATCACTGCGCCGGTAGGGTTGCCTGGCGAGCAGACAAACACCAGCTGTGTTTTGGCCCACACAGCTTCAGGAACGCTGTCCCAGTCCACTGCAAAATTATTTTCTGCTCGGCTGGCCACAAAAAAGGCTTGTGCGCCTGCCAGCAAAGCCGCGCCTTCATAAATTTGATAGAAAGGGTTGGGACAGACCACCCATGCATCGGCTTGACCACTTAACACCGTTTGCGCAAATGCAAACAAGGCTTCGCGAGATCCATTCACCGGCAGCACTTGCTTGGCAGGGTCTGCGCTGACTTGGTAGCGGCGTTGGAGCCAGTTGCTGCAAGCTTGACGCAAATCCAAGCCACCGGCTGTCGCGGGATACCCTGACAAAGCCTCCATATTTGTCGATAAAGCCTGCAAAACCAAGGCCGGTGCAGGGTGGCGCGGTTCGCCAATGCCTAGGCTGATAGCGGTTAAGTTTGGTTTGGGGCTGACACCTGTAAACAAATGGCGTAAACGTTCAAACGGGTAGGGCTGCAACTGGGAAAGATGGGGGTTCATGGCTGATATTATCGGGGTCTATGTACAGCTTCCTCGACCCCAGCAAAGCCCACGAATTCGCCATGGACCAAGCGCAGATGCTGAATTTGGCGCAAACCTTTCAAGAGAGCTTGGAAAAAGATCTGGTTTCCTTGAATGCCGCCTTGGCCAGTCAAGACACCGAGCCGGTTCAGCGCTTGCTGCACTCACTCAAAGGCTATGTCACCTTTTTGTGTGGCCCCGAACTCAGCCAGCAAATGATTCAACTCGAAGCCATGAGCCGAGCCAAGCAGTTGGCCGACCTCGCCGTCGACATCGCCAAAGCCATTCCCCCCTTGCAAAACCTTTTGGCTGAAGTGGGTCAATGGATTGAAAAAGATTTGAAGCCTGCTACCTGATTTTTATTCCTCAATGATTCAACCTTTTCAAAGGGTTTTAGGTGCGTCTTAATTCGATCAAGCTTTCCGGTTTCAAGTCTTTTGCTGATCCGACTAACTTCTTATTACCAGGCCAATTGGTCGGGGTGGTAGGTCCCAATGGTTGTGGTAAATCCAACATCATTGACGCGGTGCGTTGGGTGCTGGGCGAGAGCCGTGCCAGCGAATTGCGTGGCGAGTCCATGCAAGATGTGATTTTCAATGGCACCACCAGCAGGAAACCGTCTAGCCGCGCCAGTGTTGAACTGGTTTTTGACAACGCCTCGCACCGCGCAGGCGGGCAGTGGAACCAGTTTGCTGAAATTGCCGTCAAGCGTGTGCTGACACGCGATGGCACCAGCAGCTACTACATCAACAATCAACCGGTGCGCCGTCGTGATGTGCAAGATGTTTTTCTTGGCACGGGTTTGGGACCACGTGCTTACGCCATCATTGGGCAAGGCACCATCAGCCGCATCATCGAATCCAAGCCTGAAGAGTTGCGTTTATTTTTGGAAGAAGCTGCCGGTGTTTCCAAATACAAAGAACGGCGCCGCGAAACCGAAAACCGACTTGGGGATACCCGCGAAAACCTCACGCGTGTTGAAGATATTTTGCGCGAGCTCAATGCCAATTTGGAAAAACTCGAACGCCAAGCTGAGGTGGCCCAGCGCTTCAAAGACCTGCAAAGTCAGTCCACCCTCAAGCAACACCAGTTGTGGTTCTTGAAACGTTCAGAAGCCGAGGTCAGCCAAGCCCAGTTGAAGCAACAAACCGAGCAAGCCAGCAATGCCCTTGAAGCCAAGACAGCTGATTTACGGCATACCGAAAGCCAGATTGAAACGCTGCGTCAAGCCCACTACGATTCGGGCGAGCAGGTTAATCAAGCCCAAGGCCAGTTGTACCAAGCGAAAGCAGAGGTCGCACGCTTGGAGGCTGAAATTCGTTTTGTGGTGGAAGGGCGGCAACGGGCACAAGAGCGTTTGCAACAAATTCAAGCGCAAATGGCCCAATGGTCTGCCCAGGCAGTGCTAGCCACTGAGCAAACACAAGCCTTGACTATTGAGCAATCGCAGTCCCAAACGCTGCTTGAAAACACCCACCAACAGCGCCAGACCTTGGCCCAACAACAACCCGCGTTCGAAAAAGATTGGCGCGATGCTTTGAAGGTATCGCAAGACCAAGCCGCCTTGGTGACACAAGTGCAGCAACAAATTCAAGTTTTAGCGGCAGAGCAACGCGGTTTGCAAGACCAGATGAGCCAACTCGAGCAGCGCCAAAACCGATTGCAGCTAGATCAACATGCGCTGACTGCACCAGACAACAGCCACGTTGATCGCTTGGAAGCTCAGTTGCTTCAAGCCCAAACGTTAGCCCAACAGTTGTCGCAAGATCTGCAAAGCTTGGAAGCGCAAACCCCAAGCTTAGAGGAAGAACGCAAAACCGCGCAAGACAACAGCAACCAACAATCGGCCAAATTGGTGGAGTTGCAAGCACGTCATCAAGCGCTGACTGCATTGCAAGAAAAACTTCGTACCGACGAGCGCTTGGTGCCTTGGTTGGCCAAGCATGGCTTGCAAAACCTCAAACCCCTGTGGAACCGTGTTCACGTAACCCCAGGCTGGGAGCAAGCCTTTGAAGCCGCTTTGCGTGAGCGCTTGGCCGCCCTAGAGGTCAGCAAGCTCGATACCGTCAAATCTTTTGCGTCAGATGTGCCTTTGGCAAAACTGAGTTTTTACAGTCCCGCCGTCAGCGCTTCTTCACCCAAATCAAGCGTCCTTTCACCCTTGCTAGAGCAGTTGAAAGTAGACGACGTTGCTTTAAAAGGTTTGCTTGCAGAATGGTTAACGGGTTGTTACACCGCCCCCAATTTGGAAACTGCGCTGTCTTTGCGCGACAAATTACAAGCCGGTGAGCAGTTGTTTATCCCGCAAGGCCATGCCGTGGGTTTACACAGCGTGCATTTTTATGCCCAAGACACTGAACAAGCTGGTTTGCTTGCTCGCGCTCAAGAAATTGAAAACTTGGACAAACAAATCCGCGCCCAATCTCTGATGGCTGAAGAAGCACGATCACAATTGGCACGGGCCGAGTCTTCCGCTACTCAAGCGGCCAGCCAAAGAACGCAACTGCGTCAACAGTCCTCCGAGGCGCAGGCCAAGGTTTATGCGCTGAATGTCGATGTGCTGCGCTTGCAACAACAAGCCCAGCAGGTACGCGAGCGTCAAGACCAGTTGGCAACAGAGGTTGCCGAATTGCAAAGCCTGTCTTCCACGCTTGAACAAAAGCAGCAAGCCTCTCACGCTAAATTTGAAGAGCTTGACTTGCAGTTGGCGCAAACCCAAGAGCGCCATGCCCAATTGCAAGATGCGTCTTTGGCCAAGCAAAAAGAATTTCAAAGCTTGCGTGAAACGCTTCAGCAAACCGACAAGCAGTGCCAAGAGGTAGAGTTCCAAGTTCGCAGCTTGCAAGCCCGTAAGCAAGAGTTGCAGCGCACCCAAGATACAGCAGCCAAGCAAATTGAAAATTTAACCAACGAACAAAGTCGACAACAAGAAGAGCTTAATCTGTTGAGCGACACCGCCGCCCGTGCTGGTTTGCAAGACGCTTTGGCTCTGCAATTCGAGCGCGAAACCTTGTTGGCCAGCAAGCGTAATGAATACGATGACTTGACCAACCGTTTGCGTACCAGCAACGAAGAAAGACTCAAGATCGAGCATCAACTCGACCCATTGCGTCAACGCATTGTGGATATCCAACTCAAGGCGCAAGCGTCTCGTCTGGGGTTTGAGCAGTACGACCAGTTATTGCAGGACGCGCAAACAGACCTAGAGGCAGTCGCTGCCAGCATCGAGCAAGCGTCGGTTAAGTTGGCGGGTTTGTCCAATCAGATTGACCAACTTCAACGTGAAACGCAATCCTTGGGTGCGGTGAACTTGGCTGCTTTGGAAGAGTTGGGAACAGCACGCGAACGCAAGACCTTTCTTGATGCCCAATCTGCCGACTTGAACGAGGCCATCACCACGCTAGAAGACGCCATACGCAAAATCGACGGGGAAACGCGTCAACTGCTTGGCGACACCTTCGAGACGGTTAACCAGCATTTTGGCCTTATGTTCCCTGAATTGTTCGGTGGAGGAACTGCCAAGCTGGTCATCACGGGCGATGAAATTTTAGATTCGGGCGTGCAAGTCATGGCACAGCCGCCTGGCAAGAAGAACCAAACCATCTATTTGCTGTCGGGTGGCGAAAAAGCGCTGACAGCCATTGCCTTGGTGTTTGCGATTTTCCAACTCAACCCTGCGCCGTTTTGTTTGCTCGACGAGGTGGATGCGCCCTTGGATGACGCCAATACCGACCGTTACGCCAAACTTGTCACGCGAATGTCCAGAGAAACGCAGTTTTTGTATATTTCTCATAACAAAATCGCGATGGAAATGGCCGAACAACTCATTGGCGTGACCATGCAAGAGCAGGGGGTTTCGCGTATTGTTGCAGTTGACATGGAGTCGGCTGTGAACTTGGTTGAACCTGCGGCAAACGTATGAGTAGTCTGCAAATGTGGTTAGCCATTGTGGGTGGCGTGGTTTTGGTGGTCTTGGTGGCCTATAACGCTTGGACCTCCCGCCAAAACCAACCTAAACAGGCCGAACCACTCATTACGCCAGAGGAACTCGATGCCTTAACCAATAACCAGATGCCACTGGATGCTTCTGCCACATTGGACAAAGCCATGCTGGATGGCTTCTCTGACATGACGCATGAATTGCCCCAAGCCAACCAACGAGGGCAGCTAGACCCCTTGATCGATGTGATGGCCGGCATGGAACTGGAGGCGCCTGTCTCTGGCGAGGCGGCTTTGGCCGCTTTGCCGCCAGTTCGCCGTGTTGGCAGCAAACTCTTTATCGTTGAAGGTTTGAACGCTGACACTGGTGAGTGGCAAAACCTTCAAGCCGGTCTTTTTTACAGCGCTTTCCAAGCGGGCATTCAGGTGGCTAACCGCCAAGGACCACTCAATGACATTGAGTTTTCCGAATTTGTGGTGAAAGCGCAGACATATGCCGATGCGTTTGGCGTTACCCCCGAGCTACCCGACATGAGCGAGGCCATCGCCCATGCACGAGAGTTGGACCAATTTGCAGCCTCGCACGATGCCCAACTCAGTTTCACTATTGCCTCTCGCAAAACCGCTTGGAGCCCGGGTTATGTGCAGCAGCAGGCCGCACGTATCGGCTTTGTGCCTGGAGTCATCCCTGGGCGTATGGTGATTGCCGCTTCCACGCCCGGTTTGCCCCCTGTATTGGTACTGAGTTTTGATGCCCGTGCAGCGATGGCCGAAGACCCCAACCAGTCTGCTTTGCGCAGTATTTCCTTGGGTCTTGATGTGCCACAGGTGGCGCCTTCTGAGCAGGCTTTTGCGCGATTGTGTGAATCCGCGCAAGCCTTGGCTCAAGCCATGGATGGCCAAATCACCGATGACAATGGCCAAGTGCTGTCGGATGCGGCAATTCAAATCATCGATAACGATTTAAAAAATCTTTACCTAGCACTGGCGGCAAGGGACTTGGCGGCAGGCTCCTTGCAGGCGCGGCGCTTGTTCAGCTAGGGCTTGCTATGAAAGACCGCGCTGCTCATCTGCGGCAACTGTTGAACCAACATGCCCATCGATATTACGTTTTAGATGAGCCCAGCATTCCGGATGCTGAGTACGACCGACTTTTCAAAGAGCTTCAAGCCTTAGAAGCGACACTTCCTGAGCTTTTAACCCCAGATTCACCCACTCAACGAGTGGGTGGTGCGCCAGTAGACGCCTTCGCCAGCGTTCGCCACCGTGTGCCCATGCTCAGCATCCACACTGAAACAGATATTTCGGACCTTGGAGCATTGGCTTTCGATCAGCGTGTTCGCAAGCAATTGCAACTCAAGGACAGCGATGCGCCTGTTGAATACGTGGCAGAGTTGAAGTTTGATGGCTTGGCGATCAGCTTGCGCTACGTTGACCATGTGCTGGTGCAAGCCGCAACCCGCGGCGACGGCGAAACAGGCGAGGACGTCACCCACAACATCCGCACCATAGGGCAAATTCCTTTGCGTATGTCGTCTGAAGCCCCCGCTCAGCTGGAGGTTCGCGGTGAAGTCTATATGCGGCGTGACGATTTTGAAGCCCTGAATATTCGCCAAAGAGAGCGTATTGCAGCGGGTGCCAAAAACGAAAAAACATTTGTGAATCCGCGCAATGCCGCCGCCGGTGCGGTGCGCCAACTAGACCCGCAAATCGCGGCCCAACGTCCCTTGAGTTTCTTTGCCTATGCCTTGCACTTCCACCCAGAAGAGCCCAGTGCTTTAGCTTCGCTAGAGGCCACTTTGTGGGGCTTGCAAAGTTATGAAACACAAGCCAAGGTGCTGCAATGCCTCAAAGCTTGGGGCTTTGCTGTGGCAGAAGAAACCCAAACAGTGACTGGGGCAGAGGGTTTGGTGCAATTCCATCAACACATTGCAAGCTTGCGCGATGAACTGCCATTTGACATCGATGGGGTGGTCTACAAGGTCAACCGCTTAGACCAACAATCTCAAATGGGCATGGTCAGCCGCGAACCACGCTGGGCAGTAGCGCACAAATTTCCTGCGCAGGAAGAACTGACCACGGTACTGGGTATTGATGTGCAAGTCGGGCGTACCGGCAAGCTCACGCCTGTTGCCAAACTTGTCCCCGTGTTCGTGGGCGGGGTCACAGTCACCAATGCCACCTTGCACAACGAAGACGAGGCAAGGCGTAAAGATGTGCGTGTGGGCGACACCGTGGTGGTGCGCCGAGCAGGGGACGTCATTCCTGAAGTGGTTTCTGTGGTGATTGAAAAGCGTTTGCATGAGTCAGCCATCTTCACCATGCCCAAGGTTTGTCCCGTGTGCGCAAGTGCTGCTGTGCGAGAAGAAGGCGAAGCCGACTACCGTTGCACAGGAGGCTTGTTTTGCAGCGCCCAACAAAAGCAAGCTATTTTGCATTTTGCGCAGCGCCGTGCAGTAGAGATCGAAGACTTGGGTGAAAAACTGGTCGATCAACTGGTCGACTCAGGCTTGGTCAAAACCTTGGCTGATGTCTACAAACTGGGCTTTAGCCATTTGGCGACGCTAGATCGAATGGCAGAAAAATCAGCCAACAATTTGTTGTCCAGTTTGGAGAAATCCAAGTCCACCACCTTGCCGCGCTTTGTGTTTGGTTTGGGCATACGCCATGTGGGAGAAGCCACTGCCAAAGAATTGGCAAGGCATTTCGGCGGCATAGACGCCATCATGAACGCCAGTGTTGAGCAATTGCTGCAAGTCCACGATGTAGGCCCTGTGGTGGCGCAAAGCTTGCGCACTTTTTTCGACCAAGCGCATAACCGCGAGGTGGTCGAACAATTGCGTGCCTGTGGTGTGCATTGGGTTGAGTCAGATCCACAAGGCAGGCTGGATTTGCCACTTACCGGCCACGCCTACGTTATTACCGGCACCTTGCCCACACTGTCGCGCGAGCAAGCCCAAGCCCTGTTGGAAGAAGCCGGCGCCAAAGTGGCGGGTAGCGTCAGTAAAAAAACCACCGCGGTGGTTGCAGGCGAAGCGGCAGGAAGCAAGTTGGAGAAAGCTATTGCCTTGGGCATACCTGTGTTGGACGAGGCAGGGCTGTTGGCATTGGTCAAACCGTCAACATGAGCGCGTTGATAGGTATTGACTTGGGTGGTACCAAGACCGAGGTGGCGGTGTTGGGCGAGGATGGGCAGTTTCTTTTCAGGCAACGCCTACCCACTCCTGGCGACGATTACCAAGCTATCTTGGACACCATCTACGCCTTGGTGGAGCAGGCTTTGGCTGCTACCGGTGTGGCTCGCCCCCAAGCCATCGGTTGTGGCATCCCAGGATGCCTAGACCCTGATACCCAGAAGGTACGTGGTGCCAGCACCTTGGTGCTCAATGGCCAGTCCTTCCAAGCGGATTTAGAACAACGCTTGCAATGCCGTGTGCCTATCCAAAACGACGCCAACTGTTTGGCGGTCAGCGAAGCGGTGGATGGAGCGGGGCTTGGCGGCGCTGTGGTGTTTGCGGCCATCTTGGGCACCGGTTGTGGTGGCGGCATTGCATTCCAAGGAAAAGCTTGGCAAGGACGGCATGCGATTGCGGGTGAGTGGGGACACAACCCCTTGCCTTGGCCTAACGCCAAGGAATTGCCAGTACCGCCTTGTTGGTGCGGACTTGTGGGCTGCTTAGAAACTTGGATCAGCGGCACTGGTTTTGCCCGTGACCATGCGTTTGCCTATGGCGGCGAGCTTTCAGCTTTGCAAATCGTTCATGCCATGCGCAGAGGCGACAAAGATGCTTCTCAAAGCTTTGATCTCTTCCTGAACCGATTGGGCCGTGCCTTGGCGCAGGTCGTCAATTTGCTCGACCCCGATTGCATTGTTTTGGGTGGCGGCATGAGCAATGTGGATGAGATTTATCCAGCCATCCAAGCGCGGATACTTCCCTACACCTTCAGCAAAACAGTGCGAACGCCAGTACGCAAAGCCTTGCATGGCGACTCGTCAGGCGTACGCGGTGCAGCTTGGCTAGCTCGCTGAGCCTGTCATTGCGAGCGAAGCGAAGCAAACAGTTGAAACAATCTCTACAGAAAAGGGACGTGTCGCAGGTCGGCCGCAGCCGACGTTGTGCAAGCATGGAGGCGAGGCCGAGCCTGTGGCGCGGACCTTTGAATGGGTTCAGGAGATTGCTTCGGCACTTCGTGCCTCGCAATGACGACTAAAGGGGCAACAACGACTAATTAGGCCCGATGACACCCAGCAACTCGGTTTCCAAATCAAGTTGCTGTCGGTTGTGCTGCAAGGCCGCGCCGTCAATCAAAAACGTGTCTTCAACGCGTTCGCCCAAGGTGGTGACTTTTGCAAGTAAGACATTAATATGGTGATGAGCCAAGACTTGCGCCACGCTATAAAGCAAACCCACGCGGTCACTGGCTGAAATGGACAGCAACCAGCGTTGGGCCTTTTCATCGGGTTGCAAACTCACCCTGGGCGCTACGGGGAAACTTTTCACACGCCTAGACACCCTGCCACGCGAAGCTTGTGGCAGCGGTGCAGCACTCTCAATGGCGTTCTTCAAGTCGTTCTCCACCATCACTGTCAATTCACGGTAATGAATGTCGAGCATCTCCGTCACAACCTGAAAAGTATCGAGGGCGTAACCATTTCGAGCGGTATGAACCTTGGCATCCAAAATACTGAAACCGGCTTGGTCAAAATAGCCACAGATACGCGCAAACAAATCGGTTTGGTCCGGCGTGTAGACCATCACCTGCAAGCCTTCCCCCAAAGGTGAAAGGCGGGCCTTGACGCTAACCCCTGGCGCGGTGCCCGCAGCTTTGGACAGCGCTAAAGGGCGTGACAGTTGGCGGGTGTGCCATGCGATGTCATCCGCATCGTGGCGCATGAAATAGCCCACATCCAAGGTCGCCCATAAATCTTTGTGCGACTCAAAAGGCATGGCGTAGAGGTTGAGGGTCTCTAAAGCTTGACGCTTGCGAGTCTCGACCACTGCATCGGGGTCATGGGTTTGACCACCCAGCACCGCCGCACTGGCTCGGTAGAGGTCTTCCAGCAATTTGCCTTTCCATGCATTCCACACCTTGGGGCTGGTGCCGCGAATGTCGGCTACTGTCAGCAAATACAGGGCTCTCAAATAGCGTTCATTGCCCGCGCGTTGCGCAAAGGCATGGATGACCTCGGGGTCGCTGAGGTCTTCTTTTTGGGCGACGCGGCTCATGGTCAAGTGTTCACGCACCAAGAAAGCAATCAACTGTGCATCGTCTTTGGACACACCATGTTGGCGGCAAAAAACACGCACCTCTTTTTCGCCCAAGTCGGAGTGGTCGCCGCCACGCCCTTTGGCGATGTCGTGAAACAGTGCGGCCACATACAAAATCCAGGGTTGGTCCCAGCCAGCTGCCAGTTGCGAGCAAAACGGGTATTCGTGAGCGTGCTCAACAATGAAGAAACGCCTGACATTACGCAGCACCATCAAAATGTGTTGGTCCACCGTGTAGACATGGAACAAGTCATGCTGCATTTGCCCAACAATGCGCCGAAACACCCACAAGTAACGACCCAACACCGAGGTCTGGTTCATTAAGCGCATGGCGTGCGTGATGCCTTGCGGAGTTTTGAGTATCCGCATGAACATCTCGCGGTTGGCTGGATCGCGGCGAAATGCAGCATCCATCAACCCCCTAGCGTTGTAAAGCGCCCGCAGTGTTCGGGCAGAAAAACCTTTGATGCCCACCGTTTCTTGGTAGAGCAAGAAGGTTTGCAAAATAGCCTCGGGGTGGCGTTGGTAGACATCGTCATCCACCACGTCGAGCATGCCCGATTTGTCTACGAAAAATTCGTTCAAAGGCAAGGGCGGATGTGCCGTGGCTTCTTGAAACAACCACTCTTGCATATTCAGATGCACGATTTGGTTCAACTGCGTGACCGCTTTGGCTGCCCAGTAATAGTGCTTCATCAAAGCCTCACTGGCGCGACGTGCGTGGCGTTGCTCACCCTCAGGCGGCGCCAGACCAAGGTCTTGCGACACCGAGGTTTGCAAATCGAACACCAAACGGTCTTCGCGCCTTTGCGCTATGTAGTGCAACCGCCAGCGCATC
>CAMATW010000007.1 GCA_945861305.1 Bordetella parapertussis | reverse complement strand
ATGCGTCTGCGCGAGTCCTGCACATTCTTCTCAACCCGACCTTTCTCCCAACCCGAGGCTACGTTGCAAAAGTCTGGATCAAACAAATAGTGGCTGCACATGGCCTTAAAGCGTGCATTGACGACACGTCCCTTGCCTTTGAGCACTTCATCCACCGCCGTCTTCATGTTGTCGTAAATGCCGCGGTGAGGAACCCCGCCTAGCGCTGCAAAGGATCGGGTGTGTGCATCAAACAGCATCTCGTGGCTTTGCGTGGGATAGGCCACCAGCCAGAAGGCGCGGCTTGCACATAGCTTCAAGTGCGCAGCCTGCACCTTGTGAAACACCCCACCCACGAGCATGCCTTCCTCGCTCCAGTCAAACTGGAAGGCCTCGCCATTCTCAAACACCAAAGGCACAAACGCTTTGGTGGCTTTGCCTGAATCACTGCGCCAGGCCCGAATGAAGTCTGTAACAGCGCTGTAGCCACCCCGGTACCCAAGCGCTGTGATTTGTACAAACAGCGCACGTGCCGTGCGCCTGCCATCCTTGTGCCTATGAGCATCAGCTTTGAGTGCCATAACCAACGTGGCCTCATATGCACTGAGCTTTGTAGCGTCACTTCGCCGCAAATACTTGGGAGTGACGTCTCCCGGTGCCTTTAACCAGCGTTTGACCGTGTTACGTGCCAAACCCGTACGCTTGGAAATTTCGCTGATCGCTAACTTATCGCGCATCTTCATGCGCCTGACCTTGCCTAACATGTCCATGGTGATCATCTCCTTGTCCTGCCTAATAGTTAAGCAGGTGATTGAACACCCTGGTCAAGATTCAATCGGCATAGGTGGTCAAAATTCAATCGGCGCAAACAGTCAGTAGAGCAACTGTTTACCGATGCCTTTCACAGGTACAACATTGACGACTCAATAGAGCATTAAAAAACCCACTCGCAAGTGGGTTCTGTTAGTTTTCTGTTGCCTTCTTACTGAACTACTTCTTGTTCATTGAGGATAGATGACTTTTTGTTCTTCCTCGGAACACGAAGTTCTTTTTTGACTCTTGGTTCTTTCACGCTCAATGCAAACGCAATGTGTTCTGCGTTCAGTTGATTCTGTTTTGCGATGGAAACAATCTGTGCCAGTGCGTCTGAGTGTGTTGATTGAATCTGACGCATTTCTTCCTTCTGCATTGACTCAATCATCTTGCGAAGTTTGACCAATGTTGACCCTGTTTCACTCTGTGTCATACCTTTACCTCAGTAAGTTGTTGATGAGGGTTTGGATGGTATGAATGGGGGTTGAAAATGCAAGTGGTTTGTTTGGTGTCTACAACTCTTATTACTAAATGCAGTGTTCCATTACATTATTCTGAGAGCATTTCTCTTGAAAAAAGTCACTCCCATGTTTACTCTGTGTAAAACAAGTCAGATAAAACTGTTGTGGATCAATGACTTTTTCCTTCATGTCAACATTATGTAAACATAAAAAAATCAATGAAATCAAAGGTTGAATTAATAAAATGGCAGTTTTGGATTGACCGTGGCGGCACCTTCACTGACATTGTCGCGCGAGATCCTCTGGGGAAGTTGCACACCCACAAACTGCTGAGCCAAAACCCACAGATGTATGACGATGCAGCGGTGCAAGGTATACGCGAGTTGCTGGGATTGCAGGCTCACGAAGCAGTGCCAGCTGAGCGAATAGCTTGCGTACGCATGGGTACCACAGTGGCGACCAACGCTTTGCTTGAGCGAAAAGGCGAACCCACACTGTTGGTCACTACACGAGGCTTTCGTGATGTGCTTCGCATTGCCTATCAAAACCGCCCTCGCTTGTTTGACAGACATATCGTCTTGCCCGAAATGCTTTACAGCGAAGTGATAGAGGCTGATGAGCGCATGGGTGCACATGGTGAGGTGGTTCAAATGCTGGACCAGGCAGCGCTGCGCTTGCGTTTATCAGATGTCTATGATAATGGCTTGCGGTCGGTTGCGATTGTGTTTTTGCATGGCTACCGTTACAACGAGCATGAGCAACAAGCCGCAGCTTTAGCCAAGAACATTGGGTTCTCCCAAATCAGTACCTCTCACCAAACCAGCCCACTCATGAAGATGGTCAGCCGTGGTGACACCACCGTGGTCGATGCTTATTTGTCGCCCATATTGCGTCGCTACGTGGACCAGTTGTCGCAGCAACTGCCTGGGGTGCCGCTGCTGTTCATGCAATCTTCTGGCGGCTTGGTAGACGCCCATGCCTTCCAAGGCAAAGACGCGATTCTGTCTGGACCCGCTGGCGGCATCGTCGGCATGGCTAAAACTGCAGACATTGCTTTTGCGCAAGGCGACAGTTTGCAAGGCAAGTCCCACGTCATTGGCTTTGACATGGGTGGCACGTCTACCGATGTCAGCCATTACGCAGGCGAGCTGGAAAGAGAGTTCGATACCCAGGTGGCAGGCGTTCGTTTGCGTGCCCCGATGTTGCACATCCACACCGTGGCTGCTGGTGGCGGGTCGCTGTTGCAATTTGACGGCTCGCGTTTTCGGGTGGGGCCGCAAAGCGCGGGTGCAGACCCTGGTCCTGCTTGCTACCGGCGTGGCGGACCCTTGACGGTAACGGATGCAAATTTACAGTTGGGAAAATTGCAGGCCGCTTATTTTCCCGCCGTGTTTGGTCCGCGCGGTGACCAACCCTTAGATACGCAAGTGGTTGAGCAGGGGTTCGCGCATCTAGCGCAGTTATCCAACAAAACGCCAGAGGAAGTCGCAGAGGGTTTTGTGCATATTGCCGTTCAGCAAATGGCACATGCAGTGCAAAAAATTTCGGTGGCAAGGGGCTATGACGTTACTGGCTATACCTTGCAATGTTTTGGTGGTGCAGGGGGGCAGCACGCTTGCGCAGTGGCTGATGCACTGGGGATGTCGAAGATTTTGATTCATCCCATGGCGGGTGTATTGTCTGCCTATGGCATGGGCTTGGCGTCGCAGAGTCTGATCAAAGAGCAAGCCATCGAGCAGACCTTGGATGCATCTGTGTGGCCTAAATTACAAGCCACCTTGACCCATTTGTCCTTGCAGGCCCAAGCGACCTTGCGTTCCCAAATCACAGATGGTGGAGACTTGCAAACCTACGAACGGGTGCATCTGCGCTATGCCGGCAGTGATTCGCCTTTGGTGGTCGCTATGGGAAGCTTGGCTGAGGTGAAGGCGGCGTTTGAGGCCGCGTATTTGCGCCGCTTTGCGTTCGTCATGCCAGACAAAGCCTTGGTCGTTGAAGCAGTGTCTGTGGAGGTCATCTTGGCGGGCGAGCAAACGCCAGAAACTGTTAACCCTCTGGCGCCTATGCGAGACATGCCGCCACACACGCTGACACGCATGTATTTGCATGGTGCTTGGCAAGAAGCAGCCTTGATCCGACGAGAAGACATGCAAGCTGGCGATAGCGTGGTTGGCCCTTCGGTGGTGGTCGAGCGCCATGCCACCACAGTGATCGAACCCGGTTGGCAAGCCAAGTTGACGGTTCTGAACCATTTGGTGTTGCTGCGCATCGCCCCACGCAAAGCATTACAAGCCGCTGGCACTTCGGTCGATCCTATCCAATTAGAGGTCTTTAACAACCTGTTCATGAATATCGCCGAGCAAATGGGCTTGCAGTTGCAAAACACAGCGCACTCGGTGAACATCAAAGAGCGTCTCGATTTTTCATGTGCCATCTTTAATCGACAAGGCGAGTTGATTGCCAATGCCCCACACATGCCTGTGCATCTGGGTTCGATGGGAGAGAGTATCAAAACCGTCATCCGTGACAACGCAGGCCAGATGCAAGCCGGCGATGTGTATGTCTTGAACGACCCTTACCACGGTGGAACACACTTACCCGATGTGACCGTCATCACGCCGGTTTACTTGGGCGATGCGCTTGAACCCGATTTTTATGTGGGGTCTCGCGGACACCATGCAGACATTGGCGGCGTCTCACCAGGCTCTATGCCACCGTTTTCCACCACCATCGACGAAGAGGGTGTGCAAATCCAAAATTTCAAACTGGTGGAAAACGGTGTGCTGCGTGAAGCGCAAATGTTGGCTTTGCTGCAAAGTGGGGCGCACCCGAGTCGCAACCCTGCGCAAAACATGGCGGACTTGAAAGCCCAAATCGCAGCGAATGAAAAAGGGGCGCAAGAGTTGCGCCGAATGGTGGCTCATTACGGATTGCCCACTGTGCAAGCCTATATGCAGCATGTGCAAGACAACGCCGAAGAATCTGTCAGACGGGCCATCACCCGCTTGGCAAAACGTTTTGGTGATGTGACCCGCCACAGCTTTGACTTCCCCCTGGACAACGGCGCTTGCATCAAGGTCAGCGTCAGCATTGATGCCAAAACGCGCAGTGCGGTGGTTGACTTCACCGGCACTTCAGCGCAACAAAGCAATAACTTCAATGCACCGCGCGCCGTGTGCATGGCGGCGGTACTTTATGTATTTCGCACCTTGGTGGAAGACGACATTCCTTTGAATGCAGGGTGTTTAAAGCCTATTCGGGTCATCATCCCCGAGGGTTGCATGCTCAACCCCTTGCCGCCTGCCTCGGTGGTGGCCGGTAATGTTGAGACCTCCACTTGCATCACCAATGCCTTGTATGGCGCTTTGGGGGTGATGGCGGGCAGTCAACCCACCATGAACAATTTCACCTTTGGAAATGCCACTTACCAATATTACGAAACGATTTCGGGGGGGAGTGGCGCTGGCCCTGTGTTCAACAGCAGTGGCGAGGTGGTGGATGGTTTCAAGGGAACCGATGTGGTGCAAACCCATATGACGAATTCTCGTTTGACAGATCCGGAAGTGTTGGAGTTTCGCTTTCCCGTGCGTTTGCTCTCCTACAGTTTGCGCGAAGGATCGGGGGGGCAAGGAAAGTTTGCAGGAGGCGTTGGTGGTATTCGTCGAATTGAGTTTTTAGAACCCATGACCGCAGGTATTTTGTCCAATGGCCGTATTTATCCTGCGTTTGGATTGGCAGGTGGGATGGCTGGTTTGCCTGGGGTGAACCGTGTTGTCAGGTCCAATGGTGAGGTTCTCATACTTGGTCACATTGATCAAGTGCAAATGCAAGTGGGTGATGTGTTTGAAATTCATACACCAGGCGGCGGTGCATACCTTGGCGCTTGAAGCCGATATGAATGTGTTGAAAGAACACTGGTATTCGGCCAGCGGTGCCTCAGTGCCCAAGCGTTTTGAAGTGGTCAATGACAGCTGCAGCGCTGACACGGCGTATCGCTTGGCTTGCGCGGGGACAGCCCTGTTGTGGCAAGGAGACTTTCAGCAAGCGCGTCAATTGCTGCAGGCTTTGACGCGTCGCGTCAGTCGTGCGCCGAAGGCTAAGGCGACAAGTTTGGGTATGCCGCAAGCCTTTCATGCTTACCGCATGGCACAAGCCCAGCGTTCGCGAATATTGTCGATGTTGATGCTGCAAGTCGAGGCCGACTACCGAATTGATTTGCGCCGTGCGCCGGACATGCGCGACGCATTGCGCAATGCATGGGGCGAGGCAAGGGGCCAATCACGGGTGTTGTCTTTGCGCGAGTTGCTAGGCATTGTGAGCGCTTACGAGTGGCAACGCAAAGGTATCCCTGTCAAGGTGTTGAGCCAGGAAGGCTTCTTCATTCATCCACGTTATGGAGTTTTTTCTCCCGTGCGAAGTGAATACCTTGATCTGATTGCCAAGTCACCTTTGCCTTCAACTGAGCTAGCTTTTGATATTGGAACCGGTACGGGTGTGATTGCGGCTTTGTTGCTGATGCGCGGCGTCAAGCAAGTCATCGCCACAGACAGCAACGACGTTGCCTTGCAGTGTGCGCAAGACAATTTGCAGCGATTAGACTTGTCTTCAAGGGTGCAGCTCCAAATCACTGATGTGTTTCCCCAGGGTCAAGCGAATTTGATTGTCTGCAACCCGCCTTGGTTGCCGGGCAAAGCCACGTCACTGTTGGAGCAAGCCATATATGACCCCGACAGTCGGATGTTGCATACTTTTTTGATGGGTGTCTCTGCGCATTTGTCCCCAGGCGGCGAAGCTTGGTTGGTCTTGTCAGATTTGGCTGAGCATCTCAATTTGCGCTCTCGAGAGCAGTTGCTGAAATGGATAGAAGCAGGGGGCTTGCAGGTACTTGGGCGAGAAGACATTCGACCAAGCCACGCCAAAGTGCAAGACAGTCAAGACCCATTACATGCGGCGCGAACGCAAGAGGTGACGTCGTTGTGGCGATTGGGTGCGCGGGCCGCATAATCTAACCATGCGAAAAAATTTCCCTCTGCACATAGATGGCCGCCACCCTGATCGAGTACTTGATGCGGTGAAACACGATGTACGTAAATACCTCAAACGTGAGCGTAAACGAGATTTGCCAGAGGGTGTCGATTTCTGGGACTTTGACTGCAAGTGTGGCTTGCAAGCGGCAGATGCTGAAGTGGTTCATGTGGCCGCTTTGGTGACTGCCATTGACGCACTGGCCACAACGCAGGCCGCGTCTGTTTACATTGAAATTTTGGCCAAGCACGGCAAACGCGCCCCCAAGCCAGACCTCATCCCCTTGGTAGCTGAACACCCCGAAGACCTTTTACCCGAGTAGGTGCTGCCTATGACTCACTTGTTGCAAGGTTTGAGAATCGTTGTCACCCAAGCTGAGGATTTCATGGGGCCGGCTTTGTGCCAAATACTTTCTTCCCATGGAGCGACTGTATTGGCCGACAGCAGAGATCTGCATCATCCTGATGCGCCTCGAGAACTGGTGCAAAGCCATGGGCATATCGATGTCTTGGTCGCCAACTTGGCGATGACCGCTCCCTCGACGCCGGCAGCAGAAGTGCAAGATGCAGAGTGGGCCCAGGTGTTCAACACCATGGTTCACCCATTGCCAAGGTTGTTGCGAGAGGTAGTCCCGCAAATGAAGGCGCGTGGGCGGGGAAAGTTTTTGGTCATGGGCAGTGCCAGTGCATTACGCGGCATGAAGCGAGCGTCAAGTTACAGCGCTGCACGTGGTGCGCAACTGGCATGGGTGCAAGCTGTGGGTGTGGAGTTGGCCGCTTTGAACATCCAAGTCAATGCGATTGCACAAAATTTTGTTGAGAACCCTACCTACTTTCCACCAGAGGTTCAGGCCAATCCTCGGTTTGTAGAACGCATTCAACGGGAAGTCCCTTTAGGACGATTGGTGAAAGCAGAAGAAGACGCAGAATTTGCGGCATATCTGTGTTCGGACAAAGCGGATTGCTTCGTGGGTCAGGTATTTCCCGTTTGTGGTGGTTGGGTTCAGCGCTGATTCAATCTTCCAAAGCCAACAAACTGTTCACCAAAGCCGAGTGAAAGCGCTGCGGGTTTTGCATTTGAGGCGCATGGCCTAAATCGGGGAAGAGAATCAATTTGGAACCTGGGATGGCCTTGGCTGTGCGTCTTGCCAGTTCAGGGTACAGACCCATTTGAGCTTTGATCTCGGCTGATACCAAATCCTTGCCAATGGCGGTGTTGTCTTTTTCACCCATCATCAGCAAAGTAGGAACTTTGAGTAAGGGGAACTCGTAAACCACGGGTTGGTTGAAGATCATGTCGTAGAGCAACGCTGAATGCCACGCAACAGTTTGTTTGTCTGGCCCACGAAACATACCGGCAATCATTTGCACCCAAGGTTCGTACTCGGGTTTCCATTCATTCACGTAATAGGTAATGCGCTCATAGTTGCGAATACGCTCATCGGTGACTTGCAGTTCCCGTTGGTACCACTGGTCAATGGACAGGCTAGGAACGCCCATGGCCTTCCAATCTTCTAAGCCAATGGGGTTGACCATCACCAATTGTTTGACCGACTGCGGAAACATCAAGGCATAACGTGTGGCCAACATGCCACCGGTAGAGTGACCGATCACAGTGGCTTGCGATATTCCCAATGAATTCAACAAGGCATGGGTGTTGTGGGCCAGTTGTTGAAAACTGTATTGGTAAGCCGCAGGTTTGCTGGATTTACAAAACCCGATTTGATCGGGAACGATGACGCGAAAACCATATTTCTGCAATATCTCGTAGGTTGATTGCCAAGTGGCGGCGCAAAAGTTTTTGCCGTGCAATAAAACGGCGACATGACCATTGGGTTTTGTTGGCTTTATATCCAAATAAGCCATGTGCATATCCAGTTGCTGCGATTTAAACACAAACTTTTGCACGGGGGCTGGGTAGTCAAACCCTTCTAGCATTGCCCCATAGCTTGGTTCTTGCGCGTGAGCACTCAAAACACCTGATATGGCAATAACAGCAAGCCAAGGAAGAAGCCAGTTCATGGCTGAGCGATAAGTTTATAAACTTTGCCGGTGTTGCCAAAGGGTCCCATGCCTTCGTGGGTCAGCACATAGATTTCACCACTGCGGTCTTCTGCCAAACTGATGATGCGGCTTTCAATTTGTGCAACTTTTTCCAAAGGCCATTGCTTATCAACTTGCATTTGCGGTGTTGCGATAAAGAGTTGCCCCGATGCTTGTTTGAACGAAGCGCTCCAATCGGCCACCACAAGCTTGCCTTGCAGCAAGGGAATGGCTGGGCCTCGGTACATGCGAACACCGGTGACCGCAGTTCCTACCCCCTTGGTGTTGAGTGCAGAGTCTGGGTGATTGACCTGCATATTGGGGTACTCCACCACCGGCATTTGCAAAGGTTCTCCGCCTGCGCCTTGACGAGCGCACTGCGCAGGGGGCTTGCGGGGTTGCAAGCGATCCACGCAATGCGAGGCCTCCATCAGGGGCCAACCAAAATTGCCGGGGCGCTTGACTTTGTAAGCGGCTTCCCACAATGTTTCGGCAATGGCAGTCACATACAAGTCGCCGTTGCCATTCTTGTCGAATGCCATGCGGTAAGGGTTGCGAAACCCCCAGGCCCAAATTTCAGACTTACCTTGGGACGCGTTCAAAGGATTGCCATTGGGAATGGCATAACCTGGGTAGCCGCGGTCCACATCAATGCGCAAGATTTTGCCGTATAAGCTGTGCTTGTCTTGCGCCATCATGTCCCAAATCAAACCTTCAGCTGGCACATTGAAGGCTTCCCAAATCACCGATTTACCAAAACCGTGGGATGCGCCACTGTCGCCCAAGCCGATGAATAACATGCCATCAGGTCCAAAAGCCAAACCACCGCCGTTGTGTTTTCTGCTGGGCCAATCTTGTGCAATCAAAACACGCTCAGTCAGCAGATCAACCGCAGCCACGCTACCAATCTTGGCAGTGAACTCTGAAATTTTGCGTGTTTGGTTCCAGTTCTGTGGTGCGTTGTCGCGCAATGGGGCTGAATAGGAAACGAAAAAACGCCCATTGCGGGCAAACTGTGGATGCACCGCAAAACCCAAAAGACCACGTTCTTCAAAATCGTTTTGAAGCGTGAACATGCGACTGCGCAAGTCTAAAAATGTTTCGGGCAATACTTTGCCATCAGGCATCATGACTTTAACCAAGCCGTCTTGCTGCACCACCAGCATGCGACCGCTCCCATCAGGAAGCTCTTCCAAGTGGATGGGTGCTGTCAGGTCTTGGGCCAGCAACTGCAGTTGCAGCTTGGGTGTTTGCGTCTGTGCACTCGCTGAAAAGAATCCCGACAAAGTGAAGACTGACGCAAAAACTGCGAATGAAAATAGGCGATGAAACTTCATGACAACAACATTCCTTTTGTTTCGATGAATTTCACCACATCTGAAAGTCCAGTTTGTGTTTTGAGGTTGGTCATGACAAAAGGTTTGACACCTTGGGGACTCGATCGCATACGCTCGGTGTCAGATTGCATGATGTCCAAGTTTGCGCCCACATGCGGCGCAAGATCAGTTTTGTTGATGATGAACAAATCGCTCTTGGTAATGCCTGGGCCGCCTTTGCGTGGAATTTTTTCGCCTGCTGCGACGTCAATCACATATATCGTTAGGTCGCTGAGTTCTGGACTGAAGGTTGCTGCCAAATTGTCGCCACCACTTTCAACGAAAACCACATCAGCGTTGGGGAACTTTTCTAGCATGCGGTCGATGGCTTCAAGGTTGATGGAGGCGTCTTCACGAATCGCGGTGTGCGGGCAGCCGCCGGTTTCCACGCCCATGATGCGTTCTGCTGGCAGAGCGCCGCTGATCGTCAGCAGTCGTTGGTCTTCTTTGGTGTAGATGTCGTTGGTGATGGCAATCAGATCGTAGTTGTCACGCATGGCTTTGCACAGCAATTCAAGCAAGGTGGTTTTGCCAGAGCCAACAGGGCCGCCAATGCCCACGCGAAGAGGGGGAAGTTTCTTGCTGCGGTTGGCGATGTGGTGAAGAGGTGTGGTCATGATCGAAAGAGTCTGGAGTACTGGGTTTCGTGGCGCGCTGACAAAATGGCCAGTCGCGGGCTAAAGGCTTGGCGGTTCTCTGTCGTCATTTGCATGGCGTGTTCAACGGCTGAGGGAATCTCGGCTGCCAAAGCGGCCAATATGCGTTGACCGCTGAGTTGCCCCAAGGGCACGGCTTTGATGGCTGCTTGAACCATATTTTCTGCCCATCCGAAAGCGACAGCCACCAAGCCTTGGCGCACGGCAATACCATGCGTGGACAGGGCAAGTGCCAATGCCAAAGGCCAAGTAGGGGGCAGGTCTTCGCAGGTTTTCATACGCAAGGGTTCTGCGTCAACTTGGTTGCGCAACCAAATCAGCAAAGAGCGTCCCATCTGTTCGGTTTGTAAGCGCATTTCAAAAGTTTCTCGGGTTTGCATCACCCAGTCATTGAGTTGTTTCAACTGCAGTGCGTCGTGACTCTGCCAAGCAGGAATTGCTTGGGCCATGACAGGCAACTCGCTGCGCGACTGCACCAAATGCAAATGATCAATCAACCAAGACTGCGCAGTCGCTTCGTCATGCACCCATTGATGCGCAACTGCGGCTTCTATGCCCTCTGAATATGAAAACCCACCCACCGGCAAAGCGGGTGAGGCCAGTTGCAACAAGCGCAACAAAGAATGGGGGTCAGATTCCAATTAATGCCCGTGGTCACTGTCGTGGTCATGTGCATGGCCATGCTGATGCCCACCCCCATGCTCGCCATAAGCACCGTTTTCTGGCTCAAAGCTGTCTTGCACTTCATGCACGATCAGGTGCATGGCGCGCAGCATGTCGGCCAGCACATGGTCGGGTTCGATTTTCAAGTGATCGGCTTGCAGTTCAATGGGCACATGGCGGTTGCCCAAGTGATAGGCGGCGCGGGTCAAGTCAAACGGTGTGCCGTGTGCTGTGCAATGGGTGATGCGCAACACCTCTTGGGGTGCGGCCTGCACTTTGAGCAACGAGCCGTCTTCGCCCACCAGCACATCGCCACCACGCACCACCTGGCCGCGCTGCAAAAACACACCCACTTGCCGCCCAGCGCTGTCAGTGGATTCGAACCGACTTTTTTGCCGCACATCCCAGTCCAGCGTGATGGACGTGGCGCGTTTCAAGAGCACAGGTGCCAAGCCGTGGCCATGGCGAATGAGTTTGGAGAAATGGATCATGGTAATTTAAATGGGGTCAGATTCCAATTATTGAGGCAAAAGCCAAACAGCAATTTAATTGGAATCTGACCCCATTTAACATTTAAAAGTCAGAACAGGAAATAGCGCTGCGCCATGGGCAGCACGCTGGCAGGTTCGCAGGTGAGCAGTTGACCATCGGCCCGCACCGCATAGGTTTGGGCGTCCACATCCATGTTTGGCGTGTAGTCGTTGTGAAGCATATGGCGCTTGCCAATGCCTCGGATATTTTTCACCGCGCTCAAGGTTTTGTGCAGGCCATAGCGTTCACCAATGCCGCCAGCCAAGCCCGCTTGTGACACAAAGCTGAGTGAACCCCGGTGCAAAGCCCCGCCAAATGCGCCAAACATAGGCCGGTAGTGCACCGGTTGCGGTGTGGGGATGGACGCATTGGGGTCGCCCATGGCGGCCATGGCGATGAAGCCGCCCTTCATGATGATGAATGGCTTGACGCCAAAAAACGCCGGCTTCCACAGCACGATGTCGGCCCATTTGCCCACCTCGATGCTGCCCACCTCGTGGCTGATGCCGTGGGCAATAGCGGGGTTGATGGCCAGCTTGGCCATATAGCGTTTGACGCGGCCGTTGTCGTGCCGGTCGCTGTCGCCCACCAAACCGTCCGGACCAAAAGCAGGCAGCTTGCCGCGCTGTTGTTTCATTTTGTGCGCGGTTTGCCAGCAGCGCATGATGACCTCGCCCACCCTTCCCATGGCTTGCGAATCAGAAGAGAACATGCTGATCGCACCGAGGTCGTGCAAGATGTCTTCGGCGGCGATGGTTTCTTTGCGGATGCGGCTCTCAGCAAATGCTAAATCCTCGGCGATGGACGCATCCAAGTGGTGGCACACCATCAGCATGTCCACGTGTTCGTCCAGCGTGTTGATGGTGTAAGGGCGTGTCGGGTTGGTGGAGGAGGGCAGCACATTGGCCTCGCCCACCACTTTCAAAATGTCTGGCGCATGGCCGCCGCCCGCGCCCTCGGTGTGGAAGGTGTGGATGGTGCGGCCTTTGAAAGCCGCAATGGTGTCTTCCACAAAACCTGATTCATTCAAGGTGTCGGTGTGGATCGCCACTTGGGTGTCGGTGGCTTCGGCCACGTTCAAGCAGTTGTCGATGGCCGCAGGTGTGGTTCCCCAGTCTTCGTGCAATTTCAAACCAATCGTACCAGCGTTGATTTGCTCGGTCAATGAATCGGGAAGCGACGCATTGCCCTTGCCCAAAAAACCTAAGTTCATAGGAAAGGCATCGGCCGCTTGCAACATGCGCTCGATGTTCCAAGGACCGGGTGTGCAGGTGGTGGCAAAGGTGCCGGTGGCTGGTCCCGTGCCGCCGCCCAGCATGGTGGTCACGCCACTGGCCAAGGCCTCTTCAATTTGCTGGGGCGCGATAAAGTGAATATGGGTGTCGATGGCACCGGCGGTCACGATCATGCCTTCGCAAGAAATGATTTCAGTGCCCGGCCCAATGACGATGTCCACGCCGGGTTGGGTGTTGGGGTTGCCGGCTTTGCCAATGGCGGCGATGCGAGAGTTCTTGATGCCGATGTCGGCTTTGACAATGCCCCAGTGGTCGATGATGAGCGCATTGGTCAGCACACAGTCCATCGCGCCACCGGCTTGTGCGCCTGTGCCCACTGGGCCGTTGCGGGTGCGCTGGCTTTGCGCCATGCCGTCACGAATGGTTTTGCCGCCACCAAATTTCACCTCTTCGCCATAGCTGCCGGCTCGCAAGGTGTAGTCTTGTTCCACCTCGACGATGAGGTCGGTATCGGCCAAGCGCAAGCGGTCGCCCACGGTGGGGCCAAACATTTCGGCGTAAGCGCGTTTTTCAATCTGGGCCATCACGCGGCTCCTTTCAATGCGCCTTGCACCTCGCCGCGAAAGCCATAGACCTCGCGCGTTCCGGCGTAGTCCACCAGTTCCACGGTGCGTTCTTGGCCCGGCTCAAAGCGCACCGCGGTGCCTGAAGCGATGTTCAAGCGCATGCCGCGGGCAGCCGCACGGTCAAACAGCAAACCCGTGTTGGTTTCTGCGAAGTGGTAGTGCGAGCCCACTTGAATCGGGCGGTCGCCGCTGTTTTTCACCACCAAGGTGTGGGTGCGTCTGCCGGTGTTGAGTTCGTGGTGACCGGGGTCGGTGAACAACTCACCAGGGATGAAACGTTGGTTCATGGTGAATTCCTTGAAGGGTTTACACAATTGGTTGGTGCACCGTCACCAGTTTGGTGCCGTCGGGGAAAGTCGCTTCGACTTGGATGTCGGGAATCATTTCAGCAATGCCCTCCATCACATCGGCACGTGTGAGCAGGGTTCGCCCTTCGCTCATGAGCTGTGCCACGGTCTTGCCGTCACGTGCACCTTCCATGACGGCCGCGCTGATGAAAGCAACGGCTTCGGGGTAGTTGAGCTTCAAGCCGCGTGCCTTGCGGCGCTCGGCCAGCAAACCGGCAGTGAATATCAGCAGCTTGTCTTTTTCGCGGGGCGTGAGTTCCATGGCGGATTTTGAATAGTCAATTTAATAGACCAATTATTGACGCAATTTCTGAACCAGCCTGTAAGCAGATCAAAGCCTATTTATTGCACCGTTGCAGTGCATGAACATGACTGGCCAACCAGCTGCTACTGTGCCTGCTGGCTGGACGTGGGAAGGTTTGCCCGTGGGATTGCAAATCAGCGGTAAGCATCTTGGTGATGCTTTGGTTTTACGTGCATCCGCTGCGTTTGAAGCTGCCCAACCTTGGCTACACCGTTGGCCAGACATGTTCAGCAAACTGTAAAAGGCCTCTAGGGTAAATACTACTTTCCGAAAAAGAAACCGGATTTACGATTAAGCAATTATCAATTTCAAAGAACCGTCAAGAAAGCCGGTTTCTTGGAGGAGCAAAAAAGCCCCATTACGCGCTCGTCGCGTCATGGGGCTTTTTGCGTTTTAAGCGTTAGTTTACTTTGTAGAAAATTGTTTAAGGAGTCAACATGAGTTTGTCATCACGTCGTCGGTTTATACAAAAAGGCAGCACTTTGGTTGCTGCCACCGCCCTACCGGGCGCAGCACTTTGGCCAAGTTTGAGTCAGGCAGCCGATGAAGTCAAATTAGGCTTGCTGCATTCAATGTCCGGCACCATAGCTTTGGCTGAAGCTGCCATCGTGGACGCAGAAAAAATGGCCATTGATGAGATCAATGCAGCAGGTGGTGTACTGGGCAAAAAAATTGTGCCAGTTCTAGAAGATGGTGCAAGTGATTGGCCAACATTTGCTGAAAAAGCTAAAAAATTATTGCAACAGGACAAAGTCCCCGCTGTGATTGGTTGCTACACATCAGCATCGCGCAAAGCGGTTTTGCCTGTGTTCAAGGCCAACAAAGGTTTGTTGTACTACCCGACCTATTACGAAGGTCAGGAAGAAGATCCACAGGTTATCTATACCTCACAGGAGGCAACACAATCTGTGGTTGCTGCCATGGAGTGGATGGCCAAGCAACAGGGAAAAACCTTCTTCTTTGTTGGCTCGGATTACATTTATCCGCGTACTTGCAACAAAATTGCCAAAGCAACTGCTACCCGTCTGGGTTCAAGCGTGGTGGGTGAAGAATATGCCCCGTTGGGACATACCGAGTTTTCTTCCATCATCAACAAAATCAAGGCAGCCAAACCTGACTGGATTTATTCAACCGTGGTGGGTGGCTCTAACGTTGCCTTCTACAAGCAATTAAAGGCCGCGGGTCTTGATGGCACCAAGCAAAAGCTGTTGTCTACCGTGGTTTCAGAAAATGAAATCGATGGTATCGGCAAAGACAATGCAATTGGCTATTACGCATGCATGGGTTATTTCCAAAGCATCAAGTCGCCTGAAAACGAAAAGTTTGTGGCGGCCATCAAAGCCAAATACGGCAAAGACCGTGTGGTGGGTGATCCGATGGAATGCGGCTACAACGCTGTGTATTTATGGAAACTGGCTGTAGAAAAAGCCAAGTCATTTGATGTAGCCAAGGTGATTGCTGCTTCCTCAGAAGTTGAATTTAAAGCGCCCGAGGGCCTGGTGAGGATTCACAAAACCAACCACCACGTATGGAAAAAAGTCCGCATTGGACGCGCACGTTCAGACGGGCAGTTTGACATCGTTCATGAAAGTCAACTGACCGAACCTAACCCGTTCCCCAAACTGTAATTTTTTGAATTGAAGGATTCGGATTGCCTGTCGGGTAACCGGCAGGCAACCGAGGAGAGTTTCTGTGAGTCTTGAAATTTTTTGGATGCAACTCTTCAGCGGTGTGAGCTACACGGCTATTTTGCTGCTGATGTCTTTGGGACTGGCCATCGTTTTTGGTTTGATGGGTGTCATCAATATGGCGCATGGGGAACTTATGGCTTTAGGGGCCTACGTCACTTTCATGGTTGCCAATGTTTTTCTAAGAGTATTTCCTGATTCGGTAGATACCTATATTTTGTTTGCTATACCGATCGCGTTTTTAGTCACATTCTTATTTGGCATGTTCCTTGAGTGGTCGGTGGTGCGGTGGTTTTACAACCGCCCATTGGACACATTGCTTGCAACTTGGGGTTTGAGTTTAATATTGCAACAAACTTACCGCACAGTGTTCGGACCTCAAGAAGTAACCATACCGCTTGCCTCATGGTTGGATGGCGCCATTGAGCCTTTTACTGGCATACAACTTCCGCTGAATCGGATATTCATTATTGTGCTTACTTTGTTTGTGGCGGGCATTGTGTACTTGCTGTTCTTCAAAACCCGCATGGGTTTAAAAGTTCGCGCCATTACACAAAACCGCGCCATTGCTGAAACGGTCGGCATCAATACGCGGCAAGTCGATATGTACACCTTTGCGCTTGGTAGCGGATTGGCGGGTATTGCCGGTAGCGTTTTCACGATGATCGGCTCTACCAATCCGGGTACTGGACAGTTGTATATCGTAGATACCTTCATTGTTGTCGTATTCGGCGGCGTTGCCAGCATCATGGGTACAGCGTTGTCAAGTTTCATCATTGCGCAATTACAAACTACTTTTGAATTCATGACGACCAGTTCATATGCCAAAGTTCTGCTGATGCTAATAGTGGTGGTAATTCTTTACTTCCGCCCGAATGGCCTGTTTTCTCCCAAAGTGAGGAGTTGATATGCCAAAAGAATTTTTACGAAAAAGCTGGTGGGTGAATTTCATCATCATCTTCGGCTTACTTTCGATGTTGCCACTCGTGTCGCCAGAATTCAGAGTTCCGCTATACGGCAAGTACCTGTCATTTGCCTTTGTGGCATTGGGTATTGTGCTCAGTTGGGGCTATTGCGGCATTCTCAGTCTGGGTCAAGGCATCTTCTTTGGCATTGGTGCCTATTCGCTTGCCATGTTTTTGAAGCTGGAAGCTTCCAGCCCCGAATTGCCAGACTTCATGGTTTGGAGCAGCGTTGAGCAGTTGCCCTTGGCTTGGCTGCCATTTCAAAGTTTCAGTTTTACGTTGCTCTGTATTTTTGTATTGCCTGTATTGGTGGCATTTCCATTTACATATCTGATTTTTAAAAAGCGCGTTAGCGGTGTGTATTTTGCAATACTGACACTGGCCTTATCTCTTACCTTGACGGTATTGATCATTGGCAGTCAAGGCGGTACAGGCGGCGCCAATGGGATTACAGATTTCAGTACTTTGCTAGGTTGGGATGTTGCTTCGGATGAAGCAAGAACGCGCTTGTTTTACATGATGTTGGGATTGCTGGCCGTATGTGCAGCGTTAGTGCAATACCTTGTTTCATCCCGCTATGGAAAAGTCTTGATTGCAATCAGAGACCGAGAAGACCGTGTTCGGTTTTCCGGTTACGACACTGCATGGATAAAGGCGGCCACCTTGTCTGTATCTTGCGTGCTTGCTTCCATAGGCGGTGCGATGTTTGTGTTGTTCACTGGATTGATCACGCCACAACTGGTTGGAGCTGTTGCCTCTGTTGAAATGATTGTTTATGCTGCTTTTGGTGGTCGCACATCCGTTCTCGGGGCGGTGTTTGCTGCGTTTTCCATTGGCTGGCTCAAATCTGCGCTGTCAGAGCAATTTCCCCAAGGTTGGTTATTTTTCTTAGGTGGATTGTTTTTGCTCGTCACGGCAGTTCTACCGCAAGGCCTGGCAGGTTTGCTTGGGATGTTTAAATCCCGACCCAAAGCAGCAGGTGACAGTCGATGAGCGGAAAGTCATTGCTGGAGGTGCGTGACTTAGTGGTCAGTTTTGGTGGCTTTGTGGCCATTGACCATGTCAATCTGTTAATTCAGCAGGGTGAGATACGTTGCATAATTGGACCGAATGGCGCTGGGAAAACTACTTTGCTTGACGCCATATGTGGCAAGACACCGGCGACCCAAGGCAGTATTTTTTTCCAAGGCATTCGAATTGACGTCGAGAGTGAATTCAAACGTACCCGCATGGGCATGGGAAGAAAATTTCAGACTCCCTCAGTCTACGATGACTTGACGGTTTACCAGAATATACAAATATCCGTACCCAAGGGGCAGAGCATGTTGTCTGCCATCTTCAACAGTGATGATCAGTTCAATCAAGAAATTATTGATGTAGCTGAGACCACTAACTTGGTCAATATGCTGGATGTTCAAGCGGGCACTCTCAGTCACGGGCAGAAACAATGGTTGGAGATAGCGATGCTGCTGGTTCAGCATCCTCAATTGCTATTGTTGGATGAACCAGTAGCAGGCATGAGTTTGAAGGAGCGTGATCAGACTGTAAATTTGATTCAACGTATATCTGCAATTCAGGCTATTGTCGTGATTGAGCACGACATGGATTTTGTCAAGAAGCTTTCCGGCAACGTCACTGTGTTGCACCAAGGTGCGATTTTGTGTGAAGGTTCTATTGAACAAGTTCAGGCAGATCCTCGTGTACGTGAAGTCTATTTAGGTGATTAGGGGATGACGTTGCTGCACACGACTGAATTGATGGCTGGCTATGGTCAAAGCATTGTTTTGCATGGTGTGTCATTTGATATGAAAGCGCACGAAGCCGTTGCCGTGATTGGAAAAAACGGCATGTCCAAGTCCACTTTTTTTAAAACCTTGGTTGGTTTGTTGCCTGTCCATTCTGGCCGTATTGAATTCATGGGGAAGGACATCACCCGTATGCCCGTATTTGAGCGTGCTCGAATGGGAATGGGTTATGTACCGCAAGGCCGGTTGTTGTTCAGTCAGTTAACAGTGGAAGAAAACCTGTTGACGTCCCTCAATACCGGGCGACTCAAAAAAATTCCTGACCTTGTTTATGAATTGTTCCCAGTCCTGTCTCAGATGAAGGATCGCAAAGCAGGTAATTTATCCGGCGGACAACAACAGATGGTTGCGATTGGCAGGGCTTTGACAGCTGGTCCCAGTCTGTTGATCCTAGATGAGCCAACTGAGGGGATTCAGCCATCCATCATCAAGGAAATTGCTGCTGCATTGATCAAGTTACAGCAGGCAACCGATTGCACCGTTTTGCTGTCAGAGCAGGTGTTGAGTTTTGCTGTCAGTGTGGCTGACCGCTTGGTAGTTTTGGAGCGTGGGGCTGTAGTACATACCTGCGGCAAGGGAGCGGAGGACGTGGATGCCGTCAAGGCATTTTTAACAATTTAACAATTCAGAGGAGAACTCATATGAGACATGGTGATATTTCAAGCAGCAAGGATTGTGTCGGCGTTGCAGTTGTTAACTACAAAATGCCCCGTTTACACACCAAGGCTGAGGTGTTGGACAACGCACGCAAGATCGGTGACATGCTGGTTGGTATGAAGCAAGGTTTGCCCGGCATGGATCTGGTCATCTTTCCTGAATACTCTACCCACGGCATCATGTATGACTCTAAAGAGATGTACGAAACTGCTGCCACGGTACCAGGCGAAGAGACTGAAATTTTCGCAGCTGCTTGCCGCAAGGCCAAGGTTTGGGGCGTGTTCTCTTTAACTGGTGAACGTCACGAAGAGCATCCCAAAAAAGCACCTTACAACACCTTGATTCTGATGAACGACAAAGGTGAAATCGTGCAGAAGTACCGCAAGATCATGCCTTGGGTGCCAATCGAAGGTTGGTATCCCGGCGATTGCACTTATGTGTCCGATGGACCTAAAGGCATGAAGATCAGTCTCATCATTTGCGATGATGGCAACTACCCTGAAATCTGGCGTGATTGCGCCATGCGCGGGGCTGAGTTGATTGTGCGTTGCCAAGGGTATATGTATCCGGCCAAAGACCAACAGGTGATTGTTGCCAAGGCTATGGCCTGGATGAACAATTGTTACGTTGCTGTTGCCAATGCATCCGGCTTTGATGGGGTTTATTCTTATTTCGGTCACTCAGCCATCGTCGGTTTTGACGGCCGCACACTTGGCGAATGCGGCGAAGAAGATATGGGCATTCAGTACGCAGAGCTTTCTGTCAGTTTGATTCGCGATGCACGACGTACCATGCAATCACAAAACCATTTGTACAAGTTATTGCACCGTGGCTACACTGGGAAAATCAATTCCGGAGAAGATGCCAACGGTGTAGCAGCATGTCCATTCGAGTTTTATTCCAAATGGATTAACGACCCTGAAGGCACACGCAAAATGGTTGAATCCATTACCCGATCTACACCCGGAACTGATGAGGCACCGATTGAGGGTATTCCCAATCAATCCACCCAGCACCGTTGATTTGCCTTTGACTATTTCCTATCATCCGCTAGGTGACGAAGAGCTGGTTTTCCGACAGGCTTTCCAGCATCATCTTCCTTTGCTCATCAAAGGGCCTACCGGATGTGGAAAAACGAGGTTTGTCGAATACATGGCGCAACAGTTGAAGTTGCCGATGTGGACTGTCGCCTGTAATGAGGACACCAGTGCCAGCGATCTGGTGGGCAGATTTATCCTTAAAGGGAATGAGACTCCTTGGATAGATGGCCCACTGACGCTGGCCGTGCGGCAAGGTGGCATTTGTTATTTGGATGAAGTGATTGAAGCACGGCAAGAGGCACTGGTGGTTTTAAATGCATTGGCTGACCATCGTCGTCAATTATTCATAGACAAGACCAGTGAAGTCTTGCATGCGCCTGCCCATTTTATGTTGGTGGTTTCTTACAACCCAGGGTATCAAAGCGTGATGCGTGACCTGAAAGAATCGATCAAGCAGCGCTTCGTGGCGGTGCGCTTCGATTACCCTGCCATTGAACTTGAGCAGCACATCATCGCCAGCGAGTCGGGTTGTACTTCCGCACTTGCGCGAGCACTTGCGAATTTTGGTGCGAGTTCACGCAAAATGGCCGGTAGCGGTTTATTTGAAGGGGTATCAACGCGTATGTTGATCCATGCCGCAAAGTTGATGTCACAAAAGACGGGCCAACAAAATCTGTTGGAGGCGGCATTGATTGATCCCGTCACTGATGAACCCACTATCAGAGCAAGTTTGCTGGCTATGCTTCCACTGGTTATTGCCGCAGTCTAAATGTGATTGCGTAGACATGGACACAGTGATTGCTGATAAGTGGCTTGAATCCGTCTTGCGTGGTTTGCAGCAGCCTGAGCAAGTCTTGCCTGTGGTGTCGATTGATCGAAGCCACCAACAACAAAGATTAGCAATCACCCCATTTGGCGTGTCATTGCCGCACAGTTTGTCTCAGAAGCTTTCAGGTGTGCTGCAGGGCGACTACCAGCCCGTGGATTTACTGTGCATGGTGGCACACGCCAAAGCACATTTAAAGCACTCCGCATTTTTCCAACCAGTTGGTAAATTCAAACATCTTTCGCTGGCACTTATATCTTTGCTTGAAGATGAAAGGGTAGAGCGTTTGATCAATGACGATATTGAAGGCATAGGGGCCGTATTCACTTCGCGCATGGATATGGAGCAGGCATTGCAAATTGGAGGAGTGGAAACCCAGTTAGCCAAAATGTCTGTCTGTCTGAACCGCAGACACAATGTATTTGAAGACTATTGGTGCGGCAAGGCGTTGGACATGTATGAGCAAGCTTTAAGTGGCGGTGGTGGATTTGCTGCATTGCGCGAAGCAGGATCAATTTTAGCCAACGACCTTGGTCAGATGCGTTACCGGTTTGACCATACGAAATATGCTGTTTGGCCAGCTTACCGCGATGACAACTCCATACTTTGGACAGATGCCTCTGCAGAGCAAAAAGTGCAGGAAACGGTCACCCATTCAAGAACATCATCTCCCTTAGAGCCCGATCTTCCACCGAAGGAAGAGAAGTTGATTTTTTACTATGACGAATGGAATGCAGATACTCAAAACTTGAATAAAGCCTTTGTGACTGTGAACCACTTGGGTTTGTTGCCAGCCTCTGGCTTGCAACGTGTTCCGCTTCGTGCAGCACATGCTGCATACTTGAAAACCCGAAGAAGGCGCGCAATGCGTGGAGAGTTCAAGTTATCTGTTGATTCAAGCGAACAACTGTGGCTTGACAAAGCCATAGAGCGCAGTATTGATCTGCGTTGTCAGATTTCCCCAGATGAAAATATTTTTTTGCAGTGGCAGCGACAGCAATTGAGTGCCGGTGTGATGGTGCTGATAGATGCCTCTGAATCTGCCAATGATCGTATTGCGGGAAGTTTCACGAGTATTCTTGATCTGGAAAAAAAAGCAATTACTTATCTAGCAGATTATTTTCAATCGGCGCGTATTCCATTTGGTGTGTCAAGTTTTCATTCAAATACAAAAGACGCCGTCAGCATTACCCTGCACAAGGATTTTGTTTCACCATGGACAGACACTCAGCGGCGCTCTTTACAAGGACTGCAGGCCGCCTATTCCACCAGACTTGGTGCTGCACTGAGACACATGAGTACTTTGTGTGTAAATAGCTTGCAGCAACCCATGGTGCTGGTGCTGACCGACGGTGTGCCCAGTGATGTGGACTGCCCAGATGAAAATTATTTATGGCAAGACAGCCAATTTGTGGTCGCTCAATTGAGAGAAGAAGGCGTTAGCGTGATGTGTTTGAAAATAGGCTCTTCGCAGGCTCAAATATGTCAGAAGATATTTGGCTTGTCGCAAACGGTGGTTTGTGAGGCGGTCAATATTGAATTGGCTATGCGCAGTGTATTTAAAAAAATCAGAAAGAGCATTCCATGAAGACCGTTATTCCTGTGGGCGTACTTTTCTCGCAAACAGGTGCTACCTCCGTGATTGAGAAAACCCAGTTGCATGCAACCTTGCTGGCGATTGATGAGGCCAATGCCCTGTTGTCAACGTATGGTTTAGAAATAAAGCCGTTTTATATGGATCCTCAATCCGACCCTTACCTTTTTTCTTCAATGAGTGAAAAGTTGATCAGCGAGCAAGGGGTCAGTGTCATTTTCGGTTGCTACACATCGATCAGCCGAAAGTCAGTGCTGCCGGTGATTGAAAAACACAACAAACTGCTTTTTTATCCCACCTTGTACGAGGGCTTTGAGTTTTCACCCAATGTAATTTATACCGGTGCATGTCCAAATCAGAACATCATTTTTTTGGCTGAATTCATGTTCTCCAAGTTTGGAAAAAATTGTTATTTGGTTGGTTCTGACTATGTTTACCCTTATGAGTCCAACCGCATCATGAAAGACATGGTCAATGGGTTCGGCGGAAAAATCATGGGTGAGCATTACCTCAGCATCGAGGCAATGCACGCTGAATTCAGGCCTGTGCTGGAGGACATTGCAGCGTGCAAACCTGACTTTATTTTTTCTACTGTGGTTGGTTCTTCTACTGCTGCTTTATATGAAACTTATGCCCAAGCAGGTTTGCAGCCGCTTACATTGCCGATAGCCAGTTTGACCACCTCTGAAGCGGAGTTGGCAAGTATGCAGCCATTTGCCAGAGCCGACCACTTCACAGCGGCCCCCTTCTTTGCCTCTCTGCTCAAACATTCACCCGTGCCTTCATGGCAGCAATTGGCTACCCACACCAATGAAGTGCCTATCAATCAATGCTGGGAATCTGCATACTTTCAAGTTATGCTGTTTGCCAAAGCGCTGATAGAAGCAGATGACGTACAGACAGACAGTCTGCTCAAAGTATTGCGCGGTATGGAAGTAGAGGCGCCTCAAGGTCGTGTGCGTATAGATCCAGATAACAACCATTGCTGGGTGTATTCGCGCATCGGAAGGTCCAGAGCAGAAGGAGATTTTGAAATTGTGAAGGAATCCAAGAGGACGGTACGGCCTGACCCGTATTTGATGTCCTATGCTATTTCTGCTTTGTAATCTTTTACTTTGACAGCATGTGCCTCGAGCCGAGTTTGCAAATTTTTGTCGACAAGGAGGATATATGGAACAGGGCGTGGTCGCTGGTTTGCGCCAGATGCAAGTGGGTTTATGCCATCCACTTGGAGCAGAATGCCGTTTGATTTCTCAGCAACTTGAGCGTTTGGGCATGCCTTATCAGCAAGTTTGGCCGCCAGTGATGAGCGAATTACTCAGCGTTGATCTGGTGGTGCTGGCCTTGGTGCCCGAAGCTTTTATCAAGATTGATCAGACCTTACTGAAAACATTAAAAAATAAAATTGTGGTGTCTGTATTGCAATTTGAAAGTCCCACGGTTCTTGATTTGGCTTGCCAGTTAAATTCCTCAGCGCTGCTATTTTCTCCGGTTAAGCCTTTTGGCGTGCTGTCAGCCATTGTGTTGGCTGTCAATCAGCACAAGGTTCGGGAAGATCTGCTCAAGCGGATCAATAAACTTGAAGGACGGGTAGAGTCAGTCAGAGTTGTTGAGCAGGCAAAACGATTTCTGATGGACACCAGTGGTATCAGCGATGCCGAAGCTTTCAAAATTATTCGAAATCGTTCCATGGATAAACGCTGCTCCATAGAGGAAGTCGCTCATAGCATCAATACTGCCAAGGATGCTCTAGAGTCAGCTCTTGGCGTAACCGGTTCCGTGAGCAGTCCACACAAGTCAGAGCCCAAGTCCAAAGGCACGGGATCTGTGGTTCGTATCAAATAAAAATCTACCGGTCAAAACCAAAGCCCTGATTTGGCGCTTAAATCTTCATTCGCACCTTTTAAGGGCGTGTACTTGGTGCAATACAGGCAGGTGAAATCGATGAATGCACCTGAAAAGTTCAATATTCCATTGTTAATAGGTTGGCACAAGCCTTGCAAAGACCAAAGAGCGTAGCCCACAAGGCGCGTTTCTTTTCAACCTTGAACGACTTGGAGTTCCTCTCATGCTTAACCGTCGCAACCATCTCAAAACCTTGGCCGCAGCTGCAGCCTTGGTCAGCGGATCTCTGACACTTTCTATTGCTCACTCTGCAGACACCATCAAAGTAGGTGTGTTGCACAGCCTCTCAGGCACCATGGCTATTTCAGAAACAGTGTTGAAAGACACAGTCCTTATGGCTATCGATGAAATCAATGCCAAGGGTGGCGTTTTGGGCAAGAAGCTCGAACCCGTGGTGGTTGATCCTGCTTCGAACTGGCCTTTGTTTGCCGAGAAAACCAAACAGTTATTGGGTCAAGACAAGGTAGCTGTCATTTTCGGTTGCTGGACATCGGTATCACGTAAATCGGTGTTGCCCGTGGTTGAAGAAATGAACGGCTTGCTGTTCTACCCTGTGCAGTACGAAGGTGAAGAGCTGTCGAAAAACGTGTTCTACACAGGTGCTGCGCCTAATCAACAAGCTATTCCCGCTGTTGACTATTTGATGAGCAAAGACGGTGGCGCTGCCAAGCGTTGGGTTCTGCTCGGTACTGACTATGTCTACCCCCGCACCACCAACAAAATTTTGCGTGCTTACCTGATCAGCAAAGGCGTGAAAGAGTCTGACATCGATGAAAAGTACACACCTTTTGGTCACTCAGATTACCAAACCATTGTGGCTGACATCAAGAAATTTTCAGCTGGTGGCAAAACCGCTGTGGTCTCCACCATCAATGGTGATTCCAACGTTCCCTTCTACAAAGAACTGGGTAACGCCGGTCTGAAAGCCAAAGACGTTCCCGTCGTGGCCTTCTCCGTGGGTGAAGAAGAATTGCGCGGTGTGGATACCAAGCCTTTGGTCGGTCACTTGGCTGCTTGGAACTATTTCCAATCGATCAAGAACCCCACCAACGATGCTTTCATCAAAAAATGGTCTGACTACGCAAAAGCCAAGGGCATTGCTGGACACAAAGACAAAGCTTTGACCAATGACCCCATGGAAGCCACTTACATCGGTATCAATATGTGGAAGCAAGCAGTTGAAAAAGCCAAGTCCACCGATGTCGACAAAGTTATCGCTGCCATGGCTGGTCAAACCTTTAAAGCACCTAGCGGTATCACCAGCAAGATGGACGAGAAAAACCACCACTTGCACAAGTCTGTGTTCATTGGCGAGATCAAGGCCGATGGTCAGTTCAATGTGGTCTGGAAAACACCCGGTCCTGTGAAGGCCAAGCCTTGGAGTCCCTTCATTCCTGGCAACGACGTCAAGCCTGACGAACCTGTCAAGAAGTAAGTTCTTTTGAGTCAAGTCAGTGGCGAGGTGAGGCGCCACTGACCTTTCCCCTCCATCCCCAGCCCCATTTCCCCGAGAGTTGTCGCATGTGGACCATCCGCATCAGGTTGAGCTTTGTCTTTTTTTGCAGTTGTTTGAGTTTATCTGTGGCTCAAGCACTGACAAATCCCCAAGCCATAGGCATGGTGCAAGGTGAAACCGACAACCGTTTAGAAGTACTGAATCAAGCATTACAAGAAGCGGATGCAGCCACTGCTGTTTTCTTACAAGCACTTGCAGATGACGCTGTCAAAGTCGCAGGAAAACAAGTTCTGGTCCTGCGCGATGGCAAGGCCTTTGATCCTGTGACTGCTGCTGAAATTCCTCTGCCCCCTAATGCTGAAGATGTGATCAGCAACAACCGTATGCGTGGTGAAATTGACGCGGCATTGGCTGCATTGAAGTTGCTTAACCCCGATGACAAAATTCGATTGCAAGCGGCCATGGCACTTGCCAAGGAACCCGACGCGGCCAAGTTGCCTTTGATCAACAAAGCTTTGCAAGCTGAATCCAACGAGCAAGTGAAAAATGCCTTGATGCTGGCCAAAGCCGCCATGGCCATCAGTGTGGCTGACCCTCAAGAGCGGTTACAAGCTGCCCAAACATTAGGTCAAGCCCAATCGCCTGAAGCGCAGTTGTTATTGAACCAACAACTCGGCGTTGAAACCAATGCAAAAGTCAAAGCCCAAATCATCACTTCGCTTGCCACCATCAAAGCTGCGCTGGCTTGGGGCGAGCGCTTGGGCGTGGTGTTCACCGGTATCAGCTTGGGCTCGATTTTGTTATTGGTCGCTTTGGGCTTGGCCATCACCTATGGCTTGATGGGCGTCATCAATATGGCGCATGGCGAGTTGATGATGGTCGGCGCTTATGCCACTTATGTGGTGCAAGTCATGTTCCGACAATACCTTCCCAATGCATTCGACTGGTATTTGTTGGCTGCGCTTCCCATGGCGTTTTTGACCGCTGCTGCTGTGGGTGCAGTCCTCGAGCGAAGCGTGCTGCGGTTTTTGTATGGCCGCCCTTTGGAGACCCTGCTTGCTACGTGGGGCATCAGCCTGATATTGATGCAGGCTGTTCGCTCTTTGTTTGGCGCACAAAACGTGGCGGTTGAAAACCCAAGCTGGATGAGTGGTGGCATACAAGTGCTGTCTAACCTAAGCCTTCCATGGAACCGCATACTGATCGTGTTGTTTGCCTTTGCTGTTTTGCTGGGCATGGCGTTGCTGATCAGCCAAACCCGTTTGGGTTTGTTTGTGCGCGGCGTCACGCAAAACCGTGCCATGGCTTCTTGCATGGGTGTGAACACCGCAAGAATTGACACCTATGCCTTTGCGCTGGGTTCAGGTATTGCAGGCTTAGCAGGTTGTGCGCTCAGCCAAATCGGCAATGTCGGCCCCGATTTAGGCCAAGGCTATATCGTGGACGCCTTCATGGTGGTGGTGCTAGGCGGTGTGGGGCAGTTAGCAGGGACCGTGTATGCAGCACTGGGTTTGGGTGTGCTGAATAAATTTTTAGAAGGTTGGACAGGCGCTGTGCTGGCCAAGATTGCGGTCTTGGTGTTGATCATCATCTTCATTCAAAAACGACCTCAAGGTTTGTTTGCGATGAAGGGCAGAAGCGCAGAGGCTTGAGATGAGCAGCATCACTATTCCCCCTAAACCCGCATTGCTCAGCCCTATGGGGTGGCTGGCATTTCTTGGTTTTATCCTGCTTTTAGGGGTAATAACACCCCTGCTGAATTTGTATGTGCCAGCAGGTCACCCCTTGCATGTGAGCGATTTTCTGGTGTCTTTGGTTGGCAAGATCATGTGCTTTGCCATCTGTGCCTTGGCCATGGATTTGATCTGGGGCTATACCGGCATCTTGTCCTTAGGGCATGGCGTTTTCTTCGCCTTGGGTGGTTATGCCATGGGCATGTACCTGATGCGGCAAATTGGGCTCGATGGAAACTACAAATCTGAACTGCCCGACTTCATGGTGTTTTTGAATTGGAAAACCTTGCCTTGGCATTGGTATTTCAGCGACAGTTTCATAGCTACGCTGCTGTTGGTGGTGTTAGCCCCTGGCTTGTTGGCAGCGGTGTTTGGCTATTTTGCATTTCGCTCGCGCATCAAGGGCGTGTATTTCTCCATCATCACCCAAGCCATGACGTTTGCTTTCATGTTGCTGTTCTTTCGCAATGAAACAGGTTTTGGTGGCAACAATGGGTTCACCGACTTTAAACGCATTTTGGGCATGACCATTGCCACACCTCATATGCGCATGGTGTTGTTTGTGATGACGGCAATGACTTTGCTGGGCTTCTTTTTGATGGCCAGGTGGTTGGTGCAAAGCAAATTTGGCAGGGTGTTGCAAGCCATCCGAGATGCTGAAAGTCGGGTCATGTTTTGTGGCTACTCACCCTTGCCCTACAAGATCAGCATATGGGTCATTTCCGCTGTGATGTGTGGTGTGGCTGGTGCTTTGTATGTACCGCAGGTAGGCATCATCAACCCCAGCGAGATGAGCCCAGCCAATTCCATTGAGATTGCTGTTTGGGCGGCCGTGGGTGGCAGAGGAAGTTTGCTTGGGCCCATCTTGGGCGCCTTCATGGTCAACGGGGCTAAAAGTTGGCTGACAGTGGTGGCGCCTGAATTTTGGCTTTATGTGTTGGGCGCCTTGTTCATTGCAGTGACTTTGTTCATGCCCCAAGGTGTCTTGGGCTTGTGGAACAAAGTACGCCAAGCATGGTTGTCTAGAGGCGCCTCAACATGACGCCCGACTTGTTTGACGAAGGCAGCGAACGCCTGCAAGCGCATCAGTTTCGACGCGTGCAACCGCCGTCCTCGGGCGACAGGGAGGCCAGCTATGGTCATGTGTTGCAAGCGGGTGAGCTGGATTTGACCCACGGTCGTATTTTGTATTTGGAAGATGTGAACGTGAGCTTTGATGGTTTCAAAGCGATCAACAATTTGTCCTTGGACATTGCCCCGGGTGAACTGCGCTGCATCATTGGCCCCAATGGCGCAGGTAAAACCACCATGATGGACATCATCACAGGCAAGACCCGCCCAGACAGTGGTCAGGTGTTTTTCGGCAGCACCATCGATTTGCTGCGCCACAACGAACCCGAGATTGCGCAACTGGGTATTGGACGCAAATTCCAAAAACCCACGGTGTTTGAACATTTAAGCGTTTGGGAAAACCTAGAGCTTGCGTTGGCGACTGCTAAAAATGTGACGGCTTCCATGGTGTTCAGATTGAACGGGGTACAACAAGACCGTTTGTGCGAAGTCTTGGAAACCATCCGATTAAGCCAAGACCTAAGCCGCATGGCGGGACTCCTGAGCCATGGCCAAAAACAATGGCTAGAGATCGGCATGTTGTTGATGCAAGACCCCAAACTGCTGCTGTTAGATGAACCGGTTGCTGGCATGACCGACCAAGAAACCGAACGCACTGCTGAACTGTTTTTGTCTTTAAAGGGCAAACACTCTTTGATGGTGGTTGAGCACGATATGGGATTTATTCGGCAAATATCAGACATCGTGACCGTGCTTTGCGATGGCTCAGTGTTGGCCCAAGGCAGCTTCGAGCAAGTCCAAGTCGATGAGCGTGTGATTGATGTGTATTTAGGACGCTAAGCCATGCTGCAAGTACAAAATATTCACCAATACTATGGCGGCTCCCATATTTTGCGCAACGTCAGCTTGCAAACCCATGCGGGACAGGTGACGGTGTTGCTGGGGCGCAATGGTGTGGGCAAAACTACTTTGCTGAAAGCTCTGATGGGCTTGGTGCCACTGCGCGAGGGCACCATCACTTTTGATGGTCAATTAATCACCAAGGCAACCCCCTACGAACGCGCCAAAGCTGGCATTGGCTATGTGCCGCAAGGACGGGAAATTTTCAATCGATTGACGGTGGAAGACAATTTACGCATGGGCTTGGCCACGCAAAAAGCAGGTACGCCAATTCCTGCGGAGTTATTTGAAATGTTTCCCATCTTGGACCAAATGCGCCACCGACGAGGCGGAGATTTGTCGGGTGGTCAACAACAACAGTTGGCCATTGCCAGAGCGTTGGCGGGTGCGCCAAGACTATTGGTACTGGACGAACCTACTGAGGGCATACAACCGAGCATCATCAAAGACATTGGCCGCGTCATCCAACAACTGGCCAAACGAGGCGACATAGCTATTTTGTTGTGCGAGCAGTACTACGATTTTGCAGAGGAATTGGCCGACCACTACCTTGTCATGGAGCGCGGCGAAGTTATCGCACAGGGCCCTGGCAGCGAGATGCAATCAAAAGGGATTCGTCAGTTGGTTTCCATTTAGTTTTCCGCCTGTCTCAGGGTGAATTCGAAGGCGAATAGGCACAACGGAATAGCTGGGACAGTTGTATCGCTCTATATCTTCTGCATGGAGTGGGTAGGAATTGCAGTTGGAGAATCGACGCCAAGTTGAATCGTAAATGCCACATTGGAATTTATCTTCGCCCACAGGTTCTAGAAAGAAGCACTTTTTCTCTAAGCAGCAATTGCCACATTGAACGCAAGAGCCTTGTATTTGTACAGGGATATTTTTATTCTGTAAAAAAACATCTTCTAAAAAATGTCGCACAGGCCCTTGCGATATCGCCTCTAAGTGGATGCGCATTTTCTTCACACTGTTGCTGTACTCAAGAATAAACTTCTTCCTCCAAAACAGCAAGGACATAAGCAATGGTGAAACAGGTATCAACAGAGATATAAGAAACACAATGACTTTGGAGATCCACTTCGGTAAATTTTTCACTTAAGTCCCATACAGTTTGCATAAAAAGTGACTGTGGCTGGCCAGTCTGAAAAGATGCCACGAATACCCACATCCTTGTTCAGAACATGAAGAGCTTCAAGAATGTCACCTTCATGGTGGATGCCATCGGTGACCGATTGGTAATACCAACCGCCTTTCTCCAAAGCCATGACGCCCGAGCGCTCTAGCGACCAAGTGATGATGTCAAGCTCTGCTTTTTTGATATTTTTGGCATAGGCAGATGGCACCAGTTTTCCATCTTCTAAAGCTAACAAAGCGAACAGCGGAGGCGCCACAATCTTGACGCCTTTTCGTTTGTAGTCATTGAGCTTCTCAAGGGGTGGCAAGTCTTTGACAGTTTCTGCTGCGTCTAGGAAAACAGCTTGCTTGGCAAACATTGGCTCGTTTCCAATCCAATACAAAATATCCTGCTCATTGAAAGATTGGGGAAACACTTGGCTGGGTTTGACGCCAGCTTGTTTGTATTCATCAATCATCTTCTGAGCGTATTGCTGCTGAGTGAACCCCTCGAATGGCATGGGCACAGAGGCTTCTTTCAACTCGGGCGTCATCTTCACACCTAGCCGTTTGAACAGCGCAATGCTTTCCTTGTGACTCATTAGCGTGCCGCTGGTGGGCCCTGAATACAGGTCTGTTCGCCAAGCAGGTGTGCCAGCCACAAATTTTGTTGATGTCAGAGCCTTAGGGTTGAAGCCATCCATTTTTCCGCGCAGAGATTTGAATTCCGCCAAAGTGATGTCGCTGGCCCTGCACTCGGCAGACGCGGGTGTGTTGGTGTTGGGGTCAAAGGGGCTAAACGGCTTGGTGCATTTGGCTGCCAAGGGGGTGAGCAAAATATTGGTCGTGGTGTGCAAATCATTTTGTGCATGTCGGCACACCAGTTCTTTGTCTTTGGTGAAGGTGACATCACACTCCACCACGCCAGCGCCCATGCGAGCTGCCGCCTCATAGGACTCGACGGTGTGCTCTGGAAACATCAAGGCAGCACCGCGGTGACCAATGGAAAAATCCGATTTCTTGAAAGGTCCGTTGGTGCAATTTTGCAGTTTTCGCTTCAAGGGTGAATCGTTCATTTGGGAGACCAAAAAAAATGGTCTAGGCCCTAGTTGAATATTCTGAATGGGGGTATTTTGTTCAGCAATGGCGCCAAATGTGGCAAATAAGAAAGAAGTAAACAGTAATTTATCAAAGTGCTTGAACATGGGTGTGCAAGTGAAAGGGAAGACGAGTCATCTTAAAAATGCCGCATGAAAATTTGATGACACCTTGAGGATCATCGGCAAACATACTGAGTGAATAAACCTCCTGGGCTTTGAGCAGTCACCACCACCCTAAAACCGCCACTTTCCTCTTTGGTTACAAGCACACCGTAGTCTGGCAAATTTTGTTGCTTGGCCAACTCGGCTGCAATCTTCCAGACATTCAATAAGTTAGGGCTGGTCCCTGTTGCCATGCTTTTGAACTCGGCTCTTGCCTGGGGTTTTAAGCGAACCAGGTGAACATGCAGTTGATTTTGTGACCTAAAGTTCTGCGGGTTGACGACCAAGGCGATGGAATCGGATTCAATTCGTTTTGTAGCGATATCCCATGCGTACTGCCATATCCCTTCGGGACGCAAAAGGTCTTCAACCCCTGTGATGGCTTGCAAAGGCATCACCAGTCCGTGGACAAAAGACGCAGGGCAACCGCACATCTTGATATCTCGAATGGCGACATATTCAGTGTTGATCGACCAAACCTCCGTGGTTTTTCTGCAGGAAGTATCGAGGGTGCAGGCCGCTTCTGCAATGGGCGCTCGACATCGGGTGCAATAGTTCTCTAGCTTGGGGTCAACACAATGCTGGACGATGTCTAGCAGTATGTCGCTGTTTGGCGTGGCATAAAGGCCACCCAATGGGAATAGAAAAATACAGGCAAGCCATACGCGACAAATTGTCATCAAGCGAACATATTTCTGCATCATGATGTATGAATGGAATCGAACACAATTGTTTTGGGTCAGGGGATTGGACAGTTTAAACAACATCTCGCTGAACAAGGATTCGTTTCACCTGTTTTGGGTGAATTAGAGCCGCTGCGCAATGTGCCTGAATCTACCAACCGGCAAGAAGTTTTGGGGCTTGTATTAGAAGGCGACTTGGCTCTCAAGTCCAAGGGCGAAACCACCAACTATTTAATGGGTGAATTATTTTTCATCGATAAGGTGACCCGCTTTGAATTGCAAGCGGGACCTGCTGGCGTGAAGTACTTGTTTGCTTTTAAATAGTTGGTTTACATTGCCCATATACGGGGCGCTACAGCGGGCAGTTGCCATAACTCAGAGCGCCAAACCAGCCAAACTCGACGCAGCAAGTCCATGGCTTGCTCCACTTGAGCAGACAGCACCCGCACCAGTACCAAGCTAGGGTCGGGTGAGCTAACCCCAGCTTGCAACACCAAAGCATGCTGCTCACACAGCTTGCGTGCAAGTGCAATGACCTGTTGCAATAGCTCGTCTGACATGGCGCTGCCTTGCGCAAACACCAAGGTGCCTTGGCAGCTGTGTCCATTCAGCCCCAAGGGGCTGTGCAACAAGCGGTGGTCGCTGGCTTGTATCAATCCCCGCTCAAGCCACAACCCCTCAATTTCCAGATGTTGCTGATATTGCCCCGAGGTAAACGCTTGACCTGCATGTGGCAAACCCAAGGCTGTGACATCCCAGGCCATCAGTTGGCTGTCACTGGCCAAATTGAATTTCACTTGGTTACTGGCATAACACCCGCTGTAGGCCAATGCTTCAAGCGGTAACCACTCCAGACGAGCGCCACAGCCTAAAGTAGCGTGTATGCGTTGCGACGCGGTTAAGCCCTCTGAATGGTAAAAACGCGTGGCCCCAGGGGTGGTGAGCAAAGCGTGGGCATATTCATGAAGATGTAGCTTGATATCAAGGCTGTCACCACCCACCAAGCCGCTGGGCGGATGGACCAAGATGTTGTGACATACCTTGTCACCCTCAGGGTAAAGGCTCTTCAAAATACGAAGAGGGCCATCATGCACATGACGTGCCACACAATGACCATCTTCAACGCTGTAATCGATGCTGAGTTTGGCTTGCCAGCCCATGGCTTTATTCAAAAAGCTTGAATCCTACCGCGGACACAAAGCCTACCAAGGTAGAAAAGCCAGCCATATTGGGCGTGGATAAATGTGCTGCTTCTGGCAGCATCGCCGAGCCAATCATGGTCAACATCGCACCTGCGGCAATCCCTTCCACCACGATCATGGCTGAGTGGGGAATAGACTCGCCGACATAAGCGCCAAATGCTGCACCCACCGCACAAATGACGGTCAGTACCGACCAAAGCATAATGATTTTGAAGGTTGAAAAACCTTGGGCCTTCATGTTCACGCTGGCAGACAAGGCCTCGGGAAAATTGGCCAAAAACAAGGCGCCGACCAAGGTCAGCGGCATGACTTCAAAAAAGGTCACAGGAACACCTGCAGCCACTTTGGCCGCCACGATGGACAGCATGACCGTGCCAATCACAAAACTCTCAGGAATCACGTCGAGCAAATTGCCCAACCAAATGGCCATGCCTGCGTTGTTGTGTTCCTCTTTCATATTGTTCAAGTCGGTGGCGGTGGGAACTTCACTGCCGCCAGTTCGGATGGCATCAATCGCCAAATTGGCCCATGCTTGCTTGGCAACAGCGGCTTGGTCGATATGGCGTTTGTTTTCCAAAATACGTTGAGCGGCCAGTTCCCGAACAGAGGTCACAAATTCGGGATGGCTGCGCGAAAAAACATCGTACTGTGATTTGTGTAGCACGAGTAGCTCGGCTGGACCATGCTCTGCCACAGCGGTGGTGCTGTGGGCTTGGTGCGACAAGAAAGACACCTCACCCAACAAGTCTCCCCGCTCCGCCGTGTGACTGCTGCCATCGGAGTGCGTCAAGGTGATAGACCCTGAGCGCACGATGTACAGCTCGGTGGAAGAGTCACCGATAGAGAACAAGGCTTCCTCTTGGACCAAGAATTTGGGATGCAACTGCTTGACCAAATCATGCATCATGTCAGGGGACATGCTGCTGAAAAAAGAGGAGTTGCCAATCGACTGCATCAAGTCAGCTTGCCGCTTGGTTTTGTTACGCGCATGCTGGGCAATCACGTAAGCACCTTTGCGTAAATAGCCACCATGCGCACTGAGCAATTGGTCAAGCAGTATGAAGATCAAGCCACCCCCCAGCATGGCCAGCAAGAGGGTGATGAAGTGGTGAATTTCTTCCGCACGGTCGGCGATATCGGCGTGGGCCAGGGCTTCAACGGTGGGCGACACCAGTTCCAGCGCTAACGCAGAGATCAAAGCACCAGCGCCAAAGCCGCACATGGCCCCAACGGTGGAGTTTGACATCGGCGTGGTGATGCCAACAATGGCGCCAAGCACCATAGAACCTGCCGCAATCGCACCCAAAATGGCTGCCCAAATAACCAAGGTGGTTCCCATGTCTTGCATCATCGTCTCCAGTTGTGGATATAGCGTGCTGGCTTACTCGGGTAAATCCTTTTCAGCACGAACTTGTGCTGCGATCGCTTCTACTTGCTCGTCTGACATGCCATACTTGGCCTGCATATTTTTGAGTTTGATAGCTTCTTCTTCTGAGACGACACCGTCGGCCAATACTTCACGGATTTCCATTTCGTACAAAGCCTCTCGGCGAGCCACCTGTGTGGTGTAAGCAGTAGACACCACACCGGTCAAGATAGCTGCCAAGGCGATGGCCAAAATTTGCGTGATGATCACCAGCACCACGCCAGGGAATGTCACGGGGTCCACATTGCCCCAGCCTGAAATGATGGTCAACATAAACCAGTGCATGGCGGCAGGAATAGAGGGGAAGACTTCTGGTTGGTCATGGCCCTCAATGATGTAAATCAGTGAAGAAAACAGTAAGCCACTGATGAACAACAAAAACAGCGCTGAGGAAAAAGAATCTTTTTCCGACTTGATAGCTTCAAACATATCGTCCATGGCGCTGTTGTAGCGTGACAGTTTGAAAATACGCAGCAAACGGAACATTCGCAGCACACGCAAATCGGTGCCGGGCATCAACAGTTGCAGGTAAAACGGCACGGTGCTGAAAAAGTCCACCAAACCAAAAAAGCTGAACATATATTCTTTGCGTCCCTTCCAAGGGCTGTCGCCGGGTTCGGTGTATTTTTCGCTGTAAGACCATACACGCAACAGATACTCGATAGAGAAGATAACCACGCTGAAGAGGTCGAAAACGTGAAAGTACGCACCCGCTGCTTCGTGAATTTCAGGAACAGATTCCAAAATAATCGCCAACACATTCAAGATCACCAGGGCCGCGATAAAGATTTCGCAAAAACGGCTGGCAGGGTCCGCCACATCACCCTCAAGGATATGGAAGACACGCCGTTTGGTCCGGCGAAAGGCTGACATCTCCAGCGTGCTGTTCATGATTTTTTCCCGGCTTTGGCCTGATCCATCATGGTTTGTACTTCTTTATCGCTCAAGCGAAACTGTATTTGCAAGCGTTTGAGAGCGTCCTTCTCAGCGTCGGTCACTACATCGTCGGCCAATACTTGCCGCAATTGCGCTTGGTAGGCGGATTTTTTGCGTGACATTTGATTGGCAAATGCCGAGGCCACGATACCCGTCATGATGGCCGCCATGCACACACCTAAGAAGCCGGTGAGCAAGGCAATGACCTCGCCCCCTTTGGTGACGGGTTCTACATTGCCAAAGCCAGAGGTGATGGTGACGATTGACCAGTAGATGGAATGCGGAATCGTTCCGAAATGTTCAGGCTGTGCATGGCCTTCAGCAAAGTGCATGAGCGAAGCAGACACGATGGTGGCAATGGTGAGCAAAAAAGCCGCAGATCCAAACGCACGTCGCTCCGAGTACACCGCAGAAAACAAGTCTTGCAGGGCGGAGTTGTATTTGGACAGTTTCAAAATACGCAGCAAACGCAAGACCCGCAATATGCGTAGATCTAGCAATGGGAAGAACACATGCAAGTAGTAAGGCATGGTGGCGAAGAAGTCCACCAAACCAAAAGCGCTGAACATGTATTCGCGCCGACCTTTCCATGAGTCGCCAGCGTATTTCGCGCCCAACGACCAAACCCGCATCAGGTACTCGGCCGTGAAAAACATCACACTCCAAAACTCGAGTTCATGAAAAAAATCTTTGTACTGCGCATGAACTTCGGGTACCGAGTCCAAAATCACAGCAGAGCAATTCACCAAGACTACAGCAGAGATCATCCACTCTGCATACCTCGACAGGGGTTGTAAGGGAGAACCTTCAAGAATCTCCATTAAAGTAGTTTTTCGTTGCTCGAACATGGCGCAATACTAAAAAAGAGAAAAGGGGCGAGCAAGCTCCCCACACATAACCGTCAAACTTAAGCGGTCGAAGGAGCTTGCTCTAAAAATATCAACTGCGGGCTTTGATTTGTTGCCACAAGGCCAATTCTTTGGCGGTGAGGCTGTCAGAAGTTTTCGCGGCTTGCTCAAACTTGGCGGCGTCAGTTAGAAGAGCCAACTGGTTGATTTGCGATAGAAGCATTTTGTAGTGCTCAACCGCATGATCGGGTCGATCAGCTATGACGTGCAATGGCAACACCGATTTGTGCTTGGCATTTTCGCGTTCGGTGTGTATGTGCTCTAGCAAGACATTGAGTTCTTCAACCGTGATGTGCAAGCGCTTGGCTTCTACGCGCAGCAAGGCGGCTTCTGTTTCATCCAGGTACCCATCTTTCATCATATTGCGCAAATTGTTTTTCATCAACTCGCGCTCTTTGTGCAGTTGGTCGCCAAAAGCCGAGGCCAACAAGGCCGCAGGGATGGCAAAGATACCAATACCCAGCAAGGACATGACCACTGTTATGAAACGCCCTATGGGGGTGATGGGGGAGATGTCGCCATAGCCCACCGAAGCCAGTGTGATCACCGCCCAATAAACCGAGTTGGGGATGTTGTCAAACTTCTCGGGCTGAGCTTCATTTTCAATCACATAACCCAAAGAAGCAGTCATGACGACCATCAAAATCATGATGAAGGCGGACGCGCTGATGACCGGCCATTCGCGTGCGATGACGGTGGTCAAGATCTTGGTGGAATCGTTGTAGCGCGTCAGCTTGAGTAAACGTGCCAAACGGAAGGTTCGCAAAAACCGTAAGTCAAGTACCGATCCCAGCACCACTTCAAGGAAAAACGGCAGAATCGCCACGAAGTCAATGACGTTTGCTGTTTGCCGAGCATGCTTGAAGCGCCCTAAGAAGCCATGTCTGAAACGTGGCTCCTCCACGCAGGCATACAAGCGCATCAAATACTCGATGGTGAAGATACCCACCGCTATGGTGTCAAGAATGACGAACTCTAAGTTGATGAGGTAGTGAACACTGTGTATTGACTCCAGCACCACAGCCACTACTGAAATAATGACCCAAATACCAATGAAGGTGTCAAAGATATTGTGCAATTTACCGCCATAGTCGCTAGGAGAAACCAAGGCATGGATTTTTTGACGGAAAGTGCGGCCGCGGTTGAGTTCCTTGAATTCTTTGATGGCTGGAATGACGATGCGAAACAACTTAAGGATTCGCAACAGCCGCAAGAACCGCAAGGCACGCAAGTCAATCGGGATAAAGGCTTGCAGGAAAAACGGTGCCACAGCCAAAAAGTCGATGATGGCAAACGGGCTAAAAACATAGGCCACGCGAGGTGTATTTTTCTTTTGGAATTCTTCATCCTCAGGCGCCAAGTAAAAGCGCAGTGCATATTCCAAAACAAAAACAGCGACAGAAAAAATATCAAAATAATGAAACAGTTGCTTGTAGGGGTCAAACAACGCTGGCACGTGTTCTAGCACCAATGCAAATAAATTGACCACAATCAAAACGCCTATCCACTTGTCCAGCACCGGCTGGAAGTTACCGGGGATGTTGGGGTTCAGCGTCCAGTCATACAGCCACTTGCGAAAGGGCTGATCGCTGGAAATGCTGGGGCCTGATTCTTCAATGCCTAACAGCGCTTTGGCATCAACGGAGTCAATGTCAATCAGTTTTTGAGCTGTGTTTTGGGGGTTCAGTTCTTGTGTCATGTTAAGCCTCAGAATTCAACGTCAGAAACTTTGACAAGGTACGCACCTTTGTCACAGATACCGATACTTAATTGAAGTTTTTGGTCAATGCTGTCTTCAGCTGCCAGTTTGGAGCTGACCGCCGCAACCGCAGAACCCGCTGGGGTGGCTGTGTTTTTCATCAACACAATTTCACCTTTGAGGCTTTTATCGCTGGGGTTGCATGCCTCGATAAACGCTGGAGGTGCACCTTTGAACGGGTTTTGCATGCTTTTGAAGTCATTTGCCAAGAGGTGCTCTAGGCATGCGCCCCAAGCACTGGATTTGGCATCTCCGCCACCTGCACAGGCTTTGACGGGGTAGTCAGGGTTGAAGCGTTCCGCACTGGCTTTTCCTAGCCAAGCCACCATGGCTTCGCCATTTCGCTTACTTTTCTCAGTTTGCTGGGCGTGCTCAAAGGCAATTTCACCCAAGTAAGCCACCAAAGCAATGGCACCCAGCAAAACCGCAATGAAAATCCAGTCGGAAAAAGTCGGACCGGTGCCGACCTTGGTCGACGTTGAAGAACTGTTCATGGTGTATTCACTTTCTCAAGAAAAAGAAGGGATAAATCCCTTTATCTGATGCCAGAGCATGATATTCGCAAAAAATACGAATTTAGTGAATTAAGTAAAAACTAGAAATTACCGTCATATTTGGTAATTTAGTCAAATTTAATTTAAAAGTTCTAGCATGGATTGAAAGGCGTCGATGGCCAATTGCATATCGTCGGCAGTGGTGGATTCAAGCGGGTTATGGCTGATGCCTTGGTTTTCCCCGCGCACAAACAACATGGCTTGGGGCATGACACGGTGCAATTGCATGGCGTCGTGGCCGGCGCCGCTTGGCAGGTGATGTAAGGGAATACCCAAAGAAGAAACTGCCAGTTCCCAAGCCTGCTGTAAGAGCGGGTCGCTGGGCGCGGCCGCTGCTCGCACGGTTTCTTCATGGCAGAAGCGCAGGCCACGGTTTTGGCAGATGCGTGCAAGGGATTGCAAAACATCTTCGGCCAGTGCATCGCGTTGCGCGTCAGTGGGGGCACGCATATCCAAGCTAAAGCTGCAGCGCCCTGGCACCACATTCACAGATCCATTGGGCACACTCAATATGCCAATGGTGGCCACAGAGTCACCGTCAAGTGTTGCACGTTGTTCAAGATACACCGACCATTCGGCCAAGGCGGCGGCGGCATCTTGGCGCTGACCCATGGGCGTGGTGCCCGCATGGCTGGCGGTGCCGGTGATTTCACCGATGTACCGACGGCTGCCATTGATGGAGGTCACGATGCCCAGCGGCATATTGATGCTGTGCAACACAGGGCCTTGTTCGATATGTACTTCGATGAAACCCACATAGCGGGACGCATCGCGTTTGAGCGCTGGGATGTCTTTGGGGTTCAAGCCAGCGTGTTGCATGGCTTGTCGCATGCTGATGCCATCTTTGTCGGTTTGCTCTAACCATGCGCTTTGAAAATGCCCTGTCAGCGCGGCCGACGCCAAAAACGTGGCTTTGAAGCGAACGCCTTCTTCCTCGGCAAACGCCACCACTTCAATGCCAACGGACAAGCGCCGCTTTGCACGGGCGAGTTCCCGTACACAGGCCATGGGCACAAAAATGCCTAATCGCCCATCGTATTTGCCGCCATTGCGCACCGTGTCGTAGTGGCTGCCGGTCAGTACATACTGCCCATCGGCTTGGGCAGGGTGGTAGCGTCCCACCACATTGCCTACCGCGTCAATTTGCACCTCATCAAAACCACAGGCTTGCATACCAAGTTGCAGTGTCTTGGCGCAAGCGCGGTGCGCAGGTGTGAGGTAGCTCACGCTCAATTCACCACGTTCGGCAAAACCCTCGTCGCTAAATTGCGCCAACCATTCATGCCAGTCCCATACTTCTTCGCCCAACGTGGGCTGAGCATTGCACCGATCGTTCAAGCGCAATTCGGCAATGCGGTGGATTTGGCGAAGACACTCTTGTAATTCATGGGTGGGGGATGCGCGTAAGCGACGCACTAAGGTGTCCAATATCGGTTGTGGCCCCAAGCCATTTCCGCGCGGACCTTTGACTGCCACGATGAAGGGCCAACCAAAGTGGTTCAGGTAGTCGGCGTTGAGTTGTTGTAACTTCTGGGCCTGCTCCGGCGTGCACTGCCACAAACCAGCACTTTGCTGCTCTTGGTGAGAGTCGGCTGTGAGGTCCAGCGCTGGCTTGGGGGCCAACACAGGGTGGGCGCGAACCAAGGCCAATTGTTGCTCGGCAGGCGCACTGCTGACCACCTGCGCCAAGACCCACTTCACATGCGACAAGCTGCGAAAAGGGCGTTGCTGCAAAGCCTGCTCTGCCACCCAAGGCGAGTGTTCGTAGATGCCGTCTAGCCATCGCAAAGCCTCTGCATTGCTGGCGGCGTTGAGTCGTTCGATGGCGGCAAGAGCGGCTGGCATAGGCATGTGCTGGGAAAAAATCGGGCGGCTACACTGGAGAGATCAACTATAACTTTTCATATAACCATGGGATTGAGCACACATGTTTTGGACACCATGCACGGCTGCCCAGCTGCTGGCATGGCGGTGGCTTTGTACGCCACACAAGGGACAGACATCCGTTTGGTCAAGCGCTTTGTGTTGAATGCCGATGGCCGGCACGAGGGCGGGCCGCTGTTAGACAACGCGAATTTACAGGTGGGCACCTACCGCTTGGTGTTTGCAGTGAAAGCCTATTTTGTCTTGCGCGGTGTGGCGCTGCCAGAACCGGCTTTTTTGGACGAAGTCAGCTTGGACTTTGGCATCGCCGATGTGACCCAGCACTACCATGTGCCGCTGTTGGTCAGCCCTTGGAGTTACTCGACCTACCGAGGCTCTTGAGTCAGTTCAGAGTTGCCCCTCGGTCAGGGTATCAAGCTGAAAGCGCCCACTGCGGTGCAACAGCCATGTTTCGGTGAAGCTGACTTGCTTGAGGTACTTGGGTGCTGGAAACGGAGCGGACTGTCGGATGGCTTGCTCAATATCGAGCTTTACCTCAGGCGCATGTTTGGGCAAGCGTACCCAATCGATGCGCCCTACCTGTCCTGAAGGCTCTATATGGATATCCACCACCACCACGGCTTTTAACAAGGGCGGAAGCTTGCCCTTGTAAATACGCTCTGGCAGTCGCTGATATATATGGTGCGCGGCATCTTTACGGTAGTCGGCACTGGTTTGCGCAGACGATAGCGCTTGGTTGATGGGTGTGGGTGCAGTGTCTTTGTTACTAGCAGCTGCCTCAGGTTCAATGGCGCTGGGCAAGTCTGTTGCTCCGCTGCTGGGTTCAGCAGCAACCTCTGCTGGCTTGGTGTCGGGCGCTTGGGCAGGCACGACAGGGGCAGGTTCAGGTGCAGTGATGGGCTTGGTCGAGCATGACGCCAACACCATCGCCACGACAACAAGCAAAGATTGACCTATAAGCTCAAACCGCATGGCCTCTCCCATTCACAAAGGGTGAAGGCATACTCTGCGACCAATGATTGAATTTGACAACCATGATTACCCGAGGCCTGGTGTGAACATGCTTGCCCCTTTGACCCAGCGATTGGCAACAGAACCGGCGGTTTTGGTGACGGTGGTGGCCGCACATGGCTCGGTGCCTCGTGAGGTGGGGGCTTGGATGGCGGTGTTTGCGCAAGGAGAGCTTGGCACCATTGGTGGCGGACAACTCGAATGGCAGGCGATGGCCCAATCGCGCCAAGCCCTGCAAGGATTGGCAGTGCTGCCTCCTTTGCAACGGGTGGCTTTGGGTCCGAGCTTGGGGCAGTGCTGCGGCGGCGCGGTGGAGCTGAGTTTTGAAGCTATTTCAAACCAAGACCTTCCCCTGCTGCAACAGCGTTTGACGCCCGTTTTGTCGCCGGTGGCCTTGTTTGGCGGTGGGCATGTGGGGCGGGCTTTGGTGCAGGTGCTGTCGCACCTGCCTTTTGCGGTGCGCTGGATTGACAGCCGCGATGAGGTGTTTCCCACCCATTTGCCCGCGCAAGTGCAAACCGAACACAGCGACCCCGTGCAAGCCGCGGTGGCGGATTTGGCGCCTGACAGTCAAGTGCTGATCATGAGTTTCAGCCATGCCCAAGACTTGGATGTGGCGGGCGCTTGCCTGCTTCGCCTGCGCCTGCGCGACGACCTTCCTTTCATTGGGTTGATAGGCAGCGCCACCAAGTGGGCCACGTTTCAGCGCCGCCTGCGCGAGAAGGGTTTTGCCGAAGAGGAAATTCAGCGCATCACCTGCCCCATTGGCTTGCCTGGCATCAGCGGAAAGCAGCCTGAGGTGATTGCTGTAGCAGTAGCAGCTCAACTCTTGAAACAATCGGGGTCAGATCCCAATTAATTAATCGGGATCTGACCCCGATTAATATCCCCTTATGGAAACTTATCTGCTGGAGTGGGTTAATTTGTTGTTGCGCTGGGTGCATGTCATCACCGCGATCGCTTGGATTGGCTCGTCTTTTTACTTTGTTTTTTTAGACAGCAACTTAATCCCCCCCGAGGACGATGACTTACGCGCCAAGGGCGTTGGCGGGGAGATGTGGGCGGTGCATGGCGGGGGTTTTTACAACCCGCAAAAGTACCTGGGTCAGCCTGGGCGCATCCACGGCAAATTGCATTGGTTTTACTGGGAAAGCTACAGCACGTGGCTGAGCGGTTTCGCCTTGTTTTGCGTGCTTTACCTGTGGAATGCCAACACGTTTTTGATTGACAAAAATGTCTTGGCTTGGGCGCCGCTGTCCGCAGGTGCGGTGGCCGTGGCCTTGCTGGTGGTTTTCTGGCTGGTTTACGACTTGACCTGCCGTTGGGTCGGCTTTCGCAAGAACGGCGAGTTATGGATAGGTTTGGTCATGCTCACCACGCTGGCACTGGCGTGTTGGGGTACCAACCAATTGTTTGCCGGCCGTGCAGCGTTTTTGCTGGTGGGCGCCATGATGGCCACCGCCATGAGCGCCAATGTGTTGGTGTGGATCATCCCAGGGCAGCGCAAGGTGGTGGCTGCCATGACCTCGGGTCAGCCCTATGACGCACAGGCTTTTGCTATTCATGGGCAGCGCGGCAAGCAGCGCAGTGTGCACAACACCTATTTCACCCTTCCAGTGGTGTTTGCCATGCTCTCCAACCACTATGGGTTTTTGTATGCCCATCCAAAGCGTTGGATGTTGCTGCTGGTTTTGATGTTGGCCGGTGCTTTAATCAGGCAGTTCTTTGTGCAGCGTCACGCTTGGCACTTGCAGCGGGCAGCCAACCCTTGGCCGTTTGCGGCTGTGGGGGTGGTGCTCATCGTGGGGGTGATCGTGGCTTTGCGTCCTGCGCCGGTTTCATCTTTAGTGCAAGAACCTGTCAGCTTTGCGCAGGTGCAGACCATTGTGGACCAGCGGTGCGTGTCATGCCACGGCCCGCAGGTGCAAATGAAAAATCTGCGCCTCGATTCCCCCGAGGCTTTACGCACCCATGCGCAAGCGGTGTATCAGCAGGTGGTGGTGTTGCAGCAAATGCCCATGAATAACGCTACGGGCATCACGCCGCAGGAGCGTCAGGCGCTGGCTAGCTGGTTTGAGGCGGGGGCGCTGCCCTGAGTTGTTGTTCGTAGGCTTGCAGACGTTTTTCACGTTCCGCCAAATACGCTTGGTGCTCTTTTTGCATTTTCAAACGACGCAAACCTTTTTCTTCTTCTAGGTGGTTGTCACGAATCATTTGTCGTCTGGCGTTCGTCGCCATTTGGTCGTGCGCAGCTTCAACGCCTTTGGTCAACATGCGACCCGTGTACCAAAAAATCACCAAAGGGAAAAACACCACAAAAGCAAACCAGACCCACAGGTCCTCGTTCTGTTCGGTGTCAGTTTGCAGGTATTTTTTGAAATCAATCGTTGCCATGGTGTGCAGTCGCAGCTTGGGATAACTGTGAATCGACCCCAAAGGGCTGAACTTGAGGCAATGCGCTATGCTCGCCCGCCATGTCTGTCCCTGCCTCATTCCAACAAGATCCAGCCCAGTTTTTGCGCCAACTCTTTGACGCGGCGGTTGCGCGTGCCCAGCCCTTGTTGAACATGCCAGCTTGTTTGCCTTCTGTGCCACGAGGGCGCACCTTGGTGTTGGGTGCGGGCAAAGCTGCTGGTGCCATGGCTCATGCCTTGGAAACGCTTTGGCCCATGGACGCTCCCATATCTGGTTTGGTGGTCACGCGCTACCACCACACGCCGCCGCGACCTGTTGGCCTTTTGCAGCGTATCGAGGTGGTGGAAGCCGCCCACCCCGTTCCGGATGTTGCTGGGCTCAAGGCCTCCGAGCGCATGATGACTTTGTGTCAAGGCCTCACGCAAGATGATTTGGTGATTTGTTTGGTCTCAGGCGGGGGCTCGGCACTTCTGACCTTGCCCGCAGAAGGCCTGACTTTGGCGGACAAGCAGCAAATCAACCGAACTTTGCTGGAAAGCGGTGCCAATATTTTGGAAATGAACACGGTACGCAAGCACCTTTCGCGCATCAAGGGCGGGCGCTTGGCGGCGGCTTGCCACCCCGCGCAAGTGGTGACGCTGACCATCAGCGATGTGCCGGGTGACGATCCCGCCGTCATTGCCAGCGGTCCGACAGTCCCCGACGCCAGCACCTGCGAGCAAGCCATCGCCATCTTGGAGCGTTACCGCATTGCTTTGCCCGAACCGGTGTGGGCCGCTTTGCGCTCAAGCACTCTGGAGACACCCAAACCAGCAGACCCCGTTTTCCAAGGCCACAGCGTGCAAATGTTGGCCACGCCTCAACAGTCTTTGCAAGCCGCAGCTGATATGGCCCGTCTTGCTGGCTTGAATGCCTATATCTTGTCGGATGAAATGGAAGGTGAATCACGTGAAGTGGGCAAGGTGCATGCGGCACTGGCACGGGCTGCCGCCCGTGGCGAGGGCCCGTTTCAAAAGCCCTGTGTGATTTTGAGTGGGGGTGAGACCACGGTGACGGTGCGCCCGCAAGCGCCTGACACGCCACGCGGCAAAGGCGGTCGAGCAGGAGAGTTTTGTTTGGGGCTGGCCATGGGCTTGCAAGGACAAAAAGGTGTTTGGGGCTTGGCTGCGGACACCGATGGCATTGACGGCGTGGAAGACAACGCGGGTGCGCTGGTGATTCCCGACACGCTTGCGCGGGCTGATGCATTGGGTTTGAAGCCCTTGGTCTTTTTAGACCGCAATGACAGCTACCGCTTTTTTGAGGCCTTGGGCAACTTGGTGGTGAGCGGCCCCACCCACACCAATGTGAACGACTTCAGGGCTTTGTTGGTGCTTTAAAGCAATTTGACCAAGGTGGCCACCATGCCAATGGCTAAGACCATGAGGCTGCCTAATTTGATGAGCATGCGTTGTTCGAGATTGCTTCGTTGCTGTGCTTCGCTCGCGATGACAACTCAAGGTACTGACGGGCTAGTTACCGTTGACGATCACCCGCTCAATGAGGCGATCATCGCCCAACACGATCATGGCAAACAGCTGCTCTTGCAAAGAATCTGCAGTAAATGTTCGGCGTGCCATCAAAGGCGTAGAAGCAGGGTTGAGCACCACAAAATCGGCATCACAACCCACCGCCAAATTGCCCACCACACCGTTCAAGTCCAAAGCTTGCGCGGCGCCAGCTGTGTGCAGCCACCAAAGGTGCTCAGCGCTCAGTGAGTGACCATTTTTACCTGCGCTTTGACGCCCCACGGTGTAGGCGGCGTGCATGGTGTGAAACGGGCTGAAACTGGTGCCGCCGCCCACATCGCTGGCCAAGCCGTGAAGCTGGCGGTGCGACTGTGCGAGTTGAAAATCAAAAAAACCGCTGTCTAAAAACAAATTGCTGGTGGGACACACCGCTGCCGCCGCGCCGCGCTCGGCCATCAAGTCGCGGTCATTCGCGTCCAAATGCAAGCAATGCGCGTACACCGAACGCTCGCGCAACAAGCCCATCTCTTCGTACACCCCCAAATAGCTTCGCGCATGGGGGAACAACTCGGCCACCCATCGAATTTCATCCGCGTTCTCCGCTACATGGGTTTGCACCCAGACGCTGGGGTTCTGCGCGGCCAACTCACCCGCGCCACGCAACTGCGATTGGCTGGAGGTGGGCGCAAAACGCGGCGTGATGGCGTAGCCCAAGCGGTCCACGCCGTGCCAGCGCCCGATCAGCTCTTCGGTCTCATACAGACTTTGCTGGGCGCTGCTGTCGCGCAGTCCGTCGGGGCTGTGGCGGTCTTGCAATACCCGTCCGCCCAACATACGCAACTGGCGTTTTTGGGCTTCTTGGAAAAAGGCATCCACAGACGCGGTGTGCGCGGTGGCAAAGCTCAGGGCCGTGGTCACGCCGTTTCGCAGCAGTTCATCAAAAAAGAAATGCGCCACTTCACGTGCATGGACGGGGTCGGCAAAGCGGATTTCTTGGGGGAAGGTGTAGTTGTTCAGCCAAGGCAAAAGGCCGTCTGAGGGTGAGGCAATGACGTCGGTTTGCGCATAGTGGATGTGCATATCGACAAAGCCCGGGGCAATCCAGCGACCACGCCAATCGGTGCAAGCCACTTGCAGGTATTCGGCCAGCAGCAAGGTGTGGGGACCAATGGCTTTGATGCGTGCTATGCCATCAACACCGCGTTCTGTGACCAACAAACCGTCTTGCTCAAATTGAATATGGTGGCTGGCAGGGTCTGGAAACCACAGCAAAGAGGCGCGGTAGGCGTGCAAGCTCATACGTTGTTCTTTTGCAAAGCCATCAGCAGCCGCTCGGGGGTGACTGGCGCGTCCATTCGCACCGGTTCGTGTCCGCCAAGGGCTTCACCCACCGCATCGCGCAAGGCCTCGAAGACGCTCATGGCCAACATGAAGGGCGGCTCTCCCACGGCTTTGCTGCCGCCAATGTTGTCCTCGGGGTTGGCCTCGTGCCAAAACTTCACATTAAAGTGCGCGGGGATGTCGGCGGCAGTGGGAATTTTGTAAGTACTGGCGCCCCTTGTCAGCAGTTTGCCGTCAGCGCCCCACACCAGTTCTTCGGTGGTGAGCCAGCCCAAGCCTTGTACAAAGCCGCCCTCAATTTGCCCAATGTCCAGCGCAGGGTTGAGCGAATGCCCGACGTCATGCAAGATGTCTACGCGCAGCAGTTTGTACTCGCCGGTCAGGGTGTCGATGGCCACTTCGCTACATGCCGCGCCATAGGCGAAGTAGTAGAAGGGGCGGCCACTCAAGGTAGTACGGTCGTAGTGGATTTTGGGTGTGGCATAAAAGCCGTCACTCCACAGTTGCACCCGTTGGCTGTAAGCGTACTGAACGGCTTGCGCAAAGCTGCGCACTTGTTTGGGTGTGCGTACCTTGCAATTCTTGAATACCACCTCATGGGGCGAGCAGCCATCGGCTTTGGCCACACACTCAACCAGGTTGTGGCGCACTTGCAAAGCGGCACGTTCTGCAGCGCGACCATTCAAATCGGTGCCACTGGACGCTGCGGTGGCGCTGGCATTGGCAACCTTGTCGGTATCCGTGCTGCTGATGCGCACTTGGTCCACACCCAACCCCAGCACTTGGGCGACGATGGCACACACCTTGGTGTGCAAGCCTTGGCCCATTTCGGTACCGCCATGGTTGACCTGTACGCTGCCATCGGTGTAGACCGACACCAAAGCACCCGCTTGGTTGAATTGGGTGGCGGTGAAACTGATGCCAAACTTCACCGGCGTGATGGCGATACCGCGCTTGATGACCGCGTTTTGGGTATTGAAAGCACGGATCTCATCGCGGCGTTTTCGGTAGTCGCAATCTGCCGCCAACTGGGGCATGAGGCGGGGCAGGATGTTGTCTTCCACCGTCATGCCAAAGGGCGTGGTGTTGCGCGGTGCATCACCATACAGGTTGCGTAAGCGCACATCCAGCGGGTCGAGTTGCAACTGCCTGGCGATGTCGCCCATCACCGTTTCAATCAACAACATGCCTTGCGGACCACCAAAGCCGCGAAACGCGGTGTGGCTTTGGGTGTTGAGTTTGATGCGGTGCGAGACGATATCCACCGCCTCTAAAAAATAGGCGTTGTCGGTGTGAAATACCGCGCGGTCAGACACGGGGCCGCTGAGATCCGCGCTGAAACCGCAATGCGCCCATTGGGTGTTTTGCAAAGCCAGCAAACGCCCTTGTGCGTCAAACCCTGCTTGGTAATCGTGGCTGAACGGGTGGCGTTTGCCGGTGACCAGAAAATCGTCCTCACGGCTTAAGCGCATCTTCACGGGTCTGCCGGTTTTGTGCGCGGCCAGCGCGGCCCAAACCGCCAAATGCCCCGACTGGGTTTCCTTGCCACCAAAGCCGCCGCCCATGCGCCGACACTTCACCCGTACTCGGTGCAAAGGAATGTCCAAAGCGTGTGCAATCCAGTGCTGCGCTTCGCCAGGGTGTTGGGTGCTGCTGTGTACCAGCCATTCGCCGTTGCCTTGGGGCAGGGCGTAGGCAATTTGACCTTCAAGGTAATAGTGCTCTTGGCCGCCAATTTCCAATTGGCCATGTAACTGGTGTGGCGCTTCGCGCATGGCATGGGCCGCGTCGCCGCGTTTCACCTGCACACTGGGCAGGACCTTTGGCATGGCGACGCCATCCAGATCGCCATGTCGCTGCGCTTCTCGCGATGACACTTCGCTCACAACGACGGGCTTGACGCTCAAAACGGGTGGCTCAGGATCTACTTTCAGTACCATCAACTGCGCCGCTGCGCGAGCTTGGGCGTGGCTGTCCGCCACCACCAAACCCAACACTTGGCCAATGTGCTCCACACGCTCGATGGCAAAAACGGGTTCATCATGGATAAACGTGGCCAGCAGTTTGTCGCCAGGAATATCGTCAGCGGTGACGACCGCTCGCACACCAGATGCGGCGAGCACCGCTCGCAAGTCCAGCGACACCATGCGCCCCCGCGCCACAGGGCTGAGGAGGGGCGCAGCGTGCAGCGTGCCTTCTGTTAGTGGTAAGTCGTCGATGTATGCGGCTAGGCCTTGTACATGCAGGTGTGCACTTTCGTGCTGTGTCGATTTGTCAAGCGCTTGCGCATTCATGTCAAATCCTCCAACTGCGTCAAGCCTTGGCCATTCGGTTGCAGCCAAGCGCGTTGCAGCAAGTTGCGCAGCAGCAGTCGGCGGTAATCGGCGCTGGCCCGCATATCGCTGATCGGGTTGAATTCATGCGCCAAAGTATCTTGGGCTTTGGTTAAGCTGGCTTGGCTTAGCGCTTGTCCCTGCAAAACTGCCTCGGTTTGCAAAGCCCGAACGGGCGTCGCGGCCACACCGCCAACACCAATTCGCACCTGGTCAATGTGCTCTTGCTGCAAGTGCATATTGAGCACCAAGCACACGCTGGAGATGTCATCTTCTATGCGCTTGGATACTTTGTAACAATGCAGTTTTTCATCAGCCGTTGGATGTGGGACGACGATCCAGCACAGCAACTCGTCGGGCGCCAACACAGTTTGTCGATAGCCAATGTAATAGTCTTCCAGCGGCACATGGCGATGCACCATGCGCCCGTTGCGCCAAGCCATCAGCACCACTTGCGCACCCAAAGCGATCAATAGGGGCATGGAGTCACCAATGGGGGAGCCATTGGCCACATTGCCGCCCAAGGTACCCGACTGGCGCACAGGGCGACCCGCAAAGCGATGCGCAAAGGCGGTGACAGCGGGGCGGCGCTTGGCCAACGCAGCAAAAGCGTCGTGGATGCTCACCGCAGCGCCAATGGCGATGTGGTGTGTGTGGTTTTCAATGCGTCGCAACTCGGCCACGCGTGTGAGGTCAATCACTTGCTCAAAACTTTTGTGCTGCTGTGTGATCCACAATCCAGCGTCAGTCCCCCCCGCCATGATGTGCGCTTGGGGAAAGCGCGCTCGCAGTTGGAGCAATTGGCGCAAGGAGGTGGGCAAGGCGTAATCGGCATTCAGCGGGTCGCGTTGGTTGGCTGACTCAGGAGCAGGTGCAGCCAAGGCCGGCGTAGGCGACGGGTACAGGTGCATCGCCATGGCCGCCTCAAGAATGGGTCGGTAGCCAGTGCAGCGGCAGAGGTTGCCAGAAATGGCTTCCATGGCCTCGTCGCGGCTGACAGCTTGGCCTTGGGCGCGGTTGTAGAGGTCGTACAAACTCATCACAAACCCAGGTGTGCAAAACCCGCATTGCGAGGCATGGTGGTCAACCAGCGCTTGTTGCACCGGATGCAGCTGGCCGTTGGCAGACAGGTCACTGGCGGTGGTGACTTGCAGGCCATGGGCAGAGTGCGCCATGCGTATGCAACTGTTCACTGTATGGGCTTCTTCGCCCTGTCCCAGCACCACGGTGCAAGCGCCGCAGTCGCCTGAGGCGCAACCTTCTTTGGTGTCGGTGGCTCTTAAATCCTCACGCAAAACCTCAAGCAGGGTGCGAGCCGGTGGTACATTGGAAAGCGTGTGCCACCGCTTACGGTGCAGCAGTTCAAGGTTTGGAAAGGTCATGCGAACATTGTGTTTCTGTTGGAGTGGGATTGTTGCACCGCTTAGTCAGCGGGTGCATGGCCGCCCATGAGCACGCCGCTGCTGGCACTGTCGCACATCAGCAAGCGCTATCCAGCGGTGCTGGCCAATGACGCCATCGACCTGAATGTCATGCCCAAGCAAATCCACGCCATTTTGGGTGAGAACGGCGCTGGCAAGTCCACCCTCATGAAAATCATTTACGGCGCTGTCCAACCCGACGCCGGCAACATTCACTTTGACGGTAAGCCTGTACAGATTCGAAGCCCGCAGCAAGCCCGCGCCTTGGGCATCAGCATGGTGTTTCAGCATTTCAGCCTGTTTGACACTTTGAGTGTGGCGCAAAACGTCTGGCTGGGTTTGGACAAATCGTTGTCCTTGGCTGAGGTGACCCAGCGCATCCGCGATAAGGCTGCTCTTTATGGGCTGGATTTAGAGCCCGAGCGCCCTGTGCATACATTGAGCGTGGGCGAGATGCAGCGGGTGGAAATCATTCGCGCCTTGTTGTCTGAACCACGTTTACTGATATTGGACGAACCCACCTCGGTGCTCACACCTCAAGCGGTGGACAAACTGTTTGCTGTGCTTCGCCAATTGGTAGAAGAGGGTTGCAGCATTTTGTACATCAGCCACAAGCTGCATGAAATCCGTGCTTTGTGCACCCACTGCACCGTGTTGCGCAGTGGGCGTGTCAGTGGTGAATGCATTCCCAGCCAAGAGACCAATGCCTCGCTCAGCCAAATGATGATTGGCAGCGAACCCTCTGCCTTGGTACACCAAACCAGCCAACCAGGTGAGGTGGTTTTGGCTGTCAAGCAACTCAGTTTGCCGCGCCTCGACCCCTTTGGCATGAATTTGCAGCCCATAGATTTAGAGGTGCGCCAAGGTGAAATTGTGGGTATCGCTGGCGTGTCCGGTAATGGGCAGCGCGAACTGCTGTATGCCTTGAGCGGCGAGGACACCCGCGCACCTGATGACAGCATTTGTTTGCAAGGGCAAGCTGTGGGCTCGCAAGGGCCTGCGTACCGCCGCAAACGTGGTTTGCATTTTGTACCTGATGAGCGCTTGGGCCGAGGCGCGGTACCTAGCCTCAGTTTGGCGCACAACCTCTTGCTCACGCGGGACGACGCCATCAACAGCGCCGGTTGGATCGACATGGCCGCCTTGAAAACCCAAGCCGAGTCCATCATCAGTCGCTACCAAGTCAAGGCGGGTGGCGCACAGGCCTTGGCGCAGTCGCTCTCGGGTGGCAATTTGCAAAAATTCATCGTTGGACGCGAGATCGACGCATCCCCCAAGCTGTTGATTGTTTCCCAGCCCACTTGGGGCGTCGATGTGGGCGCTTCGGCGCAAATCCGCGCTGCCTTAATGGCGCTTCGAGACGCTGGCTGCGCGGTGTTGGTCGTCAGCGAGGAGTTAGACGAATTGTTCGAACTCAGCGACCGTTTGCATGTGATGGCGCAGGGGCGTTTGTCGCCGTCCATCGCATGTGCCGATGCCACGGTCGCAAAAATTGGCGCTTGGATGAGTGGTTTGTGGGACCACGCTGAAGAATCGGTGCAATGACCATGTTCAAACTCGAAGCCCGACCACAGCCCTCCGATTTTTGGCGTATTGCCTCGCCCTTGTTAGCCTTGGTTCTCACGGTGGTGCTGGGTGTCATCTTGTTTGTGATGCTGGGCAAAGACCCTGTCAAGGGCTTGGCCGTGTTTTTTTGGGAACCCATACGCAGCGGCTATGCAATAGGTGAGTTGGTGGTCAAAGCCACGCCTTTGTTGCTGATTGCTTTGGGGCTGGCGCTGTGCTTTCGCTCCAATGTGTGGAACATTGGCGCAGAGGGGCAATACGTCATGGGTGCGGTGTTCGCCACAGGTGTGGCATTGTTGGCCGACAAAACCAGTGGGGCTTGGATGGTGGTGCCCTTGTTGTTGGCGGGCACACTGGGCGGCATGGTGTGGGCAGGCATCACCGCTTGGCTGCGTGACCGCTTCCATGCCAATGAAATTTTGGTCAGTCTTATGTTGGTGTATGTCGCCATCATGGTGTTGGGCTATTTGGTCTACGGCCCTTGGAAAGACCCCTTGGGCTACAACTTTCCGCAAACCAAAACCTTTGAAACCGCGACCCAAATTCCGCGTCTGTTCAAAGGCTCTAGGGTCAATATCGGTTTGATATTAGCGCTGCTGGGCGTGTTGGTGATGTGGGTGTTTTTGTTTCGTACCCGCGCAGGTTGGGCGCAGCAAATCGGCGGCTTGGCGCCACAAGCGGCCCGCTACGCCGGGTTTTCATCGCGCCGCGCCATTTGGGTGGCTTTGTTGGTGTCGGGTGGCGCGGCCGGTTTAGCGGGTGCTTTGGAGGTGGCTGGCCCGATTGGCCAGCTCACCCCCTATGTGCCGGTGGGCTATGGTTTTGCCGCCATCATCGTGGCTTTTGTCGGGCGCTTGCACCCGGTGGGCATGGTGTTTTCTGCACTGCTCATGAGCATGTTTTACATTGGCGGCGAGTTGGCGCAATCGCGTTTGGGTTTGCCCAAGTCACTCACCGGCGTGTTCCAAGGCTTGCTGCTCTTTAGCTTATTGGCCTGTGATGTCCTCATGAACTACCGCTTGCGCTGGCAAGCCCCACGCGCGGAGATGGTGTGATGGAAACCTATGCCTTGTTACTAGGCGCAACCCTCAACGCAGGCACCGTGCTGGCCATCGCCGCTTTGGGTTTGCTCATCAACGAAAAATCCGGCGTGGTCAATTTAGGTGCCGAGGGCATGATGCTGTGCGCTGCCATCGCCGGTTATGCAGCAGTGGTACACACCGGCAGCGATGTGCTGGGCTTTGCAGCAGGCATGGCTGCAGGTGGCTTGTTGGCGCTCATTTTTGGGGCTTTGGTGATTGGCCTCAACACCAACCAATACGCCACAGGTTTGGCACTAAGTCTGTTTGGCGTGGGTTTTTCGGCGTTTGTGGGTACCGGCTATGTGCAAGCCAAATTGCCTGAGCGCATGAAGTTCGAGGTGCCTGGCTTGGTCGACCTGCCCTTTGTCGGTCCCGCGTTGTTCAAGCAACACCCCATGGTGTATTTGGTCATTGTCTTCACCATCGCACTCATCTGGTTTTTACAGCGCAGCCGTGCCGGCTTGGTACTGCGCGCAGTTGGCGAGTCGCCGCAGTCTGCCCACGCCTTGGGGTATTCGGTGCGCGGCATTCGTTTGGGTGCCGTGGTCATGGGCGGGGCTTTGTGTGGTTTGGCGGGTGCTTATATCTCCATCATCTATACCCCGCTGTGGGTGGAGGGCATGATTGCCGGCAAGGGTTGGATTGCGCTGGCGCTCACCACTTTCGCCACTTGGCGGCCTGCGCGGGTGCTGCTGGGCGCGTATTTGTTTGGCGGCGTGACCATGCTGCAATTTCATTTGCAAGCCAGCGGTGTGGAGATGCCCAGCCAGTTCTTGAGCATGTTGCCTTACCTCGCCACCATCGTGGTTCTGGCCCTGATTTCGCGCAATCCGCAGTGGATTCGGGTGAACATGCCTGCCTCGCTGGGCAAACCCTTCTACCCCTAACGATCGACATTGCGAGCGCAGCGAAGCAATCTCCCCGTCATTTCGAGGCGCTTGCGACTAACCAAACCCTCACAGCGCAACAGCGGCAAGGGCTGCTCGCTCCGGGCTTGCACCATGTCGCTACGCAGCCCTTACCACTGCCACGCTTGAAGGCTTACGGTGAAATGCAACAAGTAGACAAATTGCAAGGTTCACTTAGCCAGTAGTGGTAAGGCAAGCGTCGCAGGTCGGCCATAGCCGACGTTGTGTCAGCATGGAGGCGAGGCCGAGCCTGGGGCGCTCGCCTTGAGATTGCTTCAGCCCTGCGGGCTTCGCAATGACGGGGATTGCTTCGGCGCAAGCGCCTCGCAATGACGCTAATACTTATAAAAGTGCAAACTTTCTAACGCAAAAGCCAACATCAGGGGAAACCCTTTTCAGCCGTCATAATCCTGTATGTTCCCATCGTCGTCCCATCCCTTAAGGAAATTTCATGACTGATTTGTATAAACGCACTTGGTTCCGTGCCGCTGCACTGGGCTTGGTGGCTGCGGCCCTCATGGTCGGCTGCGGCAAAAAAGAAGAACCCAAACCCGCACCTGTGGTCGAAGCACCCAAGCCAGAGCCTTTGAAAATTGCTTTTGCCTACGTCGGCCCAGTGGGCGACGGCGGCTGGACTTTTGCGCACGACAACGCGCGCAAAGCCTTGGAAGCCGAATTCGGCGACAAAATCAAAACCTCTTTCACCGAAAACGTTTCCGAGTCTGCTGACGCAGAGCGCAATTTCCGTGACATGGTCAGCCAAGGCAACAAACTTATTTTTGGCACCACCTTTGGTTACATGGAACCCATGCTCAAAGTGGCTGCTGACTCTAAAGATGTCAAGTTCGAACATGCCACTGGCTTCAAGCAAGCTGAAAACATGCGCACCTACGACAGTCGTACCTACGAAGGCGCGTACATGGCAGGTGTGATCGCTGGCAAGATGACCAAGTCCAACACTTTGGGCGTGGTCGCTTCCATCCCCATTCCTGAAGTGGTTCGCAATATCAACGCCTTCACCTTGGGCGCACAGTCGGTCAACCCCAAAGTCAAAACCAAAGTGGTTTGGGTCAATGAGTGGTTCAACCCACCCAAAGAAACCGAAGCCGCTACATCGTTGATCAACAGCGGCGCTGACGTGCTGTTCCAAAATACCGACTCGCCAGCCGTTTTGAAAACAGCTGAAGAAAAAGGCAAGCGTGCTTTCGGTTGGGACTCTGACATGACCGCCTACGGCCCCAAAGCCCACTTGGCCTCTGCTGTTATCAACTGGGCGCCTTACTACATTCAAACCACACGTGAAGCCTTGGAAGGCAAATGGGTGGGTGGTACGGGCATTTGGTGGGGCGTGAAAGAAGGCGCTATCGATTTGGTGTCTGTTGCTGAAGACGTGCCTGCTGACACCAAAGCCAAAGTCGATGAAATCAAAGCTGGTTTGAAGGAAGGGACCTTTGCCATTTGGAAAGGCCCCTTGGTCGACAACACCGGCAAAACTCTGCTGAAGAAAGACGAAGTCGCTGACGACAAGTTCTTGAGCGGCGTGAACTTCTACGTCAAAGGCGTCGAAGGCAAAGTGCCCGGCAACAAGTAATGCTGGATCACCAGTCCATGAAAGGCTGCCCTCGGGCAGCCTTTTTTTGCTTTCAAGCTGCCTTGGCATGGCTGTGCTTGGTAAGTGCCAGCGTTATTGGGGCGCAAACCAGCGCATTGCCTGACCCCCGCATCACCCCTGGCGCGGTAGACCCCTCGGTCACACCGCAAAATCTTCACGCGACCGTTTGTGTCAAAGGCTATACCGCTACCGTACGTCCCGACAAGCGTGTCACCAATCGACTCAAGCGCGAACAAATTCGCCAGTACCGCTACAGCGACACCGACCCCCGAAATTATGAGCAAGACCACTTGATTCCCTTGAGCATTGGCGGCAACCCCAGTGACCCCCGCAATATGTGGCCGCAACCACGCGAAGGGCAATGGTCGGCCGAGCAAAAAAACGATTTGGAATTTGTGGTTTACAAAATGGTCTGCAATGGCGATATTGACTTGGCGCAGGCACAAGAAAAAATCGCACGCGATTGGACCGCCGCTTACCAAGCGTGGGTGCCTAAATACCAACACTACCTTCCCAAAGGACGACGTGAACGTGCAGATTGAAACCCGCTATTGGCATCCTGTTTGTGATGCGCATGACTTGCTTCATGCGCCATTGCCGACGCAGGTGCTAGGTCATGACGTGGTCTTATGGCGCGACTTGCAAGGCAAAGCCCAAGCCTTGATCGACCAATGCCCGCACCGAGGTGCACGTTTATCTTTGGGACAAGTCTGTCAAGGGGCGTTGCAGTGTGCCTACCACGGTTGGACGTTTCAAGGCAGCGGGCAGTGTGTGAGTATTCCTGCCATGCCCGACTTCACGCCCAGTGTGGCGCAGCAAGCCCGTGCGGTGGCGGTGCAAGAAGCTTATGGTTTGGTATGGGTGTGTTTGCAAACCCAAGAGGGCAGCGCATTGACCACCACCGAACATGTGCTTCCACCCTTTGCTGCTGAAGCGCAACCACAGCTGCGCAAACTCAATGCAGGGCCATACGAAGTGGCTACCAGTGCGCCGCGCATTGTGGAAAATTTTTTAGACATGGCGCATTTTGGATTTGTGCATGCGGGCTGGTTGGGCGACGCTGCCCATGCGGCCATTCCCGATTACCAAGTTGAGGCCACGGCCCAGGGTTTCAAACTTGTCAATGCCCAAGCTTGGCAACCGCAGTCCAGCGCCTTGGCATCGCAAGGTGCGATGGTGGCCTACTCCTACGAGGTCAGCCAGCCGTATAGCGCAGTGCTCACCAAAGTGCCTGATGCCACCAGTGGGGTGAAAGCGGGTTACGAAGAATCCATCGCTTTGTTCATTCAACCCATGACGCCTGAGCACAGTCGGGTGTGGTTTCGCTTGGCCATCGCTGACTTTGCGGTGTCTGCTGACAAGGTGCTGGCCTTTCAAGACACCATTTTTTTTCAAGACAAGCCAGTTTTGGAGTCGCAGCGTCCCCGCTTGTTGCCTTTGCAGGCTGGGGCAGAATCGCATGTGGCGGTTGACAAAGGCTCTGTCGCTTACCGTCGCTTTTTGCAACAGCAGGGCATCACTTTTGGAGTGTGTTGAATGAACTTCGCAGCTATACCCCCTGAGCGTTTACCCGAATTGTTGTGCGCCATGCCCAAAACCGAGTTGCATATGCACATCGAGGGTTCATTGGAGCCGGAGTTGATTTTTGCTTTGGCCAAGCGCAACGATGTGCGTCTACGCTACCCCAGCGTGGAAGCGCTTCGTGCGGCTTATGACTTCTCCGATTTGCAAAGCTTTTTGGATATTTACTATGCGGGGGCCAGCGTGTTGCAGCAGCCGCAAGATTTTTACGACATGGCTTGGGCTTACTTTTTACGCGCCAAAGCCGACAACGTGGTTCATGCTGAAATCTTTTTCGATCCGCAAACCCACACCGAGCGTAAAGTGTCCATGCGCACCGTCATCACCGGTTTGCACCGCGCCTGTGTGGATGCGCAAACCCAGTTGGGTATCAGCTCGTCATTGATTTTGTGTTTCTTGCGTCATTTGTCGGAGGACGAAGCCTTTGAAACCTTCGAGGAGGCTTTCCCGTTTAGAGACAAATTCATCGGAGTGGGTTTGGACTCCAGCGAGCGCGGCCATCCGCCCGAGAAGTTTGAGCGGGTCTTCAAACGCGCCGCGCAACTGGGCTTCAAGCTGGTGGCCCACGCCGGAGAAGAAGGACCACCTGCCTATATGTGGAGTGCTTTGGATGTGCTGAAGGTGCAGCGTATCGACCACGGTGTGCAAGCCATTCACGATGAAGTGCTGATGGCGCGATTGGCCAAAGAGCGCATGCCCCTTACGGTATGCCCTCTGTCAAACCACAAGTTGTGTGTCTTTCCTGATTTGGCTCAACACAATCTGGGGCGGATGCTTGAGCGCGGTTTGTGCGTCATGTTGAACTCTGACGACCCCGCCTACTTTGGCGGTTACTTGAACGACAACTATGTGCAAACCTTTGCGGCGCTGGGTTTGAACGCAGCCCATGCCTACCAATTGGCAAGTAACAGCTTTGAGGCCAGCTTTGTCTCGCCGGACCCAAAGGCGCTGTGGCGTCAGCAGTTGGACGACTGCTTTGCGCAGTTTGGGGCTTAATTGCACGAGATCTTTTTGGTAGGCGGCGGAATAGGGGGCATGGCGGCTGCTTTGGCCTTGGCTCAACTTGGTGTGGCCTCACAGTTGCATGAGCAAAGCCCTGAGTTCACTGAAGTGGGCGCAGGCATTGGCTTGGGGTCTAACGCGGTGCGGCGACTGCAAACTTGGGGCGTTTGGGAGGCGCTGCAAGCCAAAGGTTTTGTGCCTTCACAGCTCGAGGTGATGGACGCGCAAGACGGGCGGCAGTTGGGCTGCTTGCTCATGGCAAAGGCGTTTGAGCAACGTTATGGTGCGCCTTACCTCACCATTCACCGGGCAGATTTGCATCAAGTTTTGTCAGATGCGGTCAATGCGCAAGGCCTGTCAGCGCTGCATCTGGGGCATCGTTTGCAGGATACAAAAGCCGATGCCTCGTGCGTCAAAACCCAATGGCTGACGCCTGATGGGCAAGCTGTTTGGCATGAAAGCCAAGCCATGGTGGGTGCTGACGGCATCAGTAGCAAGGTGCGTGAACTTGCATGGCCTTCTCAGCAACTGCAAGCGAGCGGCCACTGGGCTTACAGAACGCTGTTGCCTCGCCATGTCTTATCCGCAGCGTGGCGCAGTGACGCCATGGGTTTATGGCTAGGGCCGCGTTTGCATCTGGTTCACTACCCTGTGCGCGGTGGTGAATGGCTGAATGTGGTGGTTTTGGTCGAAGCCACTGACGCAGAGCAGACCCCAGGCTGGGACAGCCAACGCAGTGCCGCGCAAACCGCCGAAGATTTAAATCTTGCGCTCCAAGGTTGTTGCAGCCGCTTGCAAGACTTGGTGCGCATGGCCGAGCATTGGCGTGCATGGGCTTTGTTTGATCGCCCTCCTTTGCAAAGTGCCACTGATATGGCCAAGGGCAGGGTGGCATTGCTGGGCGACGCCGCCCATCCCATGCTGCCCTACTTGGCGCAAGGCGCTGGCATGGCCATCGAAGACGCGGACGTATTGGCGCAATGTTGGTCGCAAGCGGGGCTAAGCGTTGAGCAACGTTTGCAAGCCTATGCGCTAGGCCGTTGGCAACGGGTGGCCCGTGTTCAGCGCAAAGCCAGGCGCAATGCCCACATCTTCCATGCCAGTGGCGCTCTGGCTTGGGCCCGTAACGCAGCCATGCGTGTGGGAGGTGCCAGCTTAATGGACATGCCGTGGTTGTACGCGGGATAGCGTTAAAGCGCACCCAATAACAACCACTCCATCAAAGCCTTTTGCACATGCAAGCGGTTTTCTGCTTCGTCCCACACCACCGACTGTGGGCCGTCGATCACTTCGGCCTGCACCTCTTGGCCACGGTGGGCGGGCAGGCAATGCATAAAGAGCGCCTCGGGCTTGGCTTGCGACATCATGCGGCCATCGACACACCAAGCGCCAAAAGCCTTTAATCGCGCTTCGTTTTCTGCCTCATAGCCCATGCTGGTCCACACATCGGTGGTGACCAAGTCTGCACCTTGGCAAGCTTGCAGAGGGTCTTTGAACACTTTGAAACAGTTGGCGTTTTTCACACCAGCGATGGCTTGTTTCACTTCATAGCCACTGGGCGTGCTGAGATGCACCGTGAAGCCTAAGAGGTCTGCCGCTTGTAGCCAGGTGTTGGCCATGTTGTTGCCGTCGCCCACCCAGGCCACCACCTTGCCCTTTAAGCACGCCAGCGGTTGGGTGACGTCGCCACGGTGCTCAATGAAGGTGAAGAGGTCGGCCAAGATTTGGCAAGGGTGAAACTCGTTGGTCAGACCGTTGATAACTGGTACGCGAGAGTTGGCGGCAAAGCGCTCTATCTTGGTTTGCTCGTAGGTGCGGATCATCACCAAGTCCACCATGCGGCTGATGACTTTGGCACTGTCGTCGATGGGCTCAGCGCGGCCCAGTTGGGTGTCGCCGGTGGTCAGGTGCACCACCGCGCCGCCCATTTGGTACATGCCAGCTTCAAAGCTGATGCGGGTGCGGGTGGAGGCCTTCTCGAAAATCATGGCCAATGTGCGGTCCACCAGCGGCTGGTGTTTTTCGTAAGTTTTGAATTTGCGCTTGATAAAAGCAGCACGGCTGAACAAATAGGCGTAGTCATCAGCGGACGCATCGCCAAAGTGCAAATAGTGTTTCAAAGGCTGGCTCATCTCAGACCTTTTGGGTGTTCAAAAATGCTTTCACCAAAGGCGCCAAGATGGCTACCACTTCATCGGCTTCTGCCTCGTTCATCGTCAACGCTGGCAATAAGCGAATCACACTGTCAGCGGTGATGCTGAGCAACAAACCTGCTTCCAAAGCTTGGCCCATCAAGGGGCCACATGGGCGGTCGAGTTCGATGCCAATCATCAAACCTTGGCCGCGAATCTCTTTCACTGCATGCATGTCTTTGAACTCGCGCTCGAAAGCTGCTTTGAAATACAGGCCGAGGCGGTGGGCGTTTTCAAGCAAGCCGTCTTCTTCCATGATGCGAATGGTTTCCACACCTGCTCGCATGGCCAGCGGGTTGCCACCGAAGGTAGTGCCATGGTTGCCAGGTTGAAAAATGTTCGCGGCTTTGGGGCCCGCCACCACCGCGCCTATGGGGACGCCCGAGCCCAAGCCTTTGGCCAAGGGCATGACATCAGGTTGAATGCCTGCCCATTGGTGAGCAAACCATTTGCCGGTGCGACCAATGCCGCATTGCACCTCGTCAATCATCAGCAACCAGTCTTGGGCGTCGCACAAAGCCCGTATATCGCGCAAGTAGTCGGCCCGCATGGGGTTGATGCCGCCTTCGCCTTGGATGGTCTCGAAAAACACCGCCACCACATTGGGGTTGCCCACCGTGGCTTGTTTCAAGGCCTCGATATCGTTCAAGGGCACCCGAATGAAACCTTCCACCAAAGGACCAAAGCCTTGTTGAATTTTGGTGTTACCCGTGGCGCTGAGTGTGGCGATGCTACGGCCATGAAAAGCACGTTCGTAGACCACGATTTCAGGGTGCTCAATGCCTTTGTCGTGCCCGAACTTGCGCGCCATCTTCAAAGCGGCTTCGTTGGCCTCTAAGCCTGAATTGCAAAAGAACACATTGCTCAAGCCCGACAACTCGATCAACTTATCAGCCAACTGTTGCTGCAAAGGGATGTGGTAATAGTTGCAGCTGTGCATGATTTTGCTGACCTGGTCTTGCAAGGCAGGCACCAGCTTGGGGTGGTCGTGGCCCAAGGTGTTCACCGCAATACCGGCCAAGGCGTCTAGGTAGCATTTGCCTGCCGTGTCCCACACTCGCACACCTCGGCCATGCGACACCGTCATAGGCAGTCGGCCATAGGTGTTCATCAAATGGGCAGCAGGGTCGTGGGCGGCAGACATGGGCATTCCTTGGCGTCAAATGAAATCGGCTCTGCAGCCATGCTGGCTGGAGCCGAGGTGCAGATTCTAGGGGCTCTGGGGTGTCAGACCCGTGAAATACCCCAAGCCTAGAATGAAATGGTGCAAAGCAACAATCCCAAAGAAGTCATTATTCTCGGCATGACCATCAGCGGTCAGACCTTCCGCCCCAGCGACTGGTCTGAGCGCATGGCTGGCGTGATGAGCAGTTTTCGCCCTGGGGGTGCCGTGCCAGGCGACCATTTAAGTTACTCACCTTGGTGCGTGCCCAATACCTTGGACGGCAAAAAATGCGTCATCGTGCACACCGACATGCGCGACGACAATGTCATGGCGTGGGACTTTGTGATGGGTTTTGCCCGTGACAACCAGTTGCAGGTGATCAAGACCGCGCCATAAAAAAACCGCCCCGAAGGGCGGTTCTTGCTTTTTTTGCCGTCAGCGCACCGTTTTCAAACGGCGGTCAGCACAAGGGCCGACCGGGCTGTTTGCCTGAATCTTCAGGCGGCGAGGGCCAGGGCTTTCACCTTGGAGGCCAAGCGGCTCTTATCGCGAGCAGCCTTGTTTTTGTGGAAGATGTGCTTGTCAGCGATGGTGTCCACCACTGATTGCATCTTGCCAAACAGTTCGCTGGCTTTGGTTTTGTCACCAGCCAACACTGCTTTTTCAACATTCTTTACCGCAGTGCGGTATTGCGAACGCAGCGAGGTGTTCGCCGCGTTGAGTTTGACGTCCTGACGGACGCGTTTACGGCCCGACGCTAGGCGCGGGTTCTTTTTCTTGGGCTTTCCAGAGGCCATGTTGTTTCCTTTAGGGGTTTGATGATGATGACGGCAAAGCCCGATATTGTACCAACCCCTTTGGCCCCCCAGCGGGGGGGTGGCCGCTACACTCCACCTCTTGAGCCTGTTCAAGTCCGTCTCTACCGTGTCCTTGTGGACCTTGGCCTCGCGCATCACGGGTTTTGCGCGGGAGACGCTGATCGCCAGCGTGTTTGGCGCCAATGCGCTTACCGACGCCTTCAATGTGGCGTTTCGCATCCCGAATTTGTTTCGTCGCCTCTTTGCCGAGGGCGCTTTTGCCCAAGCCTTTGTGCCTGTGCTGGCCGCCACCCGTGCCGAGCGCGGCGACGATGCCACCCGTGTTTTGATTGACAAAGTGGCCAGCGTGCTGCTGTTGGCTGTGGTGACGCTTAGCCTTCTTGGCGTGTTGGCCGCGCCTTGGTTGGTGTGGGCCATGGCCAGTGGCTTGAAGCAATCGGCGCAGGGCGTGGACACCGCCATCAGCCTGACGCGACTGATGTTTCCCTACATTGCCTTTATGTCGATGGTGGCTTTGTCGGCTGGCATCTTGAACACATGGAAGCGCTTTGCGGTGCCAGCGGCCACGCCGGTCTTGCTGAATGTGTGCATGATCAGTGCGACGGTCTGGGGTGCGCCATGGTTGGCCACCCAAGGCATACAGCCGATTTACGCCATGGCGGGCGGGGTGATGCTGGGTGGCGTGTTGCAGTTGTCGGTACAAATACCAGCTCTGCGCCGTTTGGGTGTGTTGCCTGGCTTGAGGCTTTCACCCAAAGGACTGCAAGAGGCTTGGCAGGACGCCGGAACCCGCCGCATTTTGTCGCTGATGGCACCCGCTTTGCTGGGCGTGGGTGTGGCGCAGTTGTCGCTCATCATCAATACTCAAATTGCTTCGCATTTGACGCCGGGCAGCGTGAGTTGGATCAGCTATGCCGACCGCTTGATGGAGTTCCCCATCGCCTTGCTGGGCGTGGCTTTGGGCGTGGTGCTGATGCCGCAACTCTCCAATGCGCAGGCCAGTGGCGATGCGGATGCCTACTCTTCCATGCTGGACTGGGGCCTGCGGCTGGTGGTGGTGCTGGCTTGGCCGTGTGCCGTGGCGCTGCTGGTGTTTGCCCAGCCGCTGGTAGCGGTGCTCTACCACTATGGCGCTTTCACCGACCGCGATGTGGCACAAACCACGCTGGCCTTGACGGGTTATGGCGTGGGCGTGCTGGGCTTGGTGGCCATCAAAGTGCTGGCGCCGGGTTTTTACGCCAAACAAGACACCCGAACCCCCGTGCGCATTGCTATGCTGGTGCTGGTGTTCACCCAAGTCATGAATATTTTGCTGGTGCCGCACTTGGCCCATGCGGCGCTTACGCTCTCCATTGGTTTGGGCGCATTGCTCAACGCCTTGTGGTTATTGCAAGGTTTGCGGCGTAACCGCAGTTTTGTGGCCAAGCCGGGCTGGGGTTTGCTGGTTTTGCGGGTGGTTTTGGCGTCTGCCGCCATGGGGGGATGCCTTTTTTACAGCGCTGGCCATTGGGATTGGATGGCAATGCGCGTCACGCCGTGGCTGCGAATTGGTTTGATGACCGGTGTATTAAGCGCCAGTGCTGTGGTGTATTTCGCCACATTGCGGGGTCTTGGCATGGATCTTCGTGCACTTTTGCGGCGCTGAAGGCATGATCTCGCCATGGACTACAAATTAAAGCCCCCCAGCGCCCTCGACTACTTCACCGCCTTGGTGCAAAGCGATGACGAGTTTCCGCTGTTGGAGACCGCCATCAGCTTGGCGCAAGATGAATTCCCATCGCTGGATATCCAGCAAGTGCTCAGTGACATGGACCATTGGGCAGCGCGTTTAAAGCGCAGTATCCTGCCCGGCGCGGACGCTTTGGACAAGCTGCGCGAACTCAACCACCTCTTCTACGCCAACCTGCGCTTTGCGGGCAATGTGAACCACTACGATAACCCGCACAACAGCTATTTGAATGTGGTGATGTCCACCCGCTTGGGCATTTCCATCAGCTTGGCGGTGCTGTGGTTGGAGTTGGGCCAAAGCATTGGTTTGCCAGTTTTTGGGGTGGGTTTCCCTGGACACTTTTTGGTGAAGTTGGATTTACCCGCGCCGCAAGAAGGCCATGTGGTGATTGACCCCTTCAGCGGTGAGTCGCTAAGCCGCGAGGACCTGTGTGAGCGCCTCATTCCTTGGTTGCCCGGCGCCAAGGCCGGTCACCCGAATGCCATCCCCGACGATGCTTTGGCGTTTCACCTGCAAGCCGCAGAGCCCCGTGAAATCATCGCTCGCATGTTGCGCAATTTGCACGAGATTTACCGCCGCCAAGGCGACCATGAGCGTCTTTTAAGGGTGCAAGCCCGTTTGGCGGTTTTGTTGCCGGAGTAGATTGCTTAGGACTTCGGCCTCGAAATGACGGCCCCTCGCAATGACGACTTAAGAAATCACCACCGCCGCTCCATCGCCCTTATCAGCGATCACGCCAATGCGGTAAACCTGCTCGCCCAAGTCCGCCAAGGTCTTGGCGCAGGCATCGGCAGCAGCAGCGTCCAACACCAGCACCATGCCAATGCCGTTGTTGAAGGTGCGGCACATCTCGGCTTCGTCAATGCCTGCGGTGGTTTGCAACCACGTAAAGAGTTCTGTGCGTGGCCAACTGGCACGCTCTAAATGCGCGGCGCAATGGTCGGGTAACACACGGGGAATGTTCTCGGTCAAGCCGCCGCCGGTGATGTGGGCCAAGGCCTTGATGGGATGCGCTTTCAAGGCCGCCAACACCGACTTCACATACAAGCGGGTGGGTGCCATCAACGCTTGTTTGAAGGGCTGACCATCCAAGGTGACAGGCAAATGAGCCGCCGCTCTGTCGATGCACTTGCGCACCAAGCTAAAGCCATTCGAATGCACGCCGCTGGAAGCCAAGCCCAGCACCACGTCACCGGCTTTCACGTCTTTACCAGTCAAGATGAGCGACTTTTCCACCACGCCCACCGCAAAACCCGCCAAGTCGTATTCGCCAGCGGGGTACATGCCCGGCATCTCGGCGGTTTCGCCGCCTATCAAGGCGCAGCCCGACAACTCGCAGCCCTTGGCAATGCCGCCCACCACCGCGGCGGCAGTGTCTACATCCAACTTTCCGCAAGCAAAGTAATCGAGGAAAAAAAGGGGCTCAGCGCCTTGCACCAGCACATCGTTCACGCTCATGGCCACCAAATCGATGCCCACGGTGTCGTGCATCTGCCACTCAAAGGCCAGCTTCAGTTTGGTGCCCACGCCATCAGTGCCACTCACCAATACCGGTTCTTTGTAATTTTTGGGTACTTCAAACAATGCGCCAAAGCCGCCAATGCCCGCCAACACGCCCTCGCGCATGGTTTTTTTGGCCAAAGGCTTGATGCGTTCAACCAGTGCGTCACCTGCGTCGATATCAACGCCAGCGTCTTTGTAGGAAAGGGGAGTGTTCATGGAGAGTAGGGCGCAAAGGCGCTAAAGGGTGGGGTCGATAGAATGGCGCATTCTAAATGCCGGGTCTCAAGCCAGCTGATGTCTTCCTCCCCTGATTACCGACTCTATGCCGCTTGGTTAGCCATCGCTGCAGTGCTCGCCTGTGTGCTGTGGTGGTTGCTGCCCGTTTTGACGCCGTTTTTAATCGCCGCCGTCATGGCCTATGTTCTCTCGCCCGTGGTGCAGCGTTTGCAGCAATGGCTGGGCGAGGGCTTTCCGAAAAGCTTGTTGGTGCTGGTCTGCGAGGCCGCTTTCATTGGGATTTTGCTGGCGGTGGTAGCGCTGGTGGTGCCAGTTCTCTTCAAAGAAGCCGCTCGCATCCAAATGCAATTGCCGCAGTTACTGGACCAACTGAAAACGCATTTAGAGCCAATTTTGCTGAGCTATGGTTTTCCTATTGATCTTGATGCCCAAGCCCTTAAAGCGTGGCTGGCAAAAAATGGGGAAGGCCTGTCTGACAGCGCCTTGACTTCTTTGATGACCTCGCTTCGTATCGGTGGCAGCGTGGCTTTGGCGGTGGTGGGCAATTTGGTGCTGATTCCCGTGGTCTTGTTTTATTTGTTGATGGATGGCCATGTGGCTTTGTCGCACCTGCGCGAATGGGTGCCGCTGCAAGCCAAGTCGTCTGTAGACAGTTTCGTGAGCGAGGCTGACAGCGTATTGGGTGAGTATGTGCGCGGCCAGTTGTTGGTGATGCTGATTTTGGCTGCGTATTACGTCATCGGTCTGTCCTTGTTTGGCTTGTCAGTGGCTTGGCCCATTGGCATCTTCACCGGCTTGGCGGTGTTTGTGCCCTATGTGGGTTTTGGCGTTGGCTTGTTGTTGGCAGCTTTGTCAGGTTATTTGGAGATGGCACCCATGCAAGCCACCCTCATGTTGGTGGTGGTGTTTGGCGTGGGCCAGTTGATTGAAGGCTTTGTCCTCACGCCGCGTTTGGTGGGTGAACGCATCGGCTTGCACCCCTTGGCGGTGATTTTTGCTTTGCTGGCTTTTGGGCAGTTGTTGGGTTTTGTGGGCGTGCTCATGGCCTTGCCTGCCAGCGCGGTGCTGTTGGTTGCTTTGCGCCGACTACGAGAGCGTTACATGGCCAGTCGTTTGTATGCGGGCTAACCGGGCATGAGGCAAATTGCTTTGGACATCGGTGTTGATGTCGGTCCCACCTTGTCCAATTTTGAACCCGGCCACAACGCCGCAGCCCTTGAGCATTTGCAACTTTGGTTGGCAGGCGACACCCGTTCTCCTGTGCCCACCTACCTCTGGGGTGAGCAAGGTTGCGGCAAAAGCCACTTGCTGGCAGCCGTGGCTCAGGCCATCACCTCGCAAGGCCACAGCGTGGGTTGGCTGGACGCGAGCATTACCGAGCCCAGTGCCTTCGACACCCAATGGGATGTGGTGTTGATGGACGACGTTCAGGCTTATAGCGCGGTACAGCAACATGCGGCCTTCAACTGGTTTGTTCACGCCGCAACGCCCGGCTCGGCACGCCAACCCTGGGTGCTGGCAGCGGGTTTGCTGCCTCCGCAAGACTTGCCTTTGCGTGAAGACCTGCGCACCCGTTTGGGCTGGGGCCATGTGTTTCACCTGCAGGTCTTGGGTGAAAACGAACGCCGCGCGGTCTTGGTTCGCCATGCCCAAGCGCTGGGCATGACTTTGAACACCGACTTGCTGGACTATTTGCTCAGCCGCTTCAGCCGAGACTTGGGTCATTTGATCGACCTGCTGCACCGCTTGGACGAGTTTGCTTTGCAAACCCAACGCCCCCTCACCATCCCTTTGCTTCGAGCCATGCTCGATGAAAGTTAAGCGCATGAAATTGGCCTTGTTTGACCTTGACCAGACCTTGTTGCCGCTGGACTCCGACCAATCGTGGGGCGAGTTCACCTTGGGTTTGGGTTGGGCAGACCCCTTGACATTCAAACAGCGCAACGATGGGTTTTATGCCGACTACAACGCCGGTTGTTTGGATATCCATGCCTATGTGCGGTTTGCCACGGAAGCGATAAGGCAACGCGGCTTGACCGCAGCCCATGAAGCCCATGCGCAATTCATGCAAAAAATAATTCAACCCGCCATCAAACCGCAAGCCCTTGAATTGGTGCAAGCGCACCGCGCACAAGGCGACACCTTGGTGATGGTGACCGCCACCAACGAATTTGTCACCACACCCATCGCCCAAGCCTTTGGCATGGATGTGCTGCTGGCGGTGCAGTTGGTGCGGGACGCTGACGGCAACTTCACCGGCGACATTGACGGCACGCCTAGCTTGCGAGAAGGCAAAGTCACGCGGGTGAGCCAATGGTTGCAAGCGCAGGGCTTGAGCTTGACCGAGGTCCACGCCACTTTTTACAGCGACTCGATGAACGACTTGCCTTTGCTGGAAAAAGTCGATGTACCCGTGGTCACCAACGGCGGTCCAGCGCTTAAACAAATCGCCCAAGAGCGCGGGTGGCGTATCCTCGACCTTTTCGAGACTTCATGATCAGCAAAATCATCAACCGTTTGATGGGCAAGTCCAGCCCC
>CAMATW010000006.1 GCA_945861305.1 Bordetella parapertussis | reverse complement strand
AATTCATACTGTTTGGGGGAGGGTGCGGCCAGCAAACCGCCCACGACCTGCCCGTCAGGTCGTTTGGTCAATTCACACAAGCGCTCCATCAGCCAGTCGTAAAACGGGCGTTGGTCTTCAAACTCCAGCGTGCAAATGCTGTGGGTGATTTGCTCCAGCGCATCTTCGATGGGGTGGGCAAAGGTGTACATCGGGTAGATGCACCATTTGTCGCCGGTGTGGTGGTGGGTGGCGCGGCGGATGCGGTAGATGGCCGGGTCGCGCATGTTGATGTTGGGCGAGGCCATGTCGATCTTGGTGCGCAGCACAGCGGCACCGTCATCCAGTTTACCGTCACGCATTTCACGAAAGCGGCTGAGGTTTTCTGCGGGGCTGCGGCTGCGAAACGGGCTGTTGATACCAGGCTTGCCAAAGTCGCCACGGTTGTTGCGCATTTCCTCGGGGGTTTGCTCGTCCACATAGGCGTGACCGGCTTCGATCAAATGCTCGGCCGCGCGGTACATGAAGTCGAAATAGTCGCTGGCTTGGTAGGGCGCGTCGTTGCCCGCTTGGTTCCAGCTGAAGCCCAGCCACTTCACCGCATCGATGATGGCATTGACGTATTCGGTGTCTTCTTTTTCGGGGTTGGTGTCGTCAAAGCGCAGGTGACACACGCCGCCGTACTCTTGGGCGAGGCCAAAGTTGATGCAAATACTTTTGGCGTGGCCCACATGCAAATAGCCATTGGGCTCGGGCGGAAAGCGGGTGCGGATTTTGGCGGTATCGGGTGCGCCTGCGGCATGATGCGCTGCGTCCCCGGGGCTGCCCGCCCAGCGGCGGTTGGCGTAAGTGCCTTTGTCCAAATCGTTTTCGATGATCTGGCGCAGGAAGTTGCTGACTTTGTGTTCTTCGGGTGTGGCTGGGGAGGCGGGTATGGTCATGCGGGGATTTTAGGGGCGCAAAGTAAACCCGCCAGCAATCAGACAAGCGCCGACATACAGGGACTGCATGGTGATGCGGTGGGTGACAAAGTCTTTTTTAGCAATGGCGCGAAACGCGACCCATAAGCTGACCAACGTGACCGGAATCAATAAATGGATGGCGGTGAAGCCATGCGAGCCCATAGCGCAAACGGCCCGGTCACCACTGCGCCAATGGCAGCGATCATGTGAACCGCGATGAGAGGGGTGAGTTGCATAGGGAGGTTTAAATGTACCAAGATTCACCGGAGTTTAGAATAAACCCAAATTAATCATAAGGATACGTCGTGGATTTCATGTTGCTTTTGAAAGCCGCCGTCATGGGTATCGTGGAAGGTCTGACCGAGTTTTTGCCCATCTCGTCCACTGGCCACCTTATCCTCGCGGGTGCTTTGCTGGGCTTTGACGACGAGAAAGCCAAGGTTTTTGACATCGCCATCCAAACCGGCGCCATCTTCGCCGTCATCATTGTGTATTGGCAAAAAATCTCCAGCACCCTCGTTGCGCTCCCCATGCAGCGCTTGGCGCGGCGTTTTGCCCTGAATGTGTTCATCGCTTTTGTGCCTGCTGTGGTGCTGGGCCTCTTGTTTGGCAAGGCCATCAAAGCGCATTTGTTCACGCCCACCGTGGTGGCGTCCACCTTCATCATTGGGGGCATCATCATTTTGTGGGTGGAAGGTTGGGGTCGCAAACCCTTGCACGACGGCCACCCCGATGACCATGCGCGTATCGTCAACGTGGAAAGCATGACGCCTTGGGACGCCTTGAAGGTGGGCTTGGTGCAATGTTTGGCCATGGTGCCAGGCACCAGCCGCAGCGGCGCCACCATCATTGGCGGCATGTTGTTAGGTATGAGCCGTAAAGCGGCCACCGATTTTTCTTTTTACCTCGCCATCCCCACGCTGATAGGCGCAGGGGCTTACAGCCTCTACAAAGAGCGCGCTCTGCTCAGCATGACGGATGTACCTGTGTTTGTGGTCGGCTTGGTGTTCTCGTTTTTAAGCGCTTGGGCTTGTGTGCGTTGGCTTCTGCGCTACATCGCCACCCACAGCTTTGTGGTGTTTGCTTGGTACCGCATCGCTTTTGGCCTGGTTGTTTTGGCGACCGCTTACAGCGACTTGGTGGTCTGGCAGCCTTAGTTTTTTGTCACCACAGGACCCAGCATATTGAGAATGGCTCCTTCCACTGCAGCAGCTGTCGCTAAAGGGCTTTCCATGGGGACCAAGTGCGTGCCGTCAATGATGGTGATACGCCCTTTGGTGATGCGCTTGGTGAACTCCATGCCCGCCAACTTCATCTCTTGCGAATGCCGTGCCGCCACCAAGCTGACAGGGCATTTCAGCGGGTGCCGTTTGATGAGGCTTTCCAAATGGTGGGGCACGGTGTTGTAGATGAGGGTTTCGATATCGCGTGAAAAACTCAGCTCTCTGAGCACTTGCCCCTCCACTGTCACCTCTTGGGTGCCGTGGGTGATGTAGTCCTCAAGCACCTGAGCTTGCCAACGCGCAAAGTTTTTCTTAGACGCGAAATGCTGGCGAACCTCATCCAAAGAGCCCCATTGGTTACGGCGTTTTTTGCTGACTGCACCTGGTGAGTATTTAGCAGTGAAAGACAATTTTTTCGATAAGTGCAACAAATTCGCTTGCCAACCCGCCACCGCAGGTGCGTCCACCATTACCACGGCATGGGCCAACTCAGGGTACTGCGCTGCCAGCATCAAACTGAGCATGCCCCCCAGCGAGTGACCCACCAACACCACGGGGCCCGTGTGCGCGGCCACCAGCGGTTGGGCAAAGGCTTTGACCTCTTCCACCAAATGCGGCCAGTTGCTGCTAACGGGGTAAGACGGGTTATGGCCGATTTTTTCTAATGCATGGACTTGTAATCCTCGGCGGCGCAAGTCGTTCAACATGACGTTGTAAGTGCTGGCCGGAAAACTGTTGCCGTGGAAAAAAAGCACCAACGGTGTTCCTGTTGGAACGGGCTTGGGGATGGCAGGAGTCATGTGAATTTCTTCAAGGCGTAAAGCGCATCCAGCGCTTCTCGCGGGGTCAGGCTGTCTGGGTCAATTTGGTTCACAGCCGCTTGTAAGGGGCTGGGACCACTGTCCAAAGCATCTGGCGGCGGGGCAAACAAATCCACTTGGGCGCGACTGGCTTGGGCATCGTTTTCCAGTGCAGCCAAAGCGTGTTTGGCATGGTTCAACACCGCGGTGGGCATCCCAGCCAAACGTGCGACTTGAATGCCGTAGCTTTTGCTCGCGGGGCCTGGTTGAATCTCGTGCAAGAACACCACGTCGTTGCCGCTTTCGGCCGCGCTCACATGCACGTTCACTGCCGCGCGGTGGTTGGCAGCGAATTCGGTCAGCTCGAAATAATGCGTGGCAAACAAACTGTAGGCCTGTGTTTTGTCGTGCAAATAGGTGGCGATGCCGCTGGCCAAAGCCAAGCCATCAAAGGTGGAGGTGCCGCGTCCAATCTCGTCCATCAACACCAAACTTTGCGGCGTGGCGTTGTTCAAAATTTGCGCCCCCTCGGTCATCTCCAGCATGAATGTGGATTGGGCGTTGGCCAAGTCGTCAGCCGCGCCAATACGGGTGTGGATGGCGTCTATGGGCCCCAAGCTGCAAGCCGTGGCAGGCACATGGCTGCCCATACTGGCTAACAAAACGATGAGGGCGACTTGCCGCATGTAAGTGGACTTGCCGCCCATATTGGGCCCAGTGATGATTTGCATGCGCTGCAAGGGACCAAGCTGCGTGTCGTTGGCGATGAAGCTGCTGCCTGTCTCGGCCAAACGTGACTCCACCACCGGATGGCGTCCTTGGGTGATGCTGATGCCTGGGGTGTTCACCAATTCTGGAGCGCACCAGTTGAGTGTGAGAGAGCGTTCGCTCAAAGCCGCCAACACATCCAAGGTGGACAAGCCCCAAGCCACTTGGCCCAAGGCCGACACAAAGCCTTGCAAGCTGTCGAGCAGTTGCTCGTAAAGAAACTTTTCACGTGCCAATGCGCGGTCTTGCGCCGACAAGGCTTTGTCTTCAAAGGCTTTCAGCTCGGGCGTGATGAAACGCTCGGCGTTTTTCAGGGTTTGGCGACGCCGGTAGTCGTCAGGCACACGGTCAAGTTGGCCTTGGGTGACCTCGATGTAATAGCCATGCACCCGGTTGAACTGCACTTTCAGGTTGGCAATGCCGGTGCGTTCACGTTCTCGAGACTCCAGCGCCAACAAAAATTCGTCCCCATTGTTTTGAATGCCGCGCAACTCGTCCAGCTCTGTGTCAAAGCCGTGGTTGATGATGTTGCCGTCCCGCACCAAGGACGCTGGCTCGGGCAGCAAGGCCGCTTGCAGCAAGGCGGCGCACTCGGGCGGCGCCAACAAGGATGTAGCCAAGGTATTGAGCCAAGGTGTTAGCAAAGCGGGTTGAAGCAGCACGGGCAGGGCGCTTGCGCGTTGCAGCGCCGCACCCAGCGCCACCAGTTCGCGGGGACGTACTTGGCGCAAAGCGATGCGAGCGCTGATGCGTTGCACGTCGCCCAAGCCTTTCAATGCGGTTCGCAGTTCACGCCACACCCCCGCACCATGCTCACCTTGCAGTGCGGCGATGGCGTCCAAGCGTTGCTGCGCCAAGCTGCGTTCGCGAGGCGGCTCTAATAGCCAGCGTTTGAGCAACCGGCTGCCCATGCCGGTCATGCAGGTGTCCATCAAGGAAAACAAGGTGGGGCTGTCCTCACCGCGCAGTGTTTGCGTGAGCTCCAAGTTGCGCCTTGTGGTGGCGGGCAGGTCGATGCGTTCCTCGTTGCGTTCTACCCGCACCTTTTGCACATGCGAAAGGCTACGGCCTTGGGTGTGTTCAGCGTAGGCAAGCAGGGCGGACGCGGCGGCGTGGGCTTGGTTCAAATCTTGCGCTTGCCAAGCCGTCAGGCTGGCTGCTTGCAGTTGCGCCAAAAGCTTGCGCTGCCCCAAGCCGCTGTCAAACTCCCACGCAGGGCGCTCGCTTTTCACGTTAGCAGCAGCCAATAGCGGACGCAAATGCGCGGGCAGTTCGCTGCTGAAAATCACTTCGCTGGGGGCGATGCGGGCAATCCACGCGGGAAGTTCATCTGAGGCGCACTCGGCCAAGCGCAGTTCGCCCTCGGTCACACTCAGCCAAGCCAAGCCGCATCCTTGCGCCTTGCCAGCACGATCGCTAGCGTGCACCGCCAGCACATAGGCCTCGGTTTTGTCGTTCAGCAGTTCGGCGTCGGTCAGGGTGCCAGGCGTCACCACCCGCACCACCTTGCGCTCCACTGGCCCTTTGCCGCCCACTTCGCCCACTTGCTCGCAAAACGCCACAGATTCGCCGAGCTTGATCAGCTTTGCCAAGTAGTTGTCCACCGCGTGAAACGGCACACCTGCCATCACCACCGGTTTGCCTGCCGACTGACCGCGTTGCGTGAGCGTGATGTCCATCAGTTGAGCGGCCTTTTCGGCGTCTTCAAAAAAAAGCTCGTAAAAGTCCCCCATGCGATAGAAAAGCAAGGTGTGGGGAAAGTCCGCTTTGAGGCCCAGGTACTGGGCGATCATGGGGGTGTGTGGTGACAAATCAGCCATGGTCACAGCACGCTGACGTGTTTACTCGCCGTCAGCCAAATCTTTGCGCAGCTGCCCAATTAACTCGGCAGCCTCGGCTTTGTCTTCCACGCTTGCGAACTTGGAATACTTGTGCAGCAAGGTCACCAGCTGGGCATAAATTTTCGGGTTGGCGGTCATGCATTCCCGCTGGTGCAAATAGTCAGCCTCTCCTGTGAAGTTGCCCACCAAACCACCTGCTTCGGTGATGAGCAAACTGCCTGCGGCCATATCCCAAGGATGCAGGCCGGTTTCAAAAAAACCATCGCTAAAGCCCGCTGCCACATAGGCCAAGTCTAGGGCGGCAGCCCCTGGACGGCGCAGGCCTGCGGTGCGTTTCATCACCTCGGACATCAGCTTCAGGTAGGCGGTGAAATCGTCGTCGGGGCGAAACGGAAAACCGGTGCTGATGAGGCACTCTTGCAAGCGGATGCGCTTGCTCACGCGCAAGCGGCGGTCGTTCATGAAAGCGCCGCGACCGCGTGTAGAAGTGAACAAATCGTTGCGTGTGGGGTCGTAGACCACGGCTTGCTCGATGCGCCCCTTGCTTTGCAAGGCGATGCTGATGCAATAAAACGGAAAGCCATGAATGAAGTTGGTGGTGCCATCCAAGGGATCAATGATCCAAATATTTTCGGACTGTGGGTTGCCGCGTGTTTGGCCTGACTCCTCGGCCAAGATGCCGTGGTCGGGGTAGGCGGTCAGCAAGGTGTCGATGATGATGTTTTCGCTGGCTTGGTCAACTTCAGTGACAAAGTCGTTGGCCATTTTTTGCGAGACACGAACCGACTCCACGTCAAGCGCCGCACGGTTGATGATGACCCCCGCAGCACGTGCAGCCTTGATGGCCACATTCAGCATGGGGTGGATAGACGAAGAAGAAGCGATCATGGGAGTGGGCAGCAGGCCTGTGTTGTGCGCAGAAGTGCTGCGAGAGAAACCAAAAAAACACGCCCGGCAAAGCGGGCGGCGACAATAGCTTCCATTTTAGTCCTATGCACACCCGCTTCATCCTGATCGAAACCAGCCATGCCGGCAATGTCGGCGCGACAGCCCGCGCCATGCGGGTGATGGGCTTTGACGATTTGGTGTTGGTGGCACCGCGCTGGGCCAATGTGCTGCGCCGAGAAGAAACCATTCAACGTGCCAGCGGCGCTTTGGATGTGCTGGAAAAGGCCCGTATCGTGGCTACGCTTGACGAGGCCTTGGACGGCATGACACACCTGTGCGCCACCGCCATGACACCGCGGGACTTTGGCCCGCCTACGCTTTCGCCACGTGAGTATTTCGCCACCATCCCCGCACCCACAGGGGCGGGCGGTATGGCGTTTTTATTTGGCTCTGAACGCTTTGGCATGAAAAACCAGGACGTTTACCGCTGCCATGCGGCCTTGAGCATCCCGACTGACCCGCGTTTTGGTTCGCTCAATTTAGCCAGCGCGGTGCAGGTGGTGGCTTACGAGTGGCGTTTGGCGCAAGGTGGTTTTGCGGTGCAAGATGCGACCACGCCAGCCTCTCATGCAGACGCTTCGCAGGTGGCGGGAATGCTGCAACACCTCGAGCAATCTTTGGTGGACATCGGTTTTTTAGACCCCGCTGCCCCCAAAAAACTCATGCCACGCTTGAACCAGTTGTTCAACCGCGCGGCTTTGAGCGAAGAAGAAGTCCATATTTTGCGAGGTATTGCCAAGGCCATGGCGCAGTCTTCCAAAGGAAAAAGTTAGACTCTTCGTATGTTTTCAAGAATACGCGCCGACGCTCAAACCATCCTCGACCGAGACCCTGCCGCCCGTGGTTGGCTGGAGGTTCTGACCTGCTATCCAGGCCTGCATGCATTGTTGTTTCACCGCATGGCCCATGCTTGCTGGGGTGCTGGGCTGTATTGGTTGGGGCGGTTTATTTCGCACCTTTCCCGGTTTTTCACGGGTATTGAAATCCACCCTGGCGCTGTTATTGGCGAGCGGGTGTTTTTCGACCATGCCATGGGCGTGGTGGTGGGGGAAACCGCTGAAATCGGTGACGGTTGCACGATTTACCAAGGTGTGACCTTGGGCGGCACATCGCTTTACAAAGGTGCCAAGCGCCACCCGACCTTGGGCAAAGATGTGGTGGTCAGCGCGGGTGCCAAAGTCTTGGGCGGCTTCACTGTGGGCGACGGCGCCAAAATTGGCAGCAACGCAGTGGTAATCAAGCCAGTGCCTGCAGGTGCCACTGCGGTGGGTATTCCGGCTCGTATCATCCAAAGCCAAACCGGCGAAAGCGCCGATGTGGCCAAGCCCAAAGCCAAATTCAGCGCCTACGGCATCACCCAAGACGACGACCCTGTCAGCCAAGCCCTGCGGGGACTGATCGACTACACGGTAGAGCAAGACAAACAAATTGCGTTGCTATGGCAGGCCTTGGCGAAATTGGCCTCAACCGCGCCCAATGCAGAAGACTTTCTCCCCAAAGAAGCGGCAAAATTTGCCCATGTAGAAATTGAAAAACTTAACAAATTGATCGATTAATAACAATTTACAAGGTCAAATAAAGACTTTACTAATTTTGTCGATTTATCGGTCATGGCGCACCTCATCAAAATCCACCCCCACTACCTGATGTTGGCTCGGCAACACCCCGAAAACTTTGTGGGCAAACTGTCCTTTAGCGTGGAGCAATATGGTTTGATCGTTCACGACTTTGTGTTCGATTTACAACTCACCCCACCCAACGAGCACTACGAGAATTGGCGGTTTATTTGCGAAGAGCCTGCACAGTTGAACGTGCCCAACTTTGTGCTGTTTTTAATGTCGATTGAGAACTATATTTTCTCGACTTTGAAGTTTTCGCCTATAGAAGCTGTCAAGGCAGCTGAAGTCCCCAAGAAGGGCATCATGAAGATTCTGTCCCCTAAGAAAGAGCCGTTTCGCTTGTTTTTCAAAGACATGTTCTTTGATATTCACACCAACGACCTTAAGCAAAAAGACAAATAGACTCTGTCATTGCGAATGGGGGCGTATCGCCGACTTAGGCCGGAAGGCCTTGCAAACTTCATCCTGCGTTTGCAAATAAGGCCCGCCAATCAGGTCTATGCAATAGGGCACGGCAGCAAAAATGCCATCCACCAGCACCTCGCCTTGGGCGTTTTTCAAGCCACCCAAGGTCTCGGTGATGGACTTGGGCTGGCCGGGCAAGTTGATGATCAAGCTTTTGCCGCGAATGACGGCCACTTGTCTTGACAAAATCGCGGTGGGCACAAAGCGCAGGCTGATTTGCCGCATTTGCTCGCCAAAGCCAGGCATTTCTTTGTCTGCTACCGCCAGCGTCGCCTCGGGCGTGACGTCACGCGGCGAGGGGCCCGTGCCGCCGGTGGTCAAGACCAAGGCACAGCCCGCATCCACCAGTTCAATCAAGGTTTGGCTGATCAAGGCTTGCTCGTCAGGAATCAAACGCGACTCAAATGCCAAGGGGTTGTGCAGTGCAGAGCTCAACCAAGCTTGCAGCGCAGGCAAGCCCTTGTCTTCGTAGACGCCGCCAGAGGCGCGGTCGCTGATGGAAACGATGCCGACGCGCACGGGGTCTAAACCATCAGCGGGGGTCATACAAACGCTCTTCTTGGGCTTGCAGCGACTGCAACAAATGCAGCCTGAGGATTTGAAAAATATCGCGGTAAGCGCGGCCTTGTCGCGGGTGCAGGCCTTGTGACACCGCGGCTTTGTCCGGTAAACCTTCTTTGCGGGCTTGACGCAGCAAGGCACGAAGCTGCTGGCTGTCTGTACCGGGGTAGCTGCTCTGCCACTCTTCCATGGCGCTGTCATCTTTGAGCAAGCGCTCCCGCCAAGCCTCTGCCAAGTGCAGCAACTGGGTTTCTTCGGCGCTGCCGTTGTGCTGCACGCTCAAGGCGTCGCGTATGGCTTCCACTTGCGTGCTGTCGAGCTTGCGCATGAGCTTGCCCACATATTGCATTTGGCGGCGTTTGCCCTCGAAATCGGTGATTTTTTTGGCACTCATTACCGCTTCGTGCAGCAAATCGGGCAGGTGACCCAGTGCCAGCAACTGTTGCATCAGGTCGGTACGCAAGTCCAGCAAGTCCTCGCCGAGTTTTTGCAACTCGTTGCTTTTTTGCTTTAAATCGGTTTTGCTGATCAGGTCTTGGCCTTTGACCTCGCGTTGGAGTTCCAAGTCGAGATCGCTCCCCTCGGCAACAAAATGACCTTTAACGTAATAACCTTTGGTGGGCTTGCGCGACATGAAGACTTCCTCTGCCAAGTATCATAGCCGCCGATATGAACCCATCTTCTAAAGCCTCTACCCCAACGTCCTCGGCGCTTTCTGGCTTTAGCCACAGCCGAGCCCAGTTTGAACATTTGGTCGACAGTGCCATCGCGCATGCCAAGCACCTGGGCGCCACCGACGCCGCCGCTGAAGCCTCCGAGGGCTGCGGCCTGAGTGTGTCGGTTCGCAAGGGCGAGCTTGAAAACGTCGAGCGCAACCGCGACAAGTCTTTGGGCATCACCGTCTATGTCGGACAGCGCCGTGGCAACGCCAGCACCTCCGATTTTTCCCAAGCGGCCATCGAGCGCACTGTGCAAGCGGCGTTTGACATTGCCCGCTTCACCGCCGAAGACCCTTTTGCCGCTTTGCCCGAAGAAGGCTTGATCGCCCATGAACACCGCGATCTGGATTTATTCCACCCTTGGGCCATCGACAGCACGGGTGCCACAGACTTGGCGCTGCGTTGCGAAGCCTCCGCCATGGCGACCGACAAGCAAATCACCAACAGCGAAGGCGCCAGCGTCTCGGCGCAGCAAAGCCATTTTTTCAGCGCCCACACCCATGGTTTCCGCGGCGGCTATGCCAGCTCTAGGCACAGTCTGTCGGTCGCACCAATCGCTGGCAAGGGCGACGATATGCAACGCGACTATTGGTACAGCTCGATGCGCCACGCAAGCGATTTGGCCTCGCCTGAAGCGGTGGGACGCTACGCTGCGCAACGCTCTTTAAGCCGCTTGTACTCGCGAAAGTTGGCCACCACCAGCTGCCCTGTGTTGTTCGAATCTCCCTTGGCCGCCGGTTTGCTGGGTGGTTTGGTACACGCTTTAAGCGGCGGTGCGCTGTACCGACAAAGCAGTTTCTTGATGGACTCTTTGGGCAAACAAGTCGCCGCTAAGCACCTGCAAGTGAGTGAAGATCCATTTGTGATGCGCGGCAAAGGCAGTTCCCCCTTTGATGAAGAAGGCGTCAAAGTGCAGGCGCGGCAGGTGTTGCGCAACGGGCAAGTCGAGGGTTACTTTCTCTCCAGCTACTCGGCGCGAAAACTCGGCATGCAAACCACGGGCAATGCGGGTGGTTCGCACAACTTGGTGATGACCTCAAGCCTTACCCGTGCCAGCGACGACTTGGATGCCATGTTGCGCAAACTCGGCACAGGCTTGTTTGTGATTGAACTCATGGGGCAGGGCATCAACTACGTCACCGGCGATTACTCTCGCGGAGCCACCGGTTTTTGGGTGGAAAAAGGGCAGATCGCTTACCCTGTGCAAGAAATCACCATCGCCGGTAATTTGAAAGACATGTTGTTGGGCATAGAGGCGGTGGGCAGCGACGCCTACACCTATGGTGGCAAGACAGTCGGCTCGGTGCTGATCAACCGCATGAAAGTGGCGGGCGCCTGAAGCCGCTTTATTGGGTCAAGACCACCAATGCGTTGTCTTCCCAATGGGCCCACAAGCGTTGGCCCTCTTCAAGGTTTTCGTGGTCTTGATCGCGGTCGGTGTTGGTCACCGACACTTTGAGCCTGCGATTGCCCTCGATCCGCAAGCTGTAACTGGTGTGGCTGCCAAAGTAAGACCAATCTTCCAAAACACACGGCATGGCGTTGTTTTTCTTTTGGGGATCTTCAAGGCTTAACACCACTTTTTCGGGGCGCAAGGCGATGCTGACTTGCATTCCTAGGCTGCCGCTGATGCCATGACTGACATAGAAGTCGCCGCTGGCGCTGCTTATTACCACGTGGTCGGCTTCGTGCTCGGTGACCTCGCCATCAAAGAGGTTCACATTGCCTACAAAGTCGGCCACAAAGCGGCAGTTGGGGCTCTCATAAACCTCATTAGGCGTGCCCACTTGCAGCAAACTGCCCTCGCTCATCACGGCGATGCGGTCGGCCATGGTCATGGCCTCGTCTTGGTCGTGAGTGACCATCACGCAGGTCACGCCCACTTGTTTGATGATGTTGACCAATTCCACCTGGGTTTGTTCGCGCAGTTTTTTGTCCAGCGCCCCAAGGGGTTCGTCCAGCATCAGCAGTTGCGGGCGTTTGGCCAAACTGCGAGCCAAAGCCACACGTTGCTGTTGCCCACCAGAGAGTTGGTGCGGGCTGCGTTGGGCAAATTTTTGCAATTGCACCAATTGCAGCATGTCTTCTACGCGCTGGTTTAACTCGTCCTTGCGCAAACCGTCTCGGCGCAACCCGAACGCCACGTTGTCCCAAACATTCATGTGGGGAAACAGTGCGTAGGACTGGAACATCATGTTCATGGGTCGCTCGTAAGGGGGTAGGTCGGTGACATCTTGGTCCGCCAACCACACCCGCCCTGCGGTGGGCGTTTCAAAACCCGCCAACATACGCAGCAGCGTAGATTTGCCGCAGCCGGATGCGCCGAGCAAGGCAAAAATTTCACCTCGGTGGATGCTCAGGTCGATCTTGTCCACAGCCAAGGTGAAACCAAAGCGTTTCGTCAGCCCCTCTATGCGCAAAAAAACTTCGGAATCGTTCATGGCCTACGACTATAGAGCAAACGCTTTAGCCAGCCAGCGCGGCTTTCACAGCGGCGCTGACCAAACCCATGTCGGCTTTGCCAGCCAAGCGGGTTTTCACCGCGCCCATGACCTTGCCCATGTCGCCAGCGCCCTTCGCGCCCACCTCTGCCACGATGGCGGCCACCTCGGCTTGGATTTCTTCAGCGCTTAATCGCTTGGGCAAATACACCTCTAGCACAGCCATTTCGGCGATTTCTATATCGGCCAAGTCTTGGCGCTGGGCGCTTTGGTAGGCGGCGATAGAGTCTTTGCGTTGCTTGATGACTTTATCGAGGATGGCAATGACCGCCACGTCATCGAGTTCAATGCGCTCGTCGACCTCTTTTTGCTTCATCGCCGCTAGCAGCAGGCGAATGGTGCCCAAACGAACGCTGTCTTTGGCTCGCATGGCGGTTTTCATGTCTTCGGTGATTTGGGCTTTGAGGCTCATGACGGCTTTCTAAAGGTCAGACGAAAAAAAGGCCCGCTCGGTTGAAGCCGGCGAGCCTGGTCTTGCGCAAAGGCAGACCGAGATCAGTACAGTTTCTTGGGCAACTGCATGCTGCGAACACGCTTGTAGTGGCGTTTCACGGCAGCGGCTTTTTTACGCTTGCGCTCGGCGGTGGGCTTTTCATAGAACTCGCGGGCACGCAAGTCGGTGAGCAAGCCCAGTTTTTCGATGGTGCGCTTGAATCGACGTAATGCAACGTCAAAGGGTTCGTTTTCTTTTACACGGATGGTGGTCATTGACAACAATTTTCAAAGTGTGCGCCCAAAGTTTGAAGAAGATCGGACTTCAAAATCTGGGTAAGCGGTGGGTTCCCAACTTGGATGGGGCTGTTGGGGCTTGAGCCAAAAAGTTTGCCATTATATCGGTTTCAGCCGCTGCGCCAAGGCCTGGGCGCAAGCAAAGCCGCTGGACCATGCCCATTGGAAGTTGTAGCCGCCCAGCCAACCGGTGATATCGACCACTTCGCCAATGAAATAAAGCCCCGGCTGGCGCGACTCCATGCTTTGCTGGGACAGCTCTTGGGTGTCCACGCCGCCTGCTGTCACCTCGGCCTTGGCATAGCCCTCGGTGCCTGCGGGGGTGAGGCCCCACTGGCCCAAAGCCGCCGCCAATTGCTGCAAAGCTTTGTCGGGCGTATCGGGCAGGGCGCGTTGCCAAGCGCTGTTTTGCGCTGTCCAAGTGTCGGCCAAACGCGACGGTAGCCAAGCCGCCAGCGCATTGGCGAGCTGTTTTTTGGAAGACTGCTTGGCTTGCAGCAAAACTGTAGCAAGGTCGGTTTGGGGGGCTAAATTCAGCTCAATGGGGCTGCCAGCTTGCCAGTAGCTGGAGATTTGCAGCACCGCCGGACCCGACAAGCCACGGTGGGTGAAGAGCAAATCTTCCTCGAAAACCGTGCGCAGTTTGCCCGCGCCCGTACTGATGTCCACCGGCAAGGACAAACCCGCCAAGGCCGCAAAAGGTTGCCAATCGGCGGGGTTGAAGGTGAGCGGCACCAATGCGGGGCGGGGCGTGACCACCTTCAAGCCAAATTGCTTGGCAAGGCGGTAGCCGAGGTCGGTGGCGCCAATTTTTGGAATCGAGAGACCGCCCGAAGCCACCACCACCGATTTGGCTTGCACCTCGCCTTGGCTGGTTCGCGCGGTGTAGGGGTAGGGTGACGCATCGCTGAATTGAAGCTCAAGCAAACTGCAGGGTTGCCAGCGGGTGACCGCACCGCCCATCGCGCCAGCCTCGCATTCGCGCAGCAGCATGTCGATCAGGTCTTGGGCGCTGCGGTCGCAAAACAGCTGCCCCTTGTGTTTTTCGTGGAAAGCGATGCCGTGTTTTTGCACCAAGGCCACAAAGTCAGCAGCGGTGTAGCGGCTTAAAGCGCTGCGGGCGAACTGCGAGTTCTCGCCCAAAAAATGTTTGTGCGGCGAGCGTGGGTCGATATCGCTGTTGGTGAAGTTGCTGCGCCCGCCCCCAGAAATACGGATTTTTTCAGCGACCTTTTCGCTGTGGTCTATCAGAAGCACCTGCAAGCCCTGTTGTGCTGCCACCCCTGCGCAAAACAGCCCAGCGGCCCCCGCGCCGATGATCAGCACCTCGACTTGGGTCATGGCTGGTTCAAAAACGCCTCGATGTGTTGCGCCAATTCAAGGGGACGGTCGTGGTGCATCATGTGGCCAGCATCCGCAATGACAACACTGTGAACATCCTTCACCGACTTCAAGCGCTCGTGGTACTCGGCCAAGGTGTAGCGGCCCTTCCACCATTGGTCCATGCTGTTGTCGCTGGCTTCCACGTTCAGCACAGGTGCGGTGATGCGCTGGTACATCGCCAAAATTTCTTCCACCCGAAACAAATGGGCATTGGTCACTTTGTGGGCGGCGTGGCCCAAAATTTCCCATTCGCCTTGGGGGTTGGCTTGCGCCCAGTGTTGTGCCAACCACTCGGCTTTGTCTGACTGCAAACGCGGGTTGGTTTTCATCAGACGTTGCGCCACAGCACTTGCGCTGGGGTAGCTTCGCAAGGCCTTTTCACCTTGGCGCAAGGCCTTCATCTCGTCCATCCACTGGGCGTAGCGGGTTGGGGCTTGCTCTGGCTTGGTGGCGGCTAAACCAAAGCCCTCCAAATTGATAAGGCGGCGAACACGGGTGGGTCGAATGCCTGCGTATTGCATGACCACATTGCCGCCCATGCTGTGGCCCAAGAGGTCGATCGGACCCTCGGGTTGAAAGTGGTCGATCAAGGCGTCAAGATCCGCCAAGTAGTCGGGGAACCAAAAGTTGTCGACCTCGCCGGGTTGGGTCAGGCCAAAGCCGCGCCAGTCGGGCGCAATGATGTGACGGTCTTGTTCAAGCGCGTCGATGACGAATTGAAACGAGGCGCTGACATCCATCCAACCATGCACCATGAAGAGTGGCAGTTGCTGGGGGCGGGGCGTACCCCATTCACGGACGTGGTAGTTCAGGTGGCGCAGCGGCACGAAACTGCTGCGCGAGGGGCGTTGGACTTGGTACATTGTGCAGATCATAAGGACGTCTTGCATGACCACCCGTCTCCCTTCGGACAACCACGCGCAAATGCTGGCGCAATTTCGCTGGCATGTGCCTGCGTCTTTCAACATCGCTGAGGTGTGCGTCAGGCGCTGGGCTAGAAAATCACATACCGCGCTTAGGCTGGCCGTCATCAGCCATCGTTTGGATGCACCCTCTGTGCACCACAGTTTTGCCCAAGTACAAGCCGCTGCCGATGCCTTAAGCCATGTACTGGCAGCCCAAGGTGTTCAAGCGGGTGACCGCGTGGCAGTGGTGCTGCCTCAGCGCTTCGAGACCGTGGTGGCGTACACGGCGATTTGGCAAATGGGTGCGGTGGTCATGCCTTTGTCGCAACTGTTTGGCCCAGAGGCGCTGCAATACCGATTGCAAGATTCGGGCGCGGTGCTGGCGGTGGTCGACGCAGTGTCGTCGCAGACAGTGGCTGATTTGAAAAGTGCTTGCCCCGCGCTGCGCTGCTGCATCGGCGTGGACTCAGGCAGCGGTGATGTGGCTTTCGATGCGCTTTCTCAAAGTGAAACCGAAGACTGGCACATGGCAGACACCTTGGCCCGCGACCCGGCCGTCTTGATTTACACCAGCGGCACCACCGGTCCACCCAAGGGCGCTTTGATACCGCACCAAGCCATGATTGGTAATTTGACCGGTTTTGTTTGCAGCCAAAACTGGTTTGGATTTGCGCCGACTGGCAAGCCTGTGCAAAGCGGTGAACTGCCCTCGGGCAGCCACGCGGTGATGTGGTCGCCGGCAGACTGGACGTGGACCGGCGGCCTGATGGACGCCTTGCTGCCCAGCCTGTATTTCGGCAGGCCCATCGTGGCTTGGTCGGGGCGTTTTTCGGCGGATTTGGCGTTTGGTCTGATGCAGCAACACCGCGTGACCCACACGTTTTTGTTTCCCACGGCCTTGAAAGCCATGATGAAGGCCTATCCGTACCCCGCGACTCAGTTTCAATTGGACTTACAGGCCATAATGAGTGCGGGAGAAGCGGTGGGCGACGCGGTTTTTGGCTATTGCCAGCAAGAATTGGGTGTGACGGTGAACGAGATGTTTGGTCAGACTGAGATCAATTACATCGTCGGCAACTGCGCCATGAATGGCGACACTGTTGAAGGCGTAGGCTGGCCTGCACGGGCGGGCAGCATGGGCCGCGCCTACCCAGGGCATCGTGTGGCGGTGATCGATGAGGAAGGCAAGGAGTGCGCTGTGGGTGTGCCAGGCGACGTGGCCTTGCACCGATTGGACCAGCACGGCGACCCCGACCCGATTTTCTTTTTGGGTTACTGGAACCAGCCTGAGGCCACGATCAACAAATTCACAGGTGACTGGTGCCGCACCGGTGACCTCGCTACCCGCGACGCCGACGGCTATCTTTGGTATCAAGGCCGCGCCGACGATGTGTTCAAGGCGGCGGGCTACCGCATAGGGCCAAGCGAGATTGAAAATTGCTTGGTCAAGCACCCTAGCGTGGCCAACGCCGCCGTAGTACCCAAACCTGACGCAGAGCGCGGCAACTTGGTGAAGGCTTATGTGGTGTTGTCTTCGGGCTTTAGCGCCTCAGACGATTTGGTGCAAGCACTGCAACAGCATGTGCGCGGCCTGCTGGCACCCTATGAATACCCCAAAGAGATTGAATTCATCGACGCTTTGCCCATGACCACCACGGGCAAGGTGCAAAGGCGGGTGCTCAGGTTGAGGGAAGAAGAGCGGGCTAAACAGCTCAGACCCTGAGCGCGGGCAAGCCCACCCCTGTAGCCTCAAAGCCGCCGTCCACCGCCACCACTTGGCCGGTGAGGTAACTGGCTTCTTCGGACGCCAAAAACACGATCACGCGGCCAATTTCCGCTTCGCTGCCATAGCGGTTGAGTGGGATGGCATCGTGGTAAGCGCTGATGATTTCGGGGCTGTGCACCGCCATGGACAGCTTGGTTTTCACTGGACCGGGTGACACACAGTTGACCCGAATGCCATATTCACCCAACTCCACCGCCTGCTGTTTGGTCATGTGTATGACCGCCGCTTTGGACGTGCCGTAGGCCACGCGCAGGGTCGAGGCCCGCAGACCCGAGATAGAACCAATATTGACGATGGCACCACGGCTTTGGCGAAGTGCAGGGATGACAGCTTGTGAGCACAAAAACACGCCATCCAAGTTGGTGCGCATCACGGTTTGCCAACGGGCAAAGGTGGTTTCTTCAATCGGACCGAAGTCGGCGACCCCCGCGTTGTTGACCAAGGCATCGATACCCCCCGACCACGCCAACACGGTTTGCACCATGGCGGCAACTTGGGTTTCGTCAGACACATCACAGTCCACGGGCAGCACCTTTTGCAACTCCTTGGCGGCGCGATGCAGTTCTTCGGTGTCTCGGTCAACCATGGCCACTTGGTAGCCCTTGGTCAAAAAAAGTTGTGTGGTGGCCAAACCGATGCCGCGAGCGGCGCCTGTGACGATGGCAGTTGGTGTTGTGGTGGGGATGCTTGTATTCATAGCCCCATTCTCGGCCAAACACTTCCATTAAGCTGTCGCATTTGTCGCATCCCCACCCCACGTAAACTCCGCTCTATGAACACACTTGACCTCACCCCTGTTCGCTTGGGTCAAAGCGATTTGCATGTCACCCCCATCTGCTTGGGCACCATGACTTTCGGCCAGCAGGTGGACGAAGCCACCAGCCACACCATCATGGACCACAGCATAGCGCGGGGCGTGAACTTCTTTGACACCGCCGAAATTTACGCCGTTCCACCCACTTCAGAGTCTTTCGGCAAGACCGAAACCTATATGGGCAACTGGTTGGCCAAGCGCCCCGGTATGCGCCAAAAAATGGTGTTGGCCTCTAAGGCGGCGGGGCCTTCACGAGCTATGCCGTGGGTTCGTTCTGGCGAGGGCATGACGGCGGCAGACATCGTGGCCTCGTGTGAAGCCAGTTTGAAACGTTTGCAAACCGATGTGATTGACCTCTACCAAATCCATTGGCCCGAGCGCCATGTGCCCATGTTTGGCGGCTTGTATTACGACCCCGCCAAGGAAAACACCTCCACCTCCATTCATGTACAGCTAGAGACCTTGGCCAAACTGATCAAGCAAGGCAAGGTGCGCTACATCGGCTTGTCCAACGAAACGTCCTATGGTGTTCATGAGTTTGTGCGCTTGGCCGAGCAACACAATCTGCCGCGTATCGTCAGCGTGCAAAACGCCTATTGCTTGGTGAACCGCTTTTTGGAAAACGGCTTGGACGAAACCATGCACCGCTTGGACGTGTCCTTGTTGGCTTACTCTCCGCTGGGTTTTGGCTTGCTCACGGGGAAATACGATGTGTCTGGCTTTCTTGGCGAGGGTGCGCCCCAGGAAGGGCGCATCACCAAGTATGAAAGCGTGCGCAAGCAGCGCTGGTCGCGTCCCGAAGCTTTGGCGTCGGCCAAGCGCTACAACCAACTCGCACGTGACCACGGCATGACCCCCACGCAAATGGCGCTGGCGTTTTGCTACACCCAGTGGCGCGTGGCCAGCACCATCATTGGGGTGACCTCGGTTGCCCAACTTGATGAAGACTTGGATGCCTGGGGTACCACCTTGTCGCCCGATGTGTTGAGTGCCATGGACGCCATTCGCTGGGAAATGCGCGACTTGGCGTTCTGACATGCTCGACTTTGATCTCGTAACGCTTTATCCCTTGGCGGCTACTGGGGCGGCTTACCTGATCGGCTCGGTCTCGTTTGCCGTGGTGGTCAGTCGCTTCATGGGATTGGCCGACCCCCGCTCTTATGGCAGCAACAACCCAGGGGCTACCAATGTGCTGCGCTCTGGCAACAAACTGGCTGCGGTCTTGACCTTGTTGCTCGACGCTGCGAAGGGCTGGTTGCCTGTCTGGGCGGTGGTGCACGAAGGCGCGGCTTATGGCTTAGGCGAGGGGACCGTGGCCATGGTCGCTTTGGCGGCCTTTGTGGGCCATGTCTGGCCGGTGTTTTTCCGTTTTCAAGGCGGCAAAGGTGTGGCCACTGCGGCTGGGGTGTTGATGGGCATCAACCCTTTGCTCGGCCTGGCGACCTTGGCCACGTGGCTGATCGTGGCGTATTTTTCCCGCTATTCGTCATTAGCGGCCTTGGCCAGTGCCTTGTTTGCACCCGCATATTATTTTTTAGGTCAACGCGTCGCTTGGTATATTGACAACCGTGTTTTACTTGCTGTGGCGGTGATGAGTGCGGTGCTGATCTGGCGTCACCAAGCCAATATTGGCAAGCTCATGCGTGGCGAGGAAAGCCGTATCGGTGGCAAAAAATCGGAATCGGGGTCAGATCCCAATTAATCGCGGAAGTTGTCGAAGCTGAGCGGCAGGTCGGGCATTTCTTTGCGAATAGAGGCCATAGCAGCTTGCAAGTCGTCACGCTTGGCGCCAGTTACTCGCACCGATTCGCCTTGGATAGCGGCCTGAACTTTTAGCTTGCTGTCTTTGATGATGCGCTGAATTTTTTTGGCGTCTTCGCTGGCAATGCCGTTGCGCACTTTCACGACTTGCTTGACCTTGTCGCCGCCCATTTTTTGCACGTCGCCTTTGTCGAGGAAGCGCACATCTACATTGCGTTTGGCGAGTTTGTTGCGCAAGATGTCATCAATTTGCTGCAACTGAAAGTCGCTGTCACCGATCAGGGTGATGTCTTTGTCTTTCAGTTCAATGGCCGCCGAGGTGCCTTTGAAATCGAAACGGGTGCCGATTTCCTTGGCGGTGTTATCGACGGCATTTTTCACTTCAACCAGGTCGGCTTCGCAAACAGTATCAAAAGAGGGCATGGTTGGTACTTCAGAAGTTCAGGGTGAGACAATTCTCACATGATTATCGAGACCAACGTCCCCCTGCAGCAGCACAACAGCTTTAGCATCGCCGCCCGCGCCGAGCGCTTGCTGCGCCTTCGTACCATGGATGACGTCCAAACCTTGTTGACCGATCCCTTGCGCCTAGAGCCGCATTTCGTCTTGGGTGGCGGCAGCAACATCGTCATCACGGGCGACATCAAGCGCTTGGTCATCAAGGTCGAACTTCAGGGCCGTCAACTCGTAGCCGAGGATGACAAAGCCTGGGTCATTCAAGCCGCCGCAGGCGAAGACTGGCACGAGTTTGTGGCCTGGACCTTAGCGCAAGGCTGGCCTGGCTTGGAAAATTTGGCCCTGATCCCTGGCTTGGTGGGTGCGTCACCAGTGCAAAACATTGGCGCCTATGGCGTGGAGTTGCAAGACCGCTTCGAGTCTTTGGATGCGGTCGATTTGCTCACGGGTCAACACTTCACCCTCGATGCAGCACAGTGCGCTTTTGGCTACCGAGACTCCGTGTTCAAACACGCCGCCAGCGACAGCCGAGATATGGGTTTGTTGGGCCGAGCGCTCATCACCCAAGTGCGGTTTCGTTTGCCAAAAAAATGGAAACCCGAGATCAGCTATGCAGACTTAGAAAAAAAGCAGGTCCAAAAAGGCATTGCCCTGCCAACGGCGCAGCAAGTGTTCGATTGGGTGTGCGAGATACGCCGCTTCAAGTTGCCCGACCCTGCAGTCATTGGCAATGCAGGCAGTTTTTTCAAAAATCCCACCGTCTCCGCAGAGCAATGCCAAGACATCATCGCCCGTGAACCGCGCTTGGTGCACTACCAACTGGCCGACGGTCGGTTCAAATTGGCAGCTGCTTGGTTGATAGACGCTTGCGGTTGGCGCGGCAAATCGGTGGGCAATGCAGCGGTCTATGAAAAACAAGCTTTGGTGATTGTCAACAAGGGTGGCGTGACCCAACCCTGCACGGGCGGCGAGGTGGTGACTTTGGCGCAGGCCATTCAAACCAGTGTGTACGAGCGTTTTGGCATTCGACTTGAACCTGAACCGGTGGTTGTATGAAAAAAATCTTTTTTTGGGGCTGGGTGCTTGGCAGTTTGGTCAGCTCACAGGCTTGGGCGCAAAACTACCCCACTAAACCCATACGCTTGGTCGTGCCTTTTGCGGCTGGCGGCACCACCGATTTGATGGCGCGAATCGTTGCCGAACCCTTAGGAAAATTGCTGGGGCAAACGGTGGTGGTTGACAACAAAGCGGGCGGCGGCGGCGTCTTGGGTGCAGCAGAGGTCGCCCGCGCCGCGCCGGACGGCTACACCTTGGGACTGGCTACCGCGTCCAGTAACGCGACCAATCCAGCGATCAACCCCAAAGTTCCCTATGACCCCTTGAAGGATTTTTCACCCATCGCCAATATGGCGACCACGCCCAATGTGCTGGCCATCAACCCCGCATTTCCCGCCAAGGACTTTGCTGGCCTGCTGGCTGAATTGCGCCGCAAACCCGGCCAATACGACTACGCTTCATCGGGCACGGGCGGCATTGGGCACTTACAGATGGAGTTGTTCAAAAACCTGACTAAAACCTTTATCGTGCACATTCCCTACAGTGGTGGCGGCCCGGCTTTGCGCGACACCGTGGGTGGTCAGGTGATGATTATTTTTGACAACCTGCCTTCAGCCTTGCCGTATATCAAAGACAAGCGACTCATCGCCATGGCGGTTGCGACACCCGAACGATTGGCGGACTTGCCCACTGTGCCCACTTTCAAAGAACTGGGCTTGGAGCCAGTCAACCGTCCCGCTTTTTACGGCATTTACGGGCCCAAGGGTATGCCCAAAGAGTTGGTGCAAAAGTTCAACGCCGCACTGCTCAAAGTGTTGCAAGACCCCGCAGTGATCAAGCGTATTGAAGCCTCGGGGTCTAGGGTGATGGGCAATACCCCAGAGCAATTTGCCCAACAACTCAAAGCCGAGTTTGAGGTGTACAAAAAGGTGGTCGATGCCCAAAAACTCAAGCTCGACTGAACCCCACCCTTTGGTGGGTGCATTTATTGAGGCCTTGTGGCTAGAAGATGGCTTGTCGCCCAATACCTTGGCTGCCTACCGGCGCGATATGCAAGGTTTTTCGCAATGTTTGCAGGGGCAATCTTTGACCCTGGAGCACGCGGGTGAAAACGATGTTCAGGCGTATTTTGCAGATCGCTTTGACCAAACCCGCGCCAGTACCGCCAACCGGCGCTTGACGGTGTTGCGGCGGTTTTACCAATGGGCGTTGCGCGAAAAGCATGTCAGCACAGACCCCACCTTGAAACTGTTGACAGCTCGCCAAGCCCCGCGTTTGCCCCAAATACTGAGCGAAGCGCAGGTCGAAGCGCTTTTGGCGGCTCCCAACACCGAAACCCCTTTGGGCTTGCGCGACCGCGCCATGTTGGAGTTGCTCTACGCCAGTGGCTTGCGGGTCAGCGAGTTGGTCGGCTTGCCTATGCTGTCGCTGAATATGCGCGAAGGCGTGCTGCGAATCACTGGCAAAGGCAACAAAGAGCGTTTGGTGCCGTTTGGCGAAGAAGCAGCAGACAGTTTGCAAAATTATTTAAGCCAATCGCGCTCCGTGTTGTTGGTTAAACACAATTCGCCTGCGGTGTTTGTGACCCAGCAAGGTACTGCTATGTCACGGGTGATGTTTTGGAAGCTGATCAAAAAATACGCGCTTTTGGCAGATGTCCATGTACCACTGTCGCCCCACACCTTGCGCCACGCTTTTGCGACGCATTTGCTCAACCATGGCGCTGACCTTCGTGCGGTACAAATGCTGTTGGGGCATTCAGATATTTCCACCACCACCATCTACACCCACGTGGCCCGCGAGCGGCTCAAAGCGCTTCATGCGCAACACCACCCGCGTGGATAAATTTTTCAAGGTGTGAGGGGCGTCAACCGTTGCGCCATCAACCAATCGATTTCGTCTTGGGTGAACCCCGCAGCCAAGCGCGCAGGGGTGTTAAAGGGCGGCTTTAAGCGGGGGGCAGCATGGCGCTGGACCAGCAAGGGGTAATGCGTCAAAGGGTCTAGGCCTTGCTCGGCGCACAGGTACCTGAACCAATGGTTGCCAATCGCCACATGACCTACCTCGTCGCGCAAAATCGTCTCAAGCACCGGCTGAAACGCTGTCGCGTGGGGAGAAGTGGAAAGCAATAATTTGGCTTGAATCAGCGGCGTGGCATCCAAGCCGCGAGCTTCCAAGGTGCGCGGTACCAAGGCCATGCGGGCCAGCACGTTGTCTGCGGTTTTCTCGCACATAGACCACAAGCCATCGTGGGCGGCAAAGTCACCATAAGCATGGCTCATCTTGCCCAGCAAGGTTTGTAACAACCCGAAGTGGGTAGATTCTTCATAGGCCACACGCAACCAGTCTTGGTAATACGCTGGAGGTAAGCCAGCAAAGCGCCACACCGCATCAAGCGCCAAATTGATGGCATTGAACTCGATATGGCACACCGAATGCACCAAGGCAGCCAAGCCTTTGTCGGTGTGGACAGAGCGCTGAGGCACTTGCTGGGGGTTTTGCAGCAGGGGTTTGTCGGGTCGACCTGGGGCTTTATGGCCGCTGTCTTGCAGTGGGGCTTGAACATCCAAAGCAAGACGCTGCCGCTCAAACCAAAGCTGTTGCACCGCCTGTACTTTGTCAGTGGCTTGGGTTTCACACAATGCCCGATAGGCGGCTTCTCGCAATTCCATCTCTACAATTGTAGAAACCTCAATGAACGGCAAACTTATGGCTATTTACCAACTCGACTACCACATCCCCCAGATTGACCCCAGCGCTTGGGTAGCAGACTCTGCCCAAGTGATGGGTGCCATCACCTTGGAGGCCAACACCAGCGTGTGGTTTGGCGCGGTTTTGCGTGGTGACACCGAGACCATCCATATTGGCGAGGGCAGCAATGTGCAAGATTTGGCCGTCATCCATGCCGATAACGGCTTGCCCGTGGTGGTGGGCAAGAACGTGACTGTCGGTCACCAAGTCATGCTGCATGGCTGCACCATTGGCGACGAAAGCCTGATTGGCATTGCGGCGGTGGTATTGAACGGCGCTCGCATTGGCCGCCATTGCGTGGTGGGTGCAGGCTCGGTGGTGACCGAGGGCAAGGAGTTTCCTGATGGCAGCTTGATCATGGGCACCCCCGCCAAAGTGGTGCGCGAACTCACGCCGGAGCAAATCGAGGGCCTGCGCATGAGCGCCAAGCACTACACCCAAAATGCAATGCGTTTTAAAAATGGTTTGAAAAAAATCGCATGAGTGACTTGCACAAGTTTTTATTTGAAGGGCTACCAGTTCGTGGGATTTTGGTGCGATTGACTGACAGTTGGCAAACCGTATTGGCCAAACGTGCTGCCAACGCCGAGACGGGCGCCTACCCACCCGCGGTCAGGGCTTTGCTGGGTGAGATGACCGCTGCCGCTGTCTTGATGCAAGCGAATATCAAGTTCAATGGTGCTTTGGTCTTGCAGATGATGGGCGAAGGCCCTTTGAAACTGGCGGTGGTAGAAGTGCAATCCGATATGCGCTTTCGCTCCACCGCCAAAACCGTTGGCGAGGTGTCTGAGGGCATGGGCTTGGCCGATATGGCCAACCAGCGCAATCTCGGGCGTTGCGCTATCACCCTAGATCCTTTGGGACGCCGGCCAGGCCAGCAACCCTACCAAGGCGTGGTGCCTTTGTATGACGACCAACGCGAACCGCTGAACCGTTTCAGCGATGTGTTGGCGCATTACATGCTGCAAAGCGAACAACTCGACACCACCTTGGTGTTGGCAGCCAATGACGACATCGCGGCTGGCCTGTTGATTCAACGCCTGCCCATGCATGGCGCGGCTAATTTGGCAGGCAATGAAAGCATGGCCGATGAAGCAGAAATAGGGCGCAATGAAGACTACAACCGCATTGCTATCCTTGCACAAAGTTTGACCAGTGAAGAACTGCTGACGCTGACCACCGACAAAATCCTGCACCGCTTGTTCTGGCAAGAAACCATTCGCCGCTTTGAGCCTGCGCCAGCAGATGAGGCGCCACGCTTTGCTTGTTCTTGCAACCGAGATCGGGTCAGCAATATGTTGCGCGGCTTGGGCCAAGAAGAGGCCAACAGCATCTTGGCGGAACGCCCCTTGATTGAGGTGGGTTGCGACTTTTGTGGCCAGCAATACCGCTATGACTCGGTTGATGCGGCACAGTTGTTTGCCCAGCAGACGATTCAGCCCCCAGGCTCATCGGCCTTGCAATAAGCCAGAGAAAAGCCGCTGCTCGCAATCGGGGTCGCTGCAGGTTTCGCACATGCCTTGCCAACGCACGGGCAGTGCCTGTCGGGCCAAGCCCGAAGGGCTGAAGCAATCTGGGGGCAATATCGCCAACAAGCATTGCTTCACCAGCTCCTGTCCGATACCGTGAATGACTTGGAAAGGCAAACCTTGGGCCAACAGGATGGCTCGCCATGCTTGGGCGTTGGCGGCATCTTCAGGATTTACGCACAACAAGATGCGCGAGGACAAAGAGGGCGGTGTCCAAGCAGGGTGGTTCTGTGGGGTGTACAGGTTAGTGCGTTGCGTAAAAGCCTTCAAGGCTTGCTCAAGTGCCGCAGCCAAGTGTTGCAGGCGAGGCGGTGAAAGCCCAAGCAAAACAATGTCCATGCTCGCCTTATTTGGCGATTTGGACAAAGATTTCGTTGGGTTTGACCATACCGATTTCAGAGCGTGCGCGTTCTTCCACCATCTCCATGCCGTCACGTAAATCGCGTAGTTCGGCACGCATACGGTCCAGTTTCAATTCGGTTTGGATATTTTGCGCAAGCTGCGTTTGGTATTGCTGCCGCAGTCGCCACACATCCGGAATGCTGCCACGCCCAAACCAAAGCTGCAGCTGGAAAACAAGCAGCAGCGTTAGTAAAAAGATGGGGACGGGACGACGCATGGTACGGCTTGAGGTCGGTTTCAGTGTCGTAGATTGTAAAAGGCTGAGCGGCCAGGGTAGGTGGCGATGCTACCGAGGTCTTCCTCAATGCGCAATAACTGGTTGTATTTGGCCAAACGGTCAGAGCGGCTGAGCGAGCCGGTTTTGATTTGACCGGCGTTGGTGCCCACCGCGATATCGGCGATGGTGGAGTCCTCGGTCTCGCCCGAGCGGTGGCTGATGACAGCGGTGTAGCCCGCACGTTTAGCCATTTCAATGGCGGCAAAGGTCTCGCTCAAAGTGCCAATTTGGTTGATTTTGATGAGGATGGAGTTGGCTATTCCCTTGTCAATGCCTTCTTGTAGGATTTTGGTGTTCGTCACGAATAAATCATCGCCCACCAACTGTATTTTTTTATTCAGGCGCTCGCTCAAGTGTTTCCAGCCGTCCCAGTCACCCTCGGCCATGCCGTCTTCGATGCTGAGAATAGGGTATTTGTCCACCCAAGTTGCAAGCATATCGGTCCACTGGCCTGCGTCTAGCACCAAGCCTTCGCCTTCCAAATGGTATTTGCCGTCTTTGTAAAACTCGCTGGCAGCGCAGTCTAGGCCCAGCACGATTTGCTCACCAGCAGTAAAACCGGCTTTGTCGATGGCGTCCAAAATCATTTGAATCGCTGCTTCGTGGCCAGGCACATTGGGCGCAAAACCGCCTTCGTCGCCCACGGCAATGCTCATGCCTTTGTCGCTCATGATTTTTTTCAACGCATGAAAGACTTCTGCACCGTAGCGCAAGGCTTCGCGAAAATTAGGTGCCCCTACGGGGATGATCATCAACTCTTGCAAATCGAGGTTGTTGTTGGCGTGTGCGCCGCCATTGACCACGTTCATCATGGGAACCGGCATTTGCATGCGGCCCATGCCGCCGAAATAGCGGTACAAGGGCAGGCCGGATTCTTCCGCTGCCGCACGGGCCACTGCCATGGATACCGCCAAAATAGAGTTGGCACCAAAGCGGGCTTTGTTGTCTGTGCCGTCAAGGTCGATCAAGGTGTGGTCCAAAAAAGCTTGTTCGCTGGCATCTAAGCCAATCACGGCTTGGGTGATCTCGTTGTTCACATACTCCACAGCTTTCAAGACCCCTTTACCGCCGTAGCGTGTGGGGTCACCGTCACGCAATTCAATCGCCTCACGGCTGCCGGTAGATGCGCCAGAGGGGACGGCGGCGCGACCCATGATGCCACTTTCCAACAAGACATCGCACTCCACCGTGGGGTTGCCACGGCTGTCCAAAATTTCACGACCAACGATGTCGACGATTGCACTCATGTTCTGACTTTCTTCGAGAGGGAAAACAGGCTCAAGGCCTATGGATTAACAAAATTAAACGGAAAAATGGTTTTCAAGCAGCGGGCTTTGTTTGACGGCTTTGTCAATCGCCACCAAGCTCTCTAGCAGGGCCCGCATGTGTTTCAAGGGTACAGCGTTGGGGCCGTCCGACCAAGCTTGGATGGGGTTGGGATGCGTTTCCATGAAAAGCCCCGCCACACCGGCCGCCACACCCGCACGGGCCAGCACAGGCACCATCTCACGTGCGCCGCCACTGCTGGTACCTAGCCCACCAGGCTTTTGCACCGAATGCGTCACATCGAATACCACGGGCGCACCTGTGTGGCGCATCTCGGCCAAGCTGGTCATGTCAGCCACCAAATTGTTGTAACCAAAGCTCACACCACGCTCACAGGCCAAAAAATTGTCTTCGTTCAGGTCTGCCTCACGTGCTGCTGCACGGGCTTTGTCGACCACGTTTTTCATGTCCCAAGGCGCAAGAAATTGGCCTTTTTTGATGTTTACTGGCTTACCCGACTGCGCCACGGCGCGGATGAAATCGGTTTGGCGGCATAAAAAGGCGGGGGTTTGCAACACATCGACCACACTTGCCACGGGCTTGATTTGTGATTCATCGTGCACATCGGTCAGCACAGGAATGTTCAACTGCCTGCGCACTTCATCCAAGATTTTCAGACCAGCGTCCAACCCCAAGCCGCGTTGGGTACTGCCTGAAGAGCGGTTGGCTTTGTCAAAAGAGCCTTTGTAGATCAAGGGAATGCCTAAAGCCATGCAAATGTCTTTGAGTTGTCCAGCCACATCCAAACACATGTCCAAACTCTCGATAGAGCATGTGCCTGCGATCAGAAAGAACGGCTTGTCTAGGCCAGCATCGAAGCCGCACAGTCTCATGCCACCACTTTCAATTTTTTTCGCTCGGTTTGATAAGTTAATGCTGCACGAACAAAGGCGATGAACAAGGGATGGCTGCCCCAAGGGGTGGACTTGAACTCAGGGTGAAACTGCACACCCATGTACCAAGGATGCACTGCTTGAGGGAGTTCCACGATTTCAGTGAGTTGCTCGCGTTGAGTCAAGGCTGAAATCACCAAACCAGCGCGGCGCAACTGGTCTAAGTAATTTACATTCGCCTCATAGCGGTGGCGGTGCCTTTCGCTCACATTCTCGCCGTAGATATGGTGAGCCAAGGTGTGGGGCGCGACATTGGAGGTTTGTTCGCCCAAGCGCATGGTGCCGCCCAAGTCGGAGTTGGCATGGCGTGTTTGCACCTTGCCATCGGCATCTTTCCATTCAGTGATCAGGGCAATCACGGGGTGAGGTGTGTCGGGTTCGAACTCTGTGCTGTTCGCCCCCGTCAAGCCTGCCACGTGTCTGGCGTATTCGATGGTGGCGACTTGCATACCTAAGCAAATGCCCAAATAAGGTACTTTGCCTTCGCGGGCAAAACGCGCCGCACAAATCTTGCCTTCAATGCCGCGCTTGCCAAAACCGCCTGGCACCAAGATCGCATCAAAACGCGATAACTGGGCGATGTTCGACGCGTCAAGGCCCTCTGAGTCGATGTACTCGATGTTGACCCTCGCATGGTGGTGAATACCTGCGTGGCGCAAAGCCTCGTTCAGCGATTTGTAGCTGTCAGACAGGTCGACATATTTGCCCACCATGGCAATTTGCAACTCGAATTGGGGATTCTCGATCTCTTGCACCAAATCATCCCAACGCTTCAACGATGCGGGGGCGGTGTTGATGCGCAGTTTTTCGCAGATGAGTGCGTCTAAGCCTTGCTCGTGCAATATGCGCGGCACTTTGTAGATGGTGTCCACATCCCACATGGAGATGACGCCCCACTCAGAGACGTTGGAGAAGAGCGAAATTTTGGAGCGCTCTTCTTGGGGGATAGGCCTGTCGGCACGGCAGACCAAAGCATCGGCTTGGATGCCGATTTCGCGCAGTTTTTGTGCAGTGTGCTGGGTGGGTTTGGTCTTCAGTTCGCCAGCAGCTGCAATCCACGGTACATAACTCAGGTGCACAAAAGCGGCGTTGTGGGGACCCATGCGCAAGCTCATTTGCCGCACAGCCTCAAGAAAGGGTAAGGACTCGATGTCGCCAACGGTGCCGCCAATTTCCACAATGGCGACTTCCACCGCGTCCGCTGTTCCAACACCGGCGCCGCGTTTGATGAAGTCTTGTATTTCGTTGGTGATGTGTGGGATGACCTGCACGGTGGTGCCCAAATAGTCGCCGCGGCGCTCTTTTTCGAGCACGCTTTTGTAGATTTGACCAGTGGTGAAGTTGTTGGTGCGACGCATCCGAGTGGTGATAAAGCGCTCGTAGTGGCCTAAATCGAGGTCGGTTTCTGCCCCATCTTCGGTGACGAAGACTTCGCCATGCTCGAAGGGCGACATCGTGCCAGGGTCGACGTTGATGTAGGGATCAAGCTTGATTAAAGTGACTTTGAGGCCTCGCGACTCAAGAATCGCAGCGAGGGAGGCTGAGGCGATTCCCTTGCCAAGGGAAGACACCACACCGCCGGTGACGAAGACAAATTTGGTCATGTCGCGAGGGGAGGGCCTAGGCTCCCTAGAGGGGGTAATGCGAAATTATAGGGGCTCTGCTACATTGCGCCCCATGAGTGATCTGTCCAACAAACATATCGTGCTGGGCTTGAGCGGCGGTATCGCTTGCTACAAAGCTGCAGAGTTGTGCCGCGCCTTGGTCAAAGAGGGTGCAGCGGTGCAGGTGGTCATGACCGAGGCTGCGGCCCAATTTGTCACCCCAGTGACGATGCAAGCCCTGTCCAATAACCCCGTCTACGTGTCGCAATGGGACCCTCGTGAGCCCAACAACATGGCGCACATCAACCTTACCCGCAATGCCCATGCCATCTTGGTGGCACCCGCCAGTGCCGACTTCATGGCCAAACTTCTGCATGGCCGAGCCGATGACTTGCTCAGCCTGATGTGCTTGGCCAGACCCGTGGACACCGTCCCCTTGCTGCTTGCCCCTGCCATGAACAAAGAAATGTGGGCGCATCCTGCAACCCAGCGCAATATGGCGCAACTGCGCCAAGATGGCGCCAAAGTGCTTGGGGTTGGGCAAGGTGACCAAGCTTGTGGCGAGGTGGGCGACGGCAGAATGCTTGAGCCCGATGAATTGTTGTACGAGCTGACCGCCTTGTTTCAACCCAAAGTCTTGCAGGGCAAAAAAGTGCTTATCAGCGCAGGGCCTACGTTTGAGGCCATTGACCCAGTGCGTGGCATTACCAATTTGTCCAGCGGGAAAATGGCTTTTGCCTTGGCTCGAGCCGCCCATGAAGCTGGCGCAGAGGTCCATGTGGTGGCGGGGCCAGTCAGCCTAACCACCCCTTTTGGCGTGGAGCGCACAGATGTTCGCTCTGCGCTGCAGATGCACGCAGCTGTTTTGGCGCAGATTGAGCGTGCCGATGTGTTCATCGCCACCGCCGCGGTGGCTGATTGGCGACCTGCCGAAGTTGCAGGTGAAAAAATCAAGAAGGGGCAAGACGGCCTGCCAAGCTTTGAGTGGGTTGAAAACCCAGACATTTTGGCCGATGTAGCGTCCAGCACCCGTGCCCAAGCAGGCGCTTTGTATTGCGTGGGCTTTGCGGCGGAAACCCAGTATTTGCAAGCCCAGGCGCAGGCCAAGCGGGTTCGCAAAGGTGTGCCTTTGATGGTGGGCAATCTGGGCCCCGCAACTTTTGGCCAAGACGACAATGCTTTGCTGGTGATTGACGAGCAAGGCACCCTAGAGTTGCCGCTAGCCTCCAAATTAACGCTGGCTAGGCAGTTGATGGCTGAGATCGCCAGTCGCATCAGCACAAAGGATCAGGTATGAAGTTGGATGTGAAAGTGATGGACCAGCGCTTACGCAGCATGTTGCCCAACTACGCCACCGCTGGCAGCGCGGGTTTAGATTTGCGTGCTTGTTTGGATGTTGCGCTGACGTTGCAGCCCAATGCGTGGCAGCTGGTACCCACGGGTATGGCCATCCATTTGAAAGATCCGAATTACGCAGCACTGATATTGCCGCGCTCAGGGTTGGGACATAAACATGGCATCGTGTTGGGTAATTTGGTGGGTTTGATTGACAGCGATTACCAAGGCCAACTCATGGTGAGCGCTTGGAACCGCAGCGATGTAGCTTTCACCATCGAACCCATGGAACGCATCGCCCAATTGGTGATCGTGCCTGTGGTGCAGGCGCAGTTCAATCTGGTCGATGAATTTGAGGCCGCCACTGAACGCGGTGCAGGTGGCTACGGCTCGACAGGCAAGCAATAAGCCCTTAATGCAGCGTGTCGTTGCCTGACAGGGTGGGCACAGAGAAAAAACCAGAGCCACACGTGCCGTGGCTTTTTTCTTGTTCTGTGGAGGCTCTGACACCCGTGATGGTGACTGCAATTCGCAAAGCCATGCCTGACAGCGGATGGTTACCATCCAACACCACATGCTCTGGGTACACATCGGTGACGGTGTAGATCACGTCTTTGGGTGCATCGGGGCTGCAGTCTTGGGAGAGTGCATGTCCTTCGATGGTCATGCCTTCTTCAAGCACAGCTGGAAATGCGTGACGAGGCTCTAAAAAAATAAGTTCTTCTTTGAAGTCTCCAAAGGCTTCCTCTGGCTCCAAGTGCAAATCTAATTGGTCGCCGACTTGGTGGTCTTGCAAAGCCACTTGGATTTTCTCGAGCAAATCGTGTCCGCCCAAGTAAAACTCCACGGGATCATCAAGCTCATCCAAGATTTGCCCTTGGGCATCTTTAAGAACCCATGTCAGGGCGACAACGCAGTCTGGTGTTATGTTCATGGGGCTGAATTGTCGCAGTTTGGAGAAAAGCTTTGAAAAAGACCTTGCCCCACCCCTTGCTGGGCACATTGAGCGCCGAGACCTTCATGCGTCGCTATTGGCAAAAAAAGCCCCTGCTGATCCGCCAAGCCATGCCTGGCATTAAACCCATCTTGAGTCGCCAGCAGTTGTTCGCTTTGGCCGAATCGGAGGACGTCGAGTCGCGCTTGGTCGTCAAGGACGCCGATACAGGGCAATGGCGCTTGAAGTCAGGGCCATTGGGCAGGCGCAGTTTGCCAAGTTTGAAGCAAAGCCATTGGACGCTGTTGGTGCAAGGGGTAGATTTACACGACGACAAAGTCGCGCAATTGCGCGACCAATTTCGTTTCATTCCCGACGCTCGGCTAGATGACGTCATGATCAGTTATGCGACCAACAAAGGTGGCGTGGGGCCGCACTTTGACAGCTACGATGTTTTTTTGCTGCAAGTGCATGGACAACGCCGTTGGCGTATCAGCCAACAAAAAGACCTCTCCTTGCGAGATGACGTCCCCTTGAAAATATTGCGCAAGTTCAAGGCAGAAGAAACCTGGGTGCTCAACCCTGGCGACATGCTGTATTTGCCCCCGCAGTGCGCCCATGACGGCGTTGCGTTGGGGGAATGCATGACCTACTCGATTGGATTTAAAGCGCAAACTCCACAGGCTTTGGCGCAACAGTTGTTGCCCCGTTTCGCTGACATGGATGTTGTCAAAGAATCTGCTCGGTACCGAGATCAAACACAAACTGCAACCGAGCATCCGGCCCGCATACCAGAGCACCTGCAAGCTTTTGCCCACCATTCACTTGAAAGTGCGTTGCGACAAAAGCACGTCTGTGAAAAAGTTTTGGGTGAGTGGTTGAGTGAGCCTAAGGCGCAGGTTTGGTTTGACACCCAAGACCCTAAAGACTTGCAAAAAGGTGTTGTTTTGGATCGGAAAACCAAAATGCTCTACGACCAGCGATACGTGTATATCAACGGGGAAAGTTGGCGTTGTGCAGGCGCGGATGCACGAACATTGCGTTCGTTGGCCGATCAAAGAGTCCTAAATTACCAGCAAATTCAACAATCTGGTGAACCCCTGTTGGCAGTTTTGGAGGAGTGGGGACAATCTGGATGGCTGCACCCGCAAATCAACGAAATAGACTTAAAAAGCTGACGGATAAGGCATACGGGAATTCACCTATAATAAGTGGCTGAGTTGAAGGAGCTTGAGTCCATCGGCTCGGTTGCATGTGGCGGTTGTTGACCAAAGCATGTGGCATCCCTCGAAATTTTTCGAACTATTCTTTAAGGAACCCCCATGAAAAAATCACTCCTCTTGGCAACTTTGTTGGCTGCTGCTTTGGTCGCTTGCGGTAAAAAAGAAGCTCCTCCTGCACCCGCTGCTGCTCCTGCGCCAGCTGCTGAAGCACCTGCTGCTGCACCCGCACCTGCCGCTGCACCTGCACCTGCTGCTGAAGGCGAGAAGAAGTAATTTTTTCTGCTTCTACCAAAAGCCACCTTCGGGTGGCTTTTTTTTGCCCTAAGATTTCTGTATGACTTCAAGCAACTTGACCCATCCAGCCCCCGCCATCCCTTTGGCCCGCAGCCAAACCTTGGGCGATATTCTGAGGCGCACCGCTCAGCGACTCCCCGACAAAACCGCCGTCATTTGTGGACAAACCGAATGGAGCTATGCCCAATTTGATGCACTGGTGAGCCGACTGGCAGTAGGTTTGGTGGCAATGGGTATACAAAGCGGCGACCATGTGGCCATGTTGGCGCGTAATTCCCATGGTTTTGCGGCCATGCGATTTGCTTTGGCCAGGATGGGTGCCGTTTTGGTTCCCATTAACTTCATGCTCAAAGCGGATGAGGTGGCTTACATCCTGAGACATGCACAAGCCAAGGTGCTGGTCACCGACACCGAACTCACGCCCCTGGCAAAGGCGGCGTCTGCTTTGGACACGCAGGTGGCCGAGCTCATTTGGATCCCATCTGAAGATCCCACCCAGGCCAGCGAGGGAATGCACGACTTTCATAGCTTGACAGGCTTTAATGGTGTCCTACCACCGCAAACTTTCAATGGCAACGATGTCTTGCAAATTGTCTACACCAGTGGCACAGAGTCCAGCCCAAAGGGTGCCATGCTCACCCATGACGCCGTGCTGTGGCAATACGTGAGTTGTGTGATCAATGCGGAAATTCATGTAGATGATTTGGCCTTGCATTCCCTCCCCCTGTACCACTGCGCCCAACTGGATGTGTTTTTTGGGCCTGCGGTCTACGTGGGAAGCACCAACATCATCACGGCCAAGCCTACGCCCGACAACCTCTTGCCGCTGATGCAGCGTTTTGGCGTGACCAGTTTCTTTGCGCCGCCGACGGTGTGGATTGCTTTGCTGCGCTCGCCATTAATGGACGCTGAAAAGCTTTCTGCCTTGGCCAAAGGCTATTACGGTGCGTCCATCATGCCTGTCGAGGTGTTGCGTGAACTCGCTTCAAGGCTGCCGCGTGTGCGGCTTTGGAACCTCTATGGGCAAACTGAAATTGCACCCTTGGCGACCTTGTTAGGTCCCGAGGACCAGTTGCGCAAACCTGGCTCCTGTGGTCGTGCCGTGATTCATGTGGAAACCCGCGTGGTGGACGAGCAGATGAACGATGTTCAAGCAGGTGGTGAGGTGGGTGAAATCGTGCATCGATCACCTCACCTCATGCTCGGCTACTTTAATGATGAAGAGCGAACGCGTGCAGCGTTTGAGTCAGGCTGGTTTCACAGCGGGGACTTGGCCACCATCGACGATGAGGGCTACATGACGGTGGTCGATCGCAAAAAAGACATGATCAAAACAGGTGGCGAAAACGTCGCCAGCCGCGAGGTAGAGGAAATGATCTATCGCCTGTCCGCCGTCAGCGAGGTGGCAGTGATTGGTTTACCCGACCCCAAATGGGTAGAGGCGGTGACCGCTGTGATTGTGGTCAAGCTTGGACAAAGCTTGTCGGAGGGTGAGGTTCTTGTCCATTGTCAGAGGCACATGGCTGGTTTCAAATGCCCTAAACGCGTGATGTTTACCGATACCTTGCCCAAAAACCCCAGCGGCAAATTGCTCAAGCGAGAGTTGCGAGAGCTTTACGCCTAGAGGCTGTGCAATGGCCTCATTGCACCGTGTGCCAAGGGGTGCCGTGTAAGGGGTCAGCCACAGGAATATCGGACGCGCTGCATCCAAGGGCAGCCGCCAGTACAGTTTGCGCCATATCAGGGCGGTTGTTACGTTCGCTCAAATGGGCGGCCACCAGCAGGTTCAAACCACTGTGATTCAACGCACTGGCGAGTTGTGCTGACTCGTTATTGGACAAATGCCCAAGCGGTCCAGCAATGCGCTTTTTCAAAAAACTGGGGTACGCCGACTGCGCAAGCAACTCGCTGTCGTGGTTGCATTCCAGCAGCAAGGCTTGACAAGCTTGTAATGCTTGAACGACATGGTCGCTGCCGTGTCCTAGGTCCGTAAGGACCCCCAAGCTGCTTGCGCCATCGCTGCAACGCAATTGCAGTGGCTCTCTGGCGTCATGCGGCACTGTGAAGGGCTGGAGTTGCAAACTGCCCAACGACAAAGTTTGCCCATCCTTCACAAGCAGCAACTGATCGCTGGGCAATCCCCAACCCATCACGCCACTGGCCAAAGCCGTGCCATGGCTCATCCAAACGGGCAGAGCGGTACGTTTTGCTAATTGTTCAGTGTGACCAATATGGTCGGCGTGTTCGTGTGTCACAAACACCGCGTCGAGGTCTTCAAGCGTTAAATCAGCTTGAGCTAAGCGCTTGCTGAGTTCTTTGACGCTTAAGCCGCAGTCGATCAGCAAGCGGGAGACCTGCGCACCACAACGCGCTTCCACCACGGTGGCGTTGCCTGCGCTTCCACTGCCCAGGTTTTTGAATCGCAGCACGCGTTACTGCAATTCTTTGACTAATAGTTGGGCGATTTTTTGCGCCGTCGCTGACGCATCAGGTTGACCCGACGCGTTCAAGATGGAGATGGTGGAGGTGGCGTTGTCTGTACTGACAATTTTCAATCGGTATTGCTGAGGGCCTTGGTTGTTCTTGGAGGAACTGAACAATTTGCTGAAAAAGCCTTCTTCTGCCTCATCGGGCATGTCCACATACCGAACAAAGTACATGCCTTGCTTGCGGTCACGGTCTTCAACCGTGAACCCGTTGCGGTCAAGCAAAACCCCCACGCGACGCCAAGCCACATCAAAGCCTTGGTTGAAACTCACAGCGGGCTTGCCGTCTACGGTAATGACTTGACTGGCGCTTTTGGCGAGGCCACCTTCAAACGCTTTGGCGTTATCTGCTGTCGCGGTTGTGGGGGCAAGCTTGAGCATCAAGCGACGAAGGAATTCTTTTTCCAACTCTGGGTCATTGGCGCGAGGCTGCCAGACCGTGCTTTTAGACAATTTGTCAGCATAGACCTCCACCATGCCTCGGTGCACCACGTACAACTCGGTGTGGTTGCTGTCAGTACGGTCTAGGCGGATACGAAATTTGTCTCGCTCTCCCGTGGAGTACAAGCCATCCAAAACTTTGCCCAGGTTGCGTCGAATAAAGTCTTGGGGCAATTTGGCACGGTTCTCCGCCCATTCGGTTTCCATTACACCAATGCCTTGTTCATCGCGCACCAAGGTAAAGCCAGACTCTTTCCAAAAATCACGCACTGCAATCCATAACTCTTCGGGGGGGCGCGCAATATCGAGCCACATTTGGTTGCCGGCCCGCTTGACTTGGATATCGGCCAAAGCCAAGGGACTGGTTAAAGGACCGAGATCGGTTTTATTGCCGACACCCAGTTCGTTGGCGCTGATGATGCCTCCAGGCACATCAAAGCGCTTGTTGCGGGTAATTTTGCTAAGGTCGGGCGGGACTTCCAAAGATTTCGCGGTAGGAGCCTCGGTTTGGGTTTTGTAGTTGACCTTATCGGAGTCCATGATGGAACCACATGCCGCGATGGTGCTGATACACACCATCAGTCCCAAGCGGTAAAAAATGGCAGGTTTAAATGCAAACATCACAAGGTGTCCTTTGGGGGTATCAAATCACGCCACAACTGCGCATGGCATTTTCCATTGCCGGGTGCAGGTTTGAGTTAAATGGGGTCATGGGCAATCGCAAGGTGGGGCCACACAATCCCAAGCGGCTGGCGGCCCATTTCACGGGTATAGGGTTGGATTCGGTGAACATGTTTTTATGCAGGCTTAGCAATTGGCGCTGTATGGCCATGGCTTGCTGAGCTTGACCTGCGATAGCCGCAACGCAAAGCTCGTGCATGAGTTTGGGCGCGATGTTGGCGGTCACGCTAACATTACCGTGGCCGCCGCAAAGCATCAAAGCGACAGCCGTGCCATCATCGCCAGAATAAACCGAAAACCCCTTTGGGGCCTCGTGAATCAACCACTGTGCGCGTTCAATATTACCGGTGGCTTCTTTGATGCCGATGATGCCGTCGATTTGCGCCAAACGCATGGCGGTGTCGTGCTGCATATCGGCGACAGTACGGCCAGGTACGTTGTAAAGCACCATGGGCAAATCAACTGCTTCTGCAATGGTGCGAAAGTGTTGGTATTGACCTTCTTGGGTGGGCTTGTTGTAGTAGGGTACAACTTGCAGCTGGTAATCGGCGCCAACTTGCTTGGCAAAGCGGGTTAATTCAATGGCTTCATTGGTTGAATTGGCTCCACAACCGGCCATGATGGGCACACGTCCTGATGCTTGTTCGACAGAGACACGGATGATTTCACAGTGTTCTTCGACAGATACCGTGGGTGACTCGCCGGTGGTGCCCACCACCCCTATGCAGTCCGTGCCTTGTTCTATGTGCCAATCAATCAGACGACGCAGTGCCGGATAGTCGATGCTGCCATCTTCATGCATTGGCGTGATCAAGGCCACGATGCTTGCGCGTAGGGGTTTCATGTAAGGTGGAGCGTTATATAGGTAAAGACCCGCATTCTAGCTTTTCTGAGCTGTTGAGGGTGCGACAGCAAAGCGTTTGTCATTGCCGTCGGTGTTCACAGCCACGACCCTCTGAACATACCTGTCTGGCGAATGCAGGAATACATCTTCAAAGGCCACAATGCGCAGCGTTTTGCACAGCAGTAAAAGTTCGCCGTGGTTCAAGAGAAACTCAGGGCGCGAAGGTTTGCCCACTGATTCGTTGCCAGCGGCAAAGGTTTCGTAAATCAAAATCCCATTCGGTTTCAAGCAGGCCAATAGCGCGTTCCAAGCAGGTCGCCAAAGGTAGTTGGTCACAACCACTGCATCAAACTGGCAATCCGAAAGAGGCCAAGCGGCGTTTTCCAAGTCTGCACATAAGACCTCGCCAAATGTTTTAGCGGTGAGAAGTGCGTTTTCATCACGGTCAACACCTAAGACATCAAAACCTTGGTTTTGCAGCCATTGCATATGCCGACCGTTACCGCAGGCCAAGTCCAGCACATGCGCGTTAGCGGGAATCAGGTGTGCCCAGCGCTTGAGCCAAGGCGAAGGGGCAGACAAAGCGGGGTGTATCAACGGGAGGAAGGGCGAAATTCTTTTTTCACGGCTCGCATTGCCATCAGGTCGACCAGCCATGGGGCGATCAGTTTGAGCCAGCGGCCTACTTTGCCTTGGGCGGTCATGACCACTTCGCGCCGACGTCGCACCATGGCATAGATGATCAGCCTTGCACAATCTTTGACGGGCATGGCTTTGTCTTCCATCAAACCACTCACCCCCGCGTTCTCGCCTTTGGCGTTGAGCCCGTGAACGCGGATATTGGTGGCCACCACCCCTGGGTAGGCAATGGTCACGCTCACCCCTGCATCCTTGAGCTCGGCGCGAAGGGCTTCAAAAAACCCCGACAGCGCAAATTTGCTGGCGCTGTAGGCGGTACGTCCAGGCACACCGACCAAACCTGCCAACGAGGACACCGCCACGATTCGACCATGGCTCTGTTTCAGATAAGGCAAAGCGGCGTGGGTGCAGCAAACCGCTCCCCATAAATTGACTCGCATCAATTCTTCATACCAAGCCAAGTTCTCAGGCTTGACGTCTTCAAACAAAGCATGGGCAGATACACCGGCGTTGTTGATCAAAATATCCAAGCTGCCCAGTTGGCTGACGGTGGTCTCGACCAAATGACGACACTGCTGCTCGTCGGTGATGTCTGTGGGCATGATGAGGGTGCGAGCCCCCAAAGCCATGCAATCGGCGGCGACAGACTGCAAGCGTGCTGCATTACGCGCGGCGAGTACAAGCATGGCTTGCAAACCGTGTCGTCGAGCGAGTTGACGAGCCAGTTCTGCTCCTATGCCATCAGATGCACCGGTGATGATGATGTTGGGCATTTAAAAACACATCCACAGTTGATTGGCCATACTTTGCGCAAAGCTGGGTTGCAGGTAAAGACTGAACACCCAAGCCGCGGCGCTGCTGGCGATCAGCCAAGCCCATAGACTAAGAAGATGCTTCATGCTGCGTGGGGTGCGCGTGAAATCGCCGTTTCACGCACGGGGAGATTGATCAGGGTGGCAAACGCACTCAAAGCAATGGTGATAAACCACACTTGGTCATAACTGCCTGTCCGGTCGTAAATCATGCCGCCCAGCCACACGCCCAAAAAGCTGCCGACTTGATGGCTCAGAAACACAAACCCGCTGAGCATGGACAAATGTGACACGCCAAAAATTTGGGCAATCACTGCGTTGGTGACGGGCACTGTAGAAAGCCACAACAAGCCCATGGCAGCAGCAAAGATGTAAACGCTCAAAGGTGTGATGGGCAGGCTGATGAAGAGGGCAATGATGATGCCTCGCGCCAAATAAATACCAGACAGGATTTTGTTTTTGGCTATGACTTGACCCAAGCTGCCTGCCGCATAGGTTCCCGCAATATTGAACAAACCGATCAGCGCCAAAGCGGTACTGGCCAGTTGGGGAGACATGCCTTGGTCTTTCAAAAAACTAGGCAGGTGCACACCGATGAACACCACTTGGAAGCCGCAGACAAAGTAACCCGCCATCAGCAACTGAAAACTGCGGTAACCAAAAGCCTCACGCAAGGCTTGAAGAATGCTTTGGTTGCGCACAGGGGATTGGCCCGAAGCAAAGCTGGGTTCGCGCAGCCCTAGGCTGAGCGGCAGGATGATCAAAACGCCAACAGACAGCATCACCAGCGCTTGCTGCCACCCCCATTGACCGATCAGCATGGACTCTGTGGGCACCATCAAAAACTGACCAAATGAACCGGCGGCTGACACCACACCCATGGCCCAAGAGCGGCGCTCGGGCGGTATGTTGCGACCAATCACGCCAAACACCACGGCGAAGGTGGTACCTGCCTGCGCCGCACCGACCATGACACCGGCTGTGACGATCAGCCATTGAGGGGTGGCGGCATGGGCCATGCCAAACAGGCCCAATGCATAGGCCAGTGCGCCCACGATGATGACGCGAAAGGCACCGAAGCGATCGGCCAACATACCTGAGAAAACACCGATCAAGCCCCAGCTGATGTTTTGCACGGCAATGGCCATGGCGAAGTCTTCGCGGCCCCAGCCCATGGTTTGGGTCATGGGTTGCATCCACAGGCCAAAGCCGTGGCGGATACCCATGGCAACGCTGACGATCAAAGCGCCGCAGATCAAGACTTGCCACATGGGCAAAGTTTTGTGAGTTTGCGTCATGGCTTAACTGTAACGATTTTGGCTTTCATGCAGATCACGCCGCTTTGCTGGCTGTGGTTTCATCCAGTGGTGTCATCTTGTCTGTCTACAATCGCGCCCCATGGCAAGCAAACAACCCGAATATTCCGAAGGCTCGATCCGCGTCTTGAAAGGCTTGGAGCCGGTTAAGCAGCGCCCGGGCATGTACACCCGCACCGACAACCCCTTGCACATCATCCAAGAGGTGATCGACAACGCCGCCGACGAAGCGCTGGCCGGGCACGGCAAAAAGATCACGGTGCAACTGCACAGCGACGGCTCGGTCAGCATCGAAGACGATGGCCGTGGCATTCCGTTTGGCATGCACCCCGAAGAAAATGCGCCCGTCATTGAATTGGTGTTCACCCGCCTGCATGCAGGTGGCAAGTTTGACAAGGGCAAGGGCGGCGCTTACAGCTTTTCAGGCGGCTTGCATGGCGTGGGTGTCAGCGTGACCAATGCCTTGGCCAAGCGGATGGAAGTCACCTCCTACCGCGAAGGCCAAGTGGCGCACCTAGTGTTCTCAGGCGGCGATGTGGTGGAAAAACTGAAACTCCGCAAAACCGAAACCGGCGAGCGCCGCCAAGGCACGGTGGTGCGGGTCTGGCCGGATGCCAAATACTTCGAGTCACCCAACCTGCCTACACAAGAACTGATTCATCTCTTGCGCAGCAAAGCGGTGTTGATGCCGGGTGTGAGCGTCACCTTGGCGCAGGAAAAAGCCAAAGACAGCCAAACCTGGCTCTACAAAGGGGGCTTGAGCGACTATCTGACGCAAACCCTGAGCCACGACCCCTTCATCCCCTTGTTTGAGGGTGAGGGCTTTGCCGACGCGGGTCACGAAACTTATGCCGAAGGCGAGGGCGCGGCGTGGTGCTTGGCCTTCACCGAAGACGGCTCTCCCGTGCGCGAGAGCTATGTCAACCTGATTCCCACCAGTGCAGGTGGCACGCATGAGAGCGGTTTGCGCGATGGCCTGTTCAATGCGGTGAAAAGCTTTATCGACTTGCATGCTTTGTTGCCCAAGGGCGTGAAGTTGCTGCCCGAAGACGTGTTTGCCCGTGCCAGCTTCATTTTGAGCGCCAAGGTGCTGGACCCGCAGTTTCAAGGGCAGATCAAAGAGCGACTCAATTCGCGCGACGCAGTGCGTTTGGTGTCGAGCTTTGTCAAACCCGCGCTGGACTTGTGGCTCAACGCGCATGTGGAGTTCGGCAAAAAACTCGCCGAGTTGGTCATCCGCGCCGCGCAGTTGCGCCAAAAGGCTGGCCAAAAAGTGGAAAAGCGCAAAGGCTCGGGCGTGGCGGTGTTACCAGGCAAGCTGACCGATTGCGAAAGCCGTGATTTGGCGCACAACGAAATCTTTTTGGTCGAGGGCGACAGTGCTGGCGGCAGCGCCAAAATGGGCCGCGACAAAGAAAGCCAAGCCATCCTGCCCCTGCGCGGCAAGGTGCTCAACACCTGGGAGGTTGAGCGTGACCGCTTGTTTGCCAACAACGAGGTGCACGACATTGCTGTCGCGATTGGCGTGGACCCGCATGGCCCCAACGATGAACCCGACCTGAGCGGCTTGCGCTACGGCAAGGTCTGCATTTTGAGTGACGCCGATGTGGACGGCTCGCACATCCAAGTGCTGCTGCTGACGCTGTTCTTCAGGCACTTCCCCAAGCTCATCGAAACTGGCCATGTGTATGTGGCCCGCCCACCTTTGTTCAGGGTGGATGTGCCAGCGCGTGGCAAAAAACCAGCGAGCAAAGCCTATGCGCTGGACGAAGGTGAGCTGACGGCCATTTTGGACAAAAGCGCCAAAGAAGGCGTGCCGCGTGAGAAATGCAGCATCTCCCGCTTCAAAGGCTTGGGCGAGATGAACGCCGAGCAGTTGTGGGACACCACCTTGAACCCCGACACCCGCCGCTTGTTGCCGGTGCAACTGGGCGTGCTGGACTTCGCCCAAACCGAAGGCATGATCACCCAGTTGATGGGCAAGGGCGAGGCCGCTGCGCGGCGTGAACTGATGGAGTTGCACGGCGACGCCATTGAAATTGATGTTTGAAACCCATGAGTGATACACCTGTTGTGGACCTGAACGCCTCGTCTGAATCGGACGACGGCATCGCCTTAGGGCATTACGCCCAACGCGCCTACCTGGAATACGCCTTGAGCGTGGTCAAGGGCCGCGCCTTGCCCGATGTCTGCGACGGCCAAAAGCCGGTGCAGCGGCGCATTTTGTATTCCATGTCGCGCATGGGTTTGGGCTTTGGCGGTCCCAACAACGCGGTCGGTGCGCGGCCCGTCAAAAGCGCCCGTGTGGTCGGCGATGTGCTGGGCCGCTACCACCCGCACGGCGACAGCGCCGCCTACGATGCACTGGTGCGCATGGCGCAAGATTTTTCACAGCGTTACCCGCTGATTGACGGCCAAGGCAACTTTGGCTCGCGCGACGGCGATGGTGCCGCGGCCATGCGCTACACCGAGGCGCGCTTGGCCCGCATCACCAGTTTGTTGCTCGATGAGATCGACGAAGGCACGGTGGACTTTCAGCCCAACTACGACGGCTCCACCGAAGAGCCCAAGCAGTTGCCGGCCCGTTTACCGTTCGCGCTGCTCAATGGTGCCAGCGGCATCGCGGTGGGCATGGCGACCGAAATCCCCAGCCACAACCTGCGCGAAGTGGCTGACGCCTGTGTCGCGCTGATCAAAAACCCCAAGCTTTCACAAGCAGAGTTGCTGCAAATTTTGCCCGCGCCCGATTACCCGGGCGGTGGCCAAATCATCAGCAGCGCCGCCGATATTTCTGACGCCTACGCCACAGGCCGTGGTTCGCTCAAGGTGCGGGCGCGTTGGATCATCGAAGACCTGGCCCGCGGTCAATGGCAGTTGGTGGTGACCGAGTTGCCACCCGGTGTCAGCAGCCAAAAGGTGTTGGAAGAGATTGAAGAGCTCACCAACCCCAAGGTGAAGACCGGCAAAAAAGCGCTGAGCCCAGAGCAAACCCAACTCAAAGCCACTGTCTTGGCAGTGCTCGATGGGGTGCGCGATGAGTCCAGCAAAGACGCGCCGGTGCGTTTGGTGTTCGAGCCCAAAACCCGCACCACCCTTCAACAAGAACTCATCACCACCTTGCTGGCACACACCAGTTTGGAAAGCTCCTCGTCCATCAACCTGACCATGGTCGGTTTGGACGGCCGCCCCGTGCCCAAAACCCTGCGCCAAATGCTGGAGGAGTGGATTGCGTTCAGGCAAACCACGGTGCAGCGGCGTTCGCAATTCCGCTTGGACAAGGTGCTGGCGCGCATCCATATTTTGGAAGGCCGACAGTTGGTGTTGCTCAACATCGACGAGGTGATTCGCATCATCCGCCACAGCGACGAGCCCAAGCCCGCATTGATAGAGCGCTTCAAGCTAAGTGAGCGCCAAGCCGACGATATTTTGGACATCCGCTTGCGCCAATTGGCGCGTCTGGAAGCCATCAAGATCGAGCAAGAGCTCAAAGAGTTGCGCGAAGAGCAGGGCCGTTTGGAGGACATTTTGGGCAGCGCCACTTCGCTGCGCCGCTTGATGGTCAAAGAGATTGAGGCCGACGCCAAAACCTTTGCCGATGCACGCCGCACCTTGATCCAAGCCGAGAAAAAAGCCGTGGCTGAAGTGAAGGTGATTGACGAGCCTGTCACCGTGGTCTTGTCTGCCAAAGGCTGGGTGCGCTCACGCACCGGCCACGGCCACGACCCGCTGGGATTTGCCTTCAAGGCCGGTGACGAGTTGTACGACACCTTCGAGTGCCGCACTGTGGACCAACTGATCGCCTTTGGCTCCAACGGGCGGGTGTATTCGGTACCAGTGGCGTCATTGCCTGGCGCTCGCGGCGACGGCCAGCCCGTCACCACCTTGGTGGACGTGGAAGCTGGTACCCAGTTGGTGCATTACTTTGCTGGTCCTTCCACACTCACCTTGTTGCTGAGTGGCTCTGGCGGCTATGGCTTTGTGTGTTGCATCGACAACCTCATTTCTCGCAACAAAGGCGGCAAGGCTTTCATCAGCTTGGGAGAGGGCGAAACCGTGTGTTGCCCCTCACTGGTGGGCGGTGGCAACGGCGAAACGCCCCTGCCTATCGCCACCCATGTGGCCTGTGCTTCTACCGGCGGGCGCATCTTGACCTTTGCCATCAGCGAGCTTAAAGCCATGGAAAAAGGTGGCCGTGGCTTGATGCTGATCGACTTGGAAGACAAAGACAGCTTGGCCGGTGCCGCGGCCTACACCCGCAGCGTGTGCATTGTGGGTGTGGGGCGCGGTGGCAAAGACCGTGAAGAAACACTGGAAATACGAAGTCTGAACAATGCACGGGCGGCAAGAGCCCGTAAAGGCAAGGCGGCAGACTTGGGCTTCAAGCCCACCACGGTGCTTAGGGTCGAATAAAGCCAACTTGTCTCTTAATTGAAAGAATGTAATGCGTATTCAAAGTTTGGCGCTGAGCTGTGTTTTCAGCTTGTTTGTCATTGTGGGTGTGAAGACTGTCTATGCCCAAAGTACCGCACCCAAGGCTGAACCCAGACCTGCTTTGACGGTAACGGTCACCCGTGCGCAAACCCAAAACTTATCCCAAGGCGTCAGCGCCAACGGCACCGTAGCCGCTTGGCAAGAGGCGAGCATTGGTGCGGAAATTGGTGGTTTGCGGCTCACCGAGGTGCGGGTCAACGTGGGCGACCAAGTCAAGGCGGGTCAAGTGCTGGCGGTGTTTGCCGCTGACAACGTGCTGGCTGAAATCAACCAAGCCAAGGCGGCCATGAATGAAGCCAAGGCTGTGGCCGCAGAAGCCCAAGCCAACGCGGATCGCGCCAGAGCTTTGCAGCCCAGTGGCGTCATCAGTGCCCAGCAGTTCAACCAAAGCCTGACGGCAGAAGCCACCGCCAAAGCCCGTGTCGAATCTGCTCAAGCCTTGATGGGAGTGCATGAGTTGCGTTTGCGTCAAACCCAGGTCAAAGCGCCTGACAGCGGCGTCATTTCAAGCCGCAGCGCCAGTGTGGGTGCGGTAGTGGGTTTGGGCACCGAGTTGTTTCGACAGATTCGCGGTAACCGTTTGGAGTGGCGTGCTGACATGGTGTCGTCGGAGTTATTTCAAATCAAGTCTGGCCAAAAGGTGAATATCCAAGGCGCGGCTGGTGGCACTGTCACTGGCACAGTACGCATGGTGGCGCCTACCGTTGACGGGCAAAACCGCACCGGCACGGTGTTTGTCGATTTACCCCCCAACGCCATGTTGTCACTCAAGCCCGGCATGTATGCGCGGGGTGATTTCGAGTTTGGTTCTTCATCTGCGGCACTGGTTCCCCAACAGTCAGTCGTGATTCGCGATGGGTTTTCGCAAATCTTTGTGGTGCAAGCCGATCAACGGGTCAAGCTGTATAAAGTCAATCTAGGGCGTCGCCAAGGCGAGTGGCTGGAGGTCATCTCTGGACTCCCCGCTGAGGCCAATGTAGTCGTGCGAGGTGCAGGGTTTTTGACCGCGGGAGACTTGGTCAAAGTAGTGGCTGAAACCCCTGCCACTGGTAACCCAACTGCTGCCAAGCCATGAACGTTTCCGCTTGGTCTATTCGCAATCCAGTCCCCTCGGTGGTGTTGTTTGTGTTGCTGACTTTTGCCGGTTTGCTGTCCTTCAACCATATGAAGGTGCAAAATTTTCCAGACTTGGATTTGCCCACCATCGTCATCACCGCCGCCTTGCCAGGTGCAGCACCGGTGCAAATGGAGACCGAGGTTGCCCGAAAAATTGAGAATGCGGTGGTCTCGGTTTCTGGTTTAAAAAACCTCTACACCAAGATCCAAGATGGCAATGTGCTCATCACCTGCGAATTCCGCATTGAAAAGTCGGTACAAGAGGCGCTGGACGAAGTGCGCTCTGCGGTCAATGGTGTGCGTGGCGACTTGCCCCCCGATTTGCTCGACCCCATGGTGCGCAAACTCGAATTCACTGGTGGGCCGGTCTTGGCTTTCACCATCGCAGCCACCGAATTGGACAACGAGGGTTTGAGCTGGTTTGTGGATCAAAGCGTGACCCGCCGTTTGTTGGCCGTCAAAGGCGTTGGCGCAGTCACCCGTGTGGGTGGTGCGAACAGACAGGTTGAAATAGCGCTCGACCCCTTGCGTTTGCAAGCTTTGCATTTGACGGTGGCTGATGTGTCGCGCCAGTTGCGCCAAGTGCAAAGCGAAAGCTCAGGGGGACGTACCGATTTGGGCGGCTTTGAGCAGTCCATGCGCACCTTGGCCACGGTGAGTTCTGCTGCTGAGCTTGCTGACATTGAATTGGCTGTGGGCAATGGCAGGCGCATACGTTTACGCGACATCGCCACCATCAAAGACACTGTGGCGGAGCAGCGTTCTTCGGCTTTTTTAAATGGCAAACCGGTGGTGGGTTTTGAAGTGGCGCGTAGCCGTGGCACCAGCGAGGTGGAGGTAGGCGAAGCGGTCTTCAAAGCCTTGGATGAATTGCGCCAAGCACACCCTGGCATCTCGTTCACCACCGCTTTTGATTTTGTCACCCCTGTGAAAGAGGAGTACCACGCTTCACTCATCTTGTTATATGAAGGCGCATTGTTGGCCGTGCTAGTGGTGTGGTTGTTTTTACGCGATGTACGGGCAACCTTTGTGTCTGCTGTGGCTTTGCCCTTGTCGGTCATTCCCGCTTTCATTGCCATGGACTATCTCGGGTTTTCTATCAACGTCATCACTTTGTTGGCGCTGTCTTTGGTGGTAGGGATATTGGTCGACGACGCGATCGTAGAAGTGGAGAACATCGAGCGGCATTTGTACATGGGCAAGACGCCTTTTCAAGCCGCGATGGAAGCTGCCGATGAAATTGGCTTGGCGGTGATTGCCACCACCTTCACCTTGGTCGCGGTGTTTTTACCCACCGCCTTTATGAGCGGTGTACCGGGTAAGTTCTTCAAGCAATTTGGTTGGACAGCTGCGTTGGCGGTGTTTGCTTCGCTTGTTGTCGCGAGGGTGCTGACACCCATGATGTCGGCTTATATGCTCAAGCCGCCCAAGCACGCCGCGGTCACTCCTTTTTGGATGCCCACCTATTTAAAGCTTGTTCACTGGTGTTTGCGCCATCGCTTTTGGACGGCCTTGGCAGCAGCCAGTTTTTTTGTGGGTTCGTTGATGTTGATCCCTTTGTTGCCCACCGGTTTTCTTCCAGCCGACGACAACTCGCAAACGCAGGTGTATTTGGAATTGCCCCCTGGCTCCACTTTGGGTCAGACCATTCAAGCCAGCGAAGCTGTCAGGCAACAGTTGCAACAAGTGCCAGAAATTCAAAGCGTTTACACCACCGTGGGGGGCGGCTCGGCAGGTACCGACCCTTCCATGCCGCAAGCGGCTGCCCAAACCACCTTGGCCACTTTGACCATTCAGTTGTTGCCGCGTGGTGAGCGACCTAGGAAAGGTGTCATCGAGCAGCGCATTCGTGAACGCTTAAACACTGTTCCTGGGGTGCGCTACAAAGTGGGCCTTGGCGGTGCGGGTGAAAAATACTTGGTCATGCTCACCGGCGAAGACCCTGTTGCTTTGCAAGCCTCTGCCACCGCGTTCGTACGCGATTTACGCACCGTGCCTGGCTTGGGCTCCATTAACTCCAGCGCCAGTTTGGTCAGACAAGAAATCGCTGTTCGCCCAGACTTTGCGCGTGCGGCAGATCTTGGTGTCACCAGCGCCGCTATTGGTGAGACCTTGCGCATAGCCACTGTGGGCGATTACGACGCAGCTTTGCCAAAGATGAATTTAGCGCAGCGCCAAGTGCCCATCATGGTCAAGTTGGCCGACAGTGCTCGCCAAGATTTGGATGTGCTGGGTCGACTGAGTGTGCCAGGCGCCAAGGGGCCGGTGATGTTGGCGGAGGTGGCAACTTTAAGCTTGAGCGGAGGTCCTGCGTTGATTGAGCGTTACAACCGCACCCGCAACATTGTGTTTGTGATTGAGTTGTCAGGCGTTGGCTTAGGCGACGCCAAAAACCTGGTCAACCAATTGCCCAGCATTCGCGACTTGCCCAGCGGCATTCGGTTGGTGGAAGTGGGGGATGCTGAAATCATGGGCGAGTTGTTTGCCAGCTTTGCCTTGGCCATGTTGACCGGCATTTTGTGTATCTACTTGGTGCTGGTGCTGCTCTTCAAAAGCGTGTTGCACCCCATCACGATTTTGGCGGCTTTACCGCTGTCATTGGGCGGGGCCTTCGTCGCTCTTTTGATCGCTGGAAAGAGCTTTTCGATGCCCTCACTCATTGGCTTGATCATGCTGATGGGTGTGGCCACCAAAAACTCTATCTTGTTGGTGGAGTACGCCATCGTGGCCCAGCGCGACGGTGGTTTGAGCCGTTTCGATGCCTTGATGGACGCTTGTCAAAAACGTGCCCGCCCGATTGTCATGACCACCATTGCCATGGGAGCAGGCATGTTGCCTATTGCTGCAGGCTGGGGCAGTTCTGACCCCAGTTTTCGCTCACCCATGGCGGTGGCGGTGATTGGCGGCTTGATTACCTCCACTTTCCTCAGCCTGCTGGTCATACCTGCGGTGTATTTGTATATCGACGACTTGGGATTGCTGGTGGCTCGTTTGTGGCGGCGTATGACTTGAGTCTGAGTCATTGCGAAGGCTCGTTATTGCGAGCGAAGCGAAGCAAACAGGCGTGCCCCGCAGGATCGGCCTCGCCTCCATGATGTCACAACGTCGGCTACGGCCGACCTGCAGCACACGCCTTGCGTTAGTGATCGGTCTGCAGGATTGAGGAGAAATTGCGTCGCAGCTGCGCTACTCGCAAAGACAGCTCAACGCAATGGCGGGTTAGTGCAATTCGGCGATGAGTTCAATTTCAACGCAGGCACCACGCGGTAACTGCACAACGCCAAAAGCGCTTCGGGCATGGGTACCAACTTCGCCCAACACCTGACCTAAAAGTTCAGAACAACCATTAGTCACCAAGTGGTGTTCGGTGAACTCGGGGCTGGAGTTGACCAAGCTCATCACTTTCACAATGCGCTTGATGCGGTGCAAGTCGCCGCCTGTGGCTACATGCAAGGTGCCCAACAAGTCGATGGCGACCGAACGAGCCGCAATTTGACCCAAAGCGGTGTCCATATTGGTGCCCAACTGTCCCACCCAAGGGTTGCCGTCTTGCTTGGCGATATGGCCGCTGACAAACACCAAATCCCCTGTTTGTACAAAAGAAACATAAGCAGCGACCGGCGCGGTCAACGCAGGCAGGACAATGTGCAGTTCTTTGAGTCGTTGGTAAATATCCATGAGGGTCTCCTGAAAAATAGTTTGACCTAAGTGTAAAGTGCAGTAATGACGGCAACCTCTTAGAGTCTTTGGTTAAAGTTATGCTCAGTCAAGTCGATCCTCAATGCATGAAGACATTTTCACTTTCCCGCTTAGCTTGCACAGCTGTTTTGTTGCTTAGCCCCTTGGCGCATGCCGAATGGAGTGAATTGATCAAAGACGATGAGGTGTTTTATGGTTGGGACAAGGAGTCGGTGCAAAATGTCCATGTCTCTCGTCTGGTTTGGGCCATTACCAACTTGACAACTCCGACCAAGTTTGGAAGTGGTGAGGACTTTCAGTCCAGCCTAACGCGGTACCGCATCAATTGCAGAAACGATACTTTTTTGAAATTGTCAGAAAGCATCTACACGCTTCCTAACGGCAAGGGCAAGGAAATATCCACCATTGATAAGCCTGATTGGCGCCCCAATGACACCGCTATCCGCCCAGGCACGCACATCGCACTTCTGAAAAAACAGATTTGCACTCCCACCCAAACCGCCTCAGCTGAGTAAATTGCTCTTCAACGCTTTGCATGTTGCAAAGCCGTTTGAAGGGATCCAGACCTGCACCCCCCCACGCCTTGGCTGTCATGGCTCAGTCCTTTGCTGCTGGCATGGGTCTTGGGCAATGCGTTGCAATTGTTTCAAGCAGAGCTGGGCAGCACTTGGCGCTATCTTTGGCCCGTTATTTGTGCGGGTTTGCTGTGCCTAGCTGCCTACAGGGCATGGCGTAGGGCGTCACCACACACAATCCCCTATTTTTTGGGGCTTTGTATTTGCTGCGCCAGCGCCATGGCTGCCGTGTCGGCTTTGGCGTATGCCACAGTGGGTTGGCGAGCACTTGTGTATCAGCAAGACGCTTTGCCACCCACGCTACAAGGCTTAGACCTCGAAGTAGTTGGCACCGTGGTCAGTCTGCCGCAGCGCCATGCCGATGGTTGGCGTTTTCGCTTTGAGGTCTCGCAGGCTGTTCGCCAAGACAGCATGGTCAAGGTTGACATACCCGAGTTATTGCAACTGGGTTGGTATGCCAACGACAGAGAGGGGCAGCAAGCCTTGCCCGTCGTCCGCGCTGGGCAGGTCTGGCGATTTCCCTTGCGATTAAAGCAACCCCACGGCTTGGTTAACCCAGGCGGGTTTGACACGGAACTTTGGTTTTGGCAGCAAGGCATCCATGCTTCCGCTTCTGTGCGAAACAGTACGCGCAGCCCCCAACCTCTGTTGTTGGGGCAGACCAGCGCTTGGGCCATGGTGCATTGGCGGCAGCGGGCCCGCGATGGCATACAACAAAGTGTGAGTGATGCTCGGTGGGCTGCGATTGTTTCGGCCTTGCTGGTGGGCGATCAGTCAGGTCTGGACAGGGCTGACTGGGATGTGTTTCGTGCCACTGGCGTGGCGCATTTGATGAGCATCTCGGGCCTGCACATCACCTTGTGGGCATGGGTGGCAAGGTGGTTGATTCAGCGGCTTTGGCACTATAGCGATCTGTGGGGTCGCTCTTGGTGTTTATGGCTGCCTGCCCCACGTGCAGCACAACTGGGAGGCTTGATGCTTGCAACTTTGTACGCTGTCTTCAGCGGTTGGGGTGTTCCTTCGCAAAGAACAGTTGCCATGTTGGCGACAGTCTGTGTGCTTCATTACCAAGCCCTGCGTTGGCCCTTGCATACCCAATGGTTATTGGCCATGGTGGTGGTGTTGCTCATCGACCCTTGGGCTTTGATGCAAGCAGGGTTTTGGTTGAGCTTTGTAGCAGTCGGCATGCTTTTCATGGTGCAACCGACTACAAACAAGCCTAGGCTAGGTGCCTATGCATGGTCATTGGTGCAAGAGCAATGGCGACTTACCGTATGTCTGGCTCCCTTGGGCATGGTGTTGTTTCAGCAAATCTCTTTGGTGGGATTGTTCGCCAATTTATTGGCCATCCCTTGGGTTACTTGGGTGGTCACTCCTTTGTCCTTCGCGGGTTTACTTTGGCCCCCACTGTGGCAAGCCAGCGCATGGGCTGCGCAGGTGTTTCAATCCGTTTTAGAGCCTTTGGCGCATTTGCCATGGGCGGTTTGGCACAGTGCTGCACCGCCTTGGTGGGTGGCCGCAGGGGGTTTGGTAGGCGCTGTCTTGTGGGCTTGGCGCTGGCGTGGCTTGCCTAGGTGGGCAGGCTTGCTGCTGCTACTGCCGTCTTTGTGTTGGCCACCGTCACGTCCGCCTTTGGGTAGCGTTGAGTTGCTGGCGGCCGATGTGGGCCAAGGCAATGCGGTTTTGGTTCGCACCGCACACCACAGCCTGTTGTTTGACGCAGGTCCTCGATATGGCAGTGAAAGCGATGCGGGTGAGCGGGTATGGCTCCCCTTGTTACAACGCATGGGTGAGCGCCTGCATTTATTGATGCTAAGCCACCAAGATGCCGATCACACGGGAGGTGCGCTTGCGGTTCATGTGGCGCAACCGCAGGCGCAGGTCTTGAGTTCCATCACCACCGAGCACTGGCTGGGCAAAAGCTTGCCCATGAAACGCTGCGAAGCAGGTCAGTCGTGGCAATGGGATGGAGTGGCGTTTGCGGTACTGCATCCCTTGCCTTCAGACTATGACAAGCTCTTGCCACCTAATGCTCGCAGTTGCGTGCTGCGCATACACGCACAGGGGCAAACAGTGCTGCTAGCGGCCGATATTGAGGCAATGCAAGAAAAGGCATTGGTCGAACGCATGGGGGATGATTTACGTGCGGATATCTTGCTGGTGCCGCACCACGGCAGCAAAACATCTTCTACACATGTATTTTTAAATGCAGTTCAACCCCGCATCGCTTGGGTACAAGCGGGTTACCGCAACCGCTATGGTCACCCCGCACCCGAAGTAATGCAGCGCTATGCTGACAAAGGCATACCGGTGTGGGACTCACCGCACTGCGGAGCGATACATTGGCGAAGTGATCAACCCAAGGAGGTGCTGTGCGAGCGTGACTTGCAACGCCGCTATTGGCACCACCGAATGCCTTAGGTTTTGCGGATGCTGGCCATGAAAGAGTCGAAGGGCATTTCGCAAAACTGAGACCACAACACATGCTCGTCGCGGAACTTGGACCAAGGGGTGTAGATTTTTTTAAACGCTGGGTTGGTGTCGTTCAGTTCCGTATAGAACTCGTTGGCCGCCTTGAAACAAGCGCTGAGCAATTCGGGCGAGAAGCGACGCAACTGTGCGCCCCCCGAGATCAGCCTGCGCAACGCTGCAGGATTGCTGATGTCGTATTTGGCGGTAGACCATTGGTTGGCCTCGGCAGACGCTACCCGCAAGGCTGCTTTGTAATCGGCAGGCAAGGCGGCAAAGGCTTTTTGGTTGATAAACAAGGACAGGGTGGCTGAACCCTCCCACCATCCTGGGTAGTAATAGTATTTCGCCACCTTGTGCAAGCTAAGGTGTTCGTCGTCAGCAGGGCCCACAAACTCGGCTGCATCGATCACGCCTTTTTCCAGTGCGGCATACAAGTCGCCAGGTGCGAGTTGCTGTGGCACCACCCCCAACTTGGTCAAAATTTTTCCAGCTAAGCCACCCACGCGGAATTTCAAGCCTTTGAAATCTGCCACGGTTTTGATTTCTTTGCGGTACCAACCCGCCATTTGTGCGCCGGTGTTCCCCACAGGCATATTGATCACGCCATAGTTGCTGTAGAACTCATTGAGTAACTCGATGCCGCCGCCCACATACATCCAAGCGTTTTGGCCGCGGGTATTCAAGCCAAAGGGCAGGGCAGTGCCAAAACCGAAAGTGGGGTCCTTGCCAATGTAGAAATAGCTGGCGCTGTGGCCCGCTTCCACGGTGCCGTTTTGTACGCCATCGAGTACTTGAAGAGGGGGAAGTAACTCACCCGCAGCGTGCAAGCTGATTTTGAATTTGCCATCGGTCAACTCAGCCACGCGCTTGGTCATCATGTCCACCGCGCCGTAGATGGTGTCTAAGGACTTGGGATAGCTTGAAGCTAAACGCCAGCGAATTTCTGGCTTGGAGGATTGCGCCCGTGCTGGCGCACTGATGGCGGCAACGCCTGCGCCCACAGCTGTGGTGGAGAGAAAATTTCTGCGTTGCATGGAGGTCCTTCAAAAGTTGACTTGATGTTAGCTGACGATATCGAGTTTTTCTCTGGCGATGTCGTAATTGGGGTCTAGGGTATCAAGCGCCCACCCAGTGGTAAGCATGCGGTTCATGTACTGGCGGTTGTAGAGAAAAGGAAAGATCAACTGCGACAGCCCAAACGATACAAAGGTGATGACCAGATGCAAGACGCCAACGCCAAGCTCGCCGCGAATCACTGGCACAAACCAGCCAAACAACAAGTAAGTCCAGCTAAAACCGACATAACCATTTTTACCCATGCCAGAGACCGAGTGGATGATGCGCACCTTTCTTTGCAGACCAATCAGCAAGACGCCAAGAATCAGCGGAGACAACACAATCAGTACCAAAATCCAAATCCAAAAGGTTTCCATGAGTGTTTCCTGTGGGCTTATCAGTTGATTTTGAAAAAAGTTTCCAAGACCTTGCACATAACTTTGCCGTGCCTTTTGACATAAGTTTTCGAATAAACATCTTTCCCGTAAGCCCTTCGGATGATTTCGGCTTCCAGAAAAGGAAAGTTCATCACCCCCAGCATCACCGGCAGCAAATGCTCTGCTTTGGGCTTGGCGCTGCCAAGTTTTAACTCTTTGCTGATCCGGTCAATGATGGTTTGACCAATGGCGTAGCTGGGCAGCAAAAAATGCTCAAAAAGCCACTCTGCTCGGCTGCCTCCTTTGCCTGTTTCTACTACCACGATACGTACCAGTTGCGGATGGCTTGCAGCAAATTCGACCATTTTTTCGGAAATGAATTCAATCGATTGCATGGGGCTGAGGTGTGACAAGCGTTCTTGAAAAAGCAGGGTATCTGCCATTAAGGCTGCTTGTGCATCGCTGACCGCCGATTGCCACAATACTTCCTTGCTGGCAAAGTGGTAGTGGATCAGCGGCTTGGCCACATTCGCTACTTTGGCAATTTCTGCAATGCTGGATCGCTCAAAGCCGTTTTGGGCAAACACATTCAAAGCAGCTTGGCGAATAGCCAAGCTGGCGTCGTATTGGTCGCGAGCAGGGCGACCGCGTTTTCTGGAGGGGTTTGAAACAGCTTGGGTTGCCATAAGTCACTAACTCTAACTGAAGCTGATGTCTAGGGAAGACCCTAGTTTGCGAATTTTATTATGCCAGTTAGCATAATAAAACCATGAAAATGCCCCCCCACCTTTATCTCGGCTACACGTCCACAGAGTTAGCCCAAAGCCCTTACGCCTCTTTTTATCGTGACGAATGGATGCCTTTGCCTGAGCATGTAAAAGAAGCCTTGCTGACAGGTGGTCAGGCTTTTGAACTCTTTCCCTTGGTAGACCGCGCTGATGAATTGCTTGAACCGGGCTACTGGCCCCTTGAAACTGGTTTTGGTTTAGGCCCCGATGGCTCGGTTCAGGTGTTTGCATTGACCCAGATGCCCAACGTGACCCCCGCCATGTGGGACTGGTGGTTTGCTTGGCACGGCAGCGAAGCGCAGCGTTACAAGTTGTGGCATCCTCGCGCCCACATCAGTGCGAATTGGGCCGATGGAAGAAGCGACTTGAACCATTACATCGGGCGCACCTCAAAAGTGGTGGAGTATGTCGGCCCAGAGTTGCTCAGCCTCACCATCCGCTTTGTTGCTCCGGCGATTTTGGGCTTGGATGAAGACCGATTGAAGCGCCAAGGCGAGGTGGCCATCTGTGCCCGTGGCGGCATTGCTGGCACACCCATGGAAACGGGGTGGTTGATCCACCACCTGCGACCCGTCGAGGGAGGGTGTGAGATGCGATCTCGTTTCTGGCTGGGAGGCAACAACGTACGACCCCGCGGCATGGACAACGCCATAGGGAAGTTGCTGGGGGGTGTTGCCGCGCATTTCAACCCTTTAAAGGCAAACCAAGGGGCTGATCTGTTGGTGCATTGCGCACAGGAAATGAACCATCTGGCAGAGATATTGCCTGCTTTGTACAAAAAATTTGGCCCTCATGCATCTGCTTAACTGAAAGAATCTAGATGAACAAAAACGTCACGAAAGGCAGCGTCGTTCGCCGAGGCGAAGCAGGTTTTGAGCAAGCTGTGTTGGGCACCAGTTTTACGGTACGCGACCCAGGCAGGAGACCAGACATCGTGGTGCAAGCCAATGATGTGTATGAAGTCATGGCAGCGGTGCGCCAAGCCGCGCAAGACGGTATGCACATTGGCATGTGCTCAGGTGGTCACAGTTGGGCGCAAAACCATATCCGCGATGGCGGCTTGATGCTTGACTTGTCTAGGTTAAATGGCATTGAGATCAACTCAAGAAACAAAACTGCTGTCATTGGTCCCGGTGTGTTAGCCGGTGAACTCAATGCCGCTGTGGTCAAGCACCAATTATTTTTCCCCATGGCTCACGCCTATACGGTTGGCATGGGGGGCTTCTTGTTGCAAGGTGGCTTTGGATGGAACAGCCGCAATCTGGGCATGGGTTGTCAAAACGTGATCGGCATCGATGTGGTGTTGGCTGATGGTTCGCTGGTTCATGCCAGTGAAAAAGAAAATGCAGATTTATTTTGGTCTGCACGAGGCGCTGGTCCAGGCTTCTTTGGCGTGGTGGTACGGTTTCATTTGCAACTGCACAAGCGACCCCGCTTCATTGGTTTAAAAACCCAAGTGTTTCGCATCCAGCATTTGGAAGAAGTGATGCGCTGGGCCGACAAGGTGGGGCCACAGGTCTCGCCCAAAGTAGAGTTTCAAATCGTCATGAACCCCAAGGCTTTGCTCATTAACTCGCATGGCATGGAGGTGGTTGCCCCCGTGATGGCCGACAGTTGGTCTGAGGCCCGTGAGTTAGTTAGCTTCATGACACAAAGCCCCGTGCGGCATTTGTCCAGTTTGCACTTACCACTGGTTCCCATGTCGTTGGAATTCATGCTCAAGACTGGCGAGAAGGTTTTGTTTCTCTCCAACACCCGTTGGAGCGCCGACAACATGTGGATGAACGACCCCATAGAACCGCTGTTGCCTGCCATTCGAAAAATTGCAGATACCCAACCGCCACACCCCAGTCATGTGCTGTGGCTCAACTGGAACGGCCCGGTGCAGCGCCCCGACATGGCCTTCTCTCAGGAGCACCGCACTTACTTAGCGCTTTATTGCGGCTTGGGCAAAGGTGTGGACGAAGCCCCTCACGTCAATTGGGCAACCGACCACATGAAGTCTCTTGAGTCTTGGAGCCGTGGCATTCAACTGGCGGACGAAAACCTGGCTCGTCGTCCTGCCAAATTTGTGTCGGACGCCAACATGGTCAGGTTGGACCAAGCCAGAGCAAAGTACGACCCACAAGGTCGCTTCCATCCTTGGATGGGACGCTTATCAACTCAGGCTACTTGACTATGACCACCGCAGTTAGTCCAAAGGGCCCCTACATTCTTTGGGGTACGCCGCACTCGCTCTACACGGGGAAAGCGCGGTCGTGCCTCATCAAAAAAGGGCTTGCATTTGTTGAGCGCTGTCCTTCACACACAGACTACAAAGCCCGCGTTCGACCTGCTATTGGCATGGTGACTTTTCCCGTACTTGAAACGCCTGAGGGTCAATTCATCCAAGACTCCACGGACATCGTCACCTATTTGGACTCGCTCGACAGTCTCACTTCAGTGACTTCCATGACCCCTTCAACACCGGTTCAACGGGTGGTGGCCAGATTGATCGACGGCTTTGGTCTCGAAGGCATGTTGCAGGCTGCCATGCACTACCGGTGGAGTTACCGCGATGAGCAGGAACTTTTCTTGCAGACCGAGTTCGGACGTGGACTGTATGCAGGTGCAGACCGCGAAGCACGGCGTGCTGCTGGCAGGCGGGTCATGGATTTTTTCAGTTCCAGTTTGCCATCGCTGGGAATCACCCATGAGACGGTGCCTGCCATAGAGACTGCTTACGAAGAATTACTGGAAGCCCTCGATGTTCACTTTCAAAGCTACCCCTATGTGATGGGATGGCGAGTGAGCATTGCCGACTTGGGTCTCATCGCGCCCATGTATGCACACCTTGGACGCGACCCTTACCCCACCGCATTGATGAAGAAACGTGCGCCAAACGTTGCGCGATGGGTAGAGCGTATGCAACTGCCCAACACGCCAGATGGTGAATATGCACCACACGACGCCGATTGGCTACCCGATGACGCGATACCCACCACTTTGGAGCCTTTGCTGGCTTTGGTTTTCAAAGATTGGGGGCCACTGCTTGGTGCCGACATCGCAAGCTACCAGCAATGGCTGGTTGCTCACCCTGAAGTTCAAGCTGGACATCTGGTCCATATCAACGATAAACATATGGTGCATCCCACATTGGGCATGGTGAGCTATGCATGGCGAGGTGTTCAGGTACATCGAGCCAGCGCAGTGCATGGGTTGTGGTTGTTTCAAATGGCGCAGGATGCGGCGAACGCATTGTCTGGGGACGCTAAGCAAAAACTGGCCGCATGGGTCGAACGAACAGGGGGGCAGGAAGTGATGGACTTGCGCCTGCCGCGTGCTTTGGAGCGGCAAAACAACTTAATGGTTCTAAAGTAACAGGAGAAACACCACATGAGCAGCTCATCCGACATGCTGGCCCTGCAACGGCTTTACCACTGGGAGGCGACCGCCCCCCACCGCGTTTGCTTCACGCAGCCTTTAGGGCAGGGCTTGGTCAAGACATTCACGTGGGCTGAAGTCGCGTATGAAGTGCGTTGCATGGCAAGCCATCTGCAATCGCTGGGCTATGCGCCTGGCAGTCGCATCGCCATTTGGGGAAAAAATACGGCGCACTGGATCATGGCCGATTGGGCCATCTGGATGGCAGGCCATGTTTCTGTGCCTTTGTATCCCACCTTGGCCATCAAAACGGTGCGGCAAATTTTGGAGCACAGCGGCGCATGTCTGCTGTTTGTTGGCAAGCTAGATGACGCGGACGCGATGCGGGCGGGAGTTCCCGATCATTTGCCTTGCATCAACTTGCCCTTGGCGCCTCAGTGGCATGGCGCGCAATGGTCTGACATTGTGGGCAAGCAATCCCCACTGCAAGGACAAGTTATCCGACCTGCAGAGGACCTGTGTACGGTGATGTACACCTCGGGTACCACAGGCAACCCCAAAGGCGTGATGCACAGCTTTGGTACTTTCCAAGCCATGATTGAACAGGGCTTAAAGCGTATTCCTTTGAATGAGAACGACAGAATGCTGTCTTACTTGCCCTTGTCGCATATTGCAGAGCGAGGTTTGGTTGAGCACATGTTGTTGGCCACGGGTATGCATGTTTTTTTTGCAGAGTCGCAAGAGACATTTGCACGGGATTTGCAACGTGCTAGGCCCACTTTTTTCTTTTCTGTGCCTAGGTTGTGGCTCAAATTTCGCGAAGGTGTACATGGCAAGATGCCGCCGAAAAAACTGGCGATGCTGCTCAAAATTCCATTGCTTAATCGTTTGGTGCAGAAAAAAATATTGACTGCTTTGGGACTGGACCAATGCCGTGTGGCTGCAGGTGGCGCTGCACCCATGCCGCCAGAATTATTGCGCTGGTATGGCGAACTGGGTTTGAACCTTATCGAGTTGTATGGCATGACCGAGAACGGTGCCACCCACTCGACCGATGTGAAGCATCCAATGCCCGGCAGCGTTGGTCAAGCGCTGACTGGGGTGAAATGCCGGCTTGACCCTGACAGCAGCGAAGTGCAGATTCAGTCCTCGGGGCTGATGTTGGGTTATTTTCTGGAGCCTGAACTGACAGCCCAAGCCTACACCTCCGATGGCTGGTTACATACTGGAGACAAAGGTACGCTGGATGCGCAGGGCAATCTCAAACTCACGGGGCGGGTGAAAGATTTGTTCAAAACCAGCAAGGGTAAATATGTTTCACCTGCGGCCATTGAGGCCTTGCTGGCAGTGATGCCTGGCGTGGAAGCCTGTTGTGTGGTGGGTGCGAATATGAATCAACCTTTGGCCATACTGGCGCTTACACCTGACTTGGTCAAACAGGCCAATCAACCGCAAGCGCGTCAGCAGCTGCAAGACTTCTTCGCGCACGAGTTGGTGAGCCTGAATCAGCAACTGGACCCGCATGAACGCCTGTCGTGTCTGGTGCTGGACCCAACACCCTGGACTGTCGCTTCAGGCTTTATCACGCCCACACTCAAAGTCAAGTGCAACCAGATTGAAGATGCTTATGGCTCTTTTTTTGAGGCGTGGACAGCACAAAGCAAAGCCGTCGTCTGGATGGATGACGCATCTTAGCTAGCCAATAAAAGGAATTCTTAACATGAGCCAGCAAGAATCAAGTTCCACTTCAGCATGGAATGGGGCATACGAATTCAAAGTGGTGGCTTTGATGACCATAGGCTTTGGGTTGGTAGGCTTGGACCGTTTCATCATCAACCCCTTGTTTCCCGTCATTCAAAAAGAATTGAATTTGAATTACCAAGACCTGGGATTGATTTCAGGCATCTTGGCACTGGCGTGGGGTTTGTCGTCCGCCATGTCAGGTCCCATGTCCGACCGGTATGGGCGCAAGCGGGTATTGGTACCCGCAGTGCTTATTTTTTCACTGCTGGTGGCCAGTACCGGTTTAGCTACTGGTTTGTTCAGTTTGTTATTGATACGCGGTTTGATGGGTTTGGCCGAAGGTGCCTATGTGCCTTCAAGTATTGTGGCGACCATTGAGGCGTCCAAACCCAGTCGCATGGGACTGAACATTGGCATCCAGCAAATGGCGGCTCCCTTTGTTGGCTTGGGGCTCGGCCCCATCATTGGCATTACCTTACTGGACGTCTTACCCAGTTGGCATTGGGTGTTTGCTGTGATCGCAGTACCTGGATTGGTATTGGCTTATGTATTGTCTAAGGTGATGCGTGACACACATGCCAACGATTCAATAGTTCAATCAAATAACACGGTAGATCAAATCTCATTCAAGGACATCTTGCCTATCAAATCTGTGTGGGTCAATACCTTGGTGATGGTGTGCATGTTCACCAGTGCCATTCCATTGGCTATTTTCTTTCCCAACTACATGACCGACTACTTGCATCTGTCGCTGGAAAGTATGAGCCAAATGATGATCGGTTTGGGCTTAGGTAGTTTGACCGGCACAGTCATATTGCCAGCGTTGTCAGACAGATTGGGGCGTAAACCATTGATGGTGTTGGGTGCTTTGGTGTCGGTGGTTTGCGTTGCTTGGTTACCCACTGTTCATGCTGCCGGTATGGAATTGTTCGCTGCTATTTTTCTAATTTCGTTCATGAATGCGGGCGTGATTGCCATCACCATCGGGCCCCTGACGCATCTCACAACACCTGCGCATTTGGTGGGTACGGCCACTGGCGTAGGGGTAGGGGCAGCTGAAATGGTTGGTGGAGCTATTGCTCCAGCAATCGCAGGCGCGATGGCGCAACACATAGGCATTGAAATGGTTTTGACTCAATCTTTGGTGGTGTCAGTGATCAGTTTATTGGTCATTGTGGTAGCAGTTAAAGAGCCATAAAAAAATGGTGCTCCTTCATCTGCTGCTTGATTGACTTAAGATCTTCTAACCTTTTTATCTAGCATTGACTACTGTATGGAATTTTCAGAACTCATCAAAGAACGCAAAAGCATTCGTGGTTATCAACAAAAACCTGTTTCCCGAGAAGTCATAGCTGAAATCATTGAGGTGGCCAAGTGGGCCCCTTCCAGCATGAATACCCAGCCTTGGTATGTGCATGTGGTGACGGGCGAACCCTTGGACCGAATCCGCCAAGGCAATTCAGACAATATGATGAATGGCGTGCCGCCCAAGCGTGACTTCCCCATGAAAGAAGAGTACGAGGGCATTCACCGTAGGCGCCAAGTCGATATCGCTATTCAGTTGTTTGAAGCCATGGGCATTGAGCGTGACGATAAAGCGCGCCGCACAGATTGGGTCATGCGCGGGTTCAGACAGTTTGATGCACCCGTGTCTTTGGTGTTGACCTATGACAAATATTTGGAGCCTGCAGCCATCAGTCAGTTTGACTTAGGGGCTTTGTCGCATGCGATTGTGCTGGCGGCTTGGGAGCGCGGCTTGGGTTGTGTCATCAACGGGCAGGGCATCATGCAATCGAAGGTGGTGCGAGAACATGCAGCTATTCCGGATGATCAAAACATCATGATTTGCATTGCCATGGGTTACCCCGATGAAAGCTTCGTGGCCAACACTGTCAAGTCGGTGCGCGAAGAGAGCGAGAAGTTTGTTCGTTATGTAGGTTTTTGAATCTAACCAAACAAACGTTGCACCAACCAAAACAGAGCCATCAAAAGGACGGCGCCAGAACCCCAGCGCTGCAGGGCCGCTTTAGCTTCATGGCTTTTTACCCAAAAGACCACAGGCAAAGCGACCAAGACCACCGCAGACAACTGTCCTAACTCTACACCCACATTGAAAGCGAACAAAGTTTCGAGAAAATACATGCTCGACAAGCCCAGTTCTTTCAAACCGTTGGCGAAACCCATGCCATGAATCAGCCCGAACACAAAGGCCATTTTCCAATGGCTGACCTTAACGCGGTTTTGCAAATTCAATGCCGCTGACACCATGATGGACAGCGCAATCGTGGATTCAATGAGCCTATCTGGCAGGCTGATCAAATCAAACACAGAGCATGCCAATGTGATGGAGTGGGCCAGCGTAAAGGCTGTGATAACTTTCAGTGCAAACTTCTCAGCAACTCTTTTGTCAGTCGTGATAACTGTGTTGGCAGGTCTTATCAGCATCAAGCCTGGCAGCATCAATGTCAACAAAAAAAGCAGGTGATCTGCGCCTCCCCAAATATGCTTTGCACCTTCTTTGGTGAACAAGCCAATGGTTGCCCAGCGTTTTTGCTCACCCAAAACAAAGCGTTGAATGGCGTTGGATTGACCGAATACCGAGGAAACTTCCTCGTCGCGTAACGTCATTTTGAAAAAAGCACGACCAAGCATGTCGTTTTGCGTGAAGAATTGGTAGCGCACCACCACAAACTTGGCATAAACTGACAAAGCGTTGGCGCTGAAGCGTTGTCTGACATACAAGCCATCATTGTGTAAAACCACAGACTGCGACATGAATTCAAGGGGTATTGTCTGCTCATCAACGGCAATAGACAAAGATTGTTGAATAGCTTGGGTGATAGGGACTTGCAGGGCTGCCAATTTTTCAGGTGCAGGCGGCGGATCACTGGGCTGCCCTGGTGCTTGCAGCAAGTTACCCAGATCTCGAATAATGAAATCAAGTTCCACCATTAACCTGCCGTCGGCTTCTCGCAGAGTCAAATAGCTGTTACCGGTTTGATGCGAAAAGACAGTGCCCGACCAAATGATCAAGCATAAAAAAACAGAGCCTATCAGCTTGGAAAAAAGACAAATCCTATTTGGAAGAACTCCAAATTTCATAGTCCTGAGCTCAAGGCTTCGAGCGTCATGGGTTTAAGGCTTTGGGGGTAATCGAGGCGCAATTCAGCCAACAAATTTTTAAATTTTTTCATGCCCTCGTCTTTGCCAATCAGTTGTTGCTGTATGGCTTGAAGGTAATGGATGGCCAGCACAAACTTCACTTCCTCGGGATTGATACTGCTGTCTTTCACCTTTTGCAGTCTTTCGCCGATGACGATCAGTTCACTCAACTCTTCCTTGGATTGCGACAAAGGCGTCAAAGGGTTGTCTGTGAAGCTGTCGTAGAAATGGTTTTTCAGTAATAAGTAGCGGGCATGATCAGCAAATACTGCTTTGCCATCGAGCTTGATCGCGTCTCGGTAATACTGAAGTTGCGACAGGTACAAACCGATTTTGGGCGACATCTCCAACTTAAAGCCAGCGCGGGCAAGTTCTGTCAGCAGCAGATTGGATTCAAGCCCTTTGACCGCACCATGGCTGATGATGTCTTGGTTGAACAAGTCCCGAACTTCTTCCAAGCTTGCCCCGATTTGGTAAAGCGCCTTGGCTTTGACTTGCGCCGTTGGATTGGCAGACAGAACTTGCTTAGACTCTTGCAACTTCATCAAATAGTTTTTCCGCGCTTCAGTTGTGATGGACTCATGAGCCCAGCAGTTGAAGGACAACACCAATCCCAATCCCCAAATGCCTTTACGCATATCCCAAACGATATTCATTTTTCTTCAGGTGCAGGCGGTGGGGTGAGTTTCTCGCCACGGTAATGGGCTTGTGCGCCAGAATGAACCGCCATGCCGAAGCGACCTTTGTCTGGGTTGATCAGTTGCAGTTTGTCGGCGTTTTCCATCAATGCTGTTGTCACAAGATAACCATGGTAGAGCGGCAAATTGGGCAGCGTCACGAACAGGTATTTACCGTTATCCACCAATATTTCTAGTTGTAGGGGGGCGTATTCTTCAAAAGGCGGTTCACCCGTGAACATCAGTCGTGCATGTTGGTAAGACAAGACGGCTAATTTGACTTGGTCGGTTTTCAGCAGACTGGCCATTCGCGTCATGTCGTGAGTGCGGCTGATCATGGCACGGCTGAGCGGTAAGTTTTCACGCAGTGTCGCCACCCAAACATCCCCTGTTTCGTCACCCGTGTAGTCAGCATGAGAGGTCAGTATCACCATGTTTCGCTTGCGAAACACATCCCAGAATCGGTAAGGTGTGTGCGCCATAGCTAATTGCATGGGCAGCAAAATCGCAGAGGAGGTCAATGCCCAAAGTGATAGAAACGAACGTCTTTGCATTTTGTAATTATCCAAAAAAAAGAGCGAGGATGCCTCGCTCTTTTCGGTTAGCAAGAAGAGATTACTTTTTGCCGAAGATTTCCATCGGGCAAATGGTGGTCACTGCATAGTTTGGTACATCGACCACGTTGCTGATACGCAGGTCGCAGGCGACACTGGCAACCACCAAGGCTTGTTCTTTGCTCAAACCTTTGGTTGCCATCAACCAGTCGATCATGGCGATCAAAGAGTTGCGCGCTGCCAAAGTCAGGTCGTTAGACAAGTTGGTCAATGGCTTGATTTTTTCGCTGTCCAAGTAAGCCCACTGGGGTGGTACTTCGCCAGCTTTCTTAAGGGGGTAACCGACCACAGCATGGAAGCTGTCAGGCTCCAATTTTTTGATTTGTGAGCCGCCTTCAAACATGGGCTGCTTGATCAAAGAAGCCATGCCTTTGCGGATTTCGGTGGACACCGTGACCACTGCACCCATTTCGATGGCGGTACCTGCCACTTCACCATCGCCTTGTGCATAGTGCACGTCACCGATGAAGAAGCCGCAACCATCAATAAAGCAGGGCAACAACAAAGTGGTGCCTTCAACCATTTGCTTCACGTCCATGTTGCCGCCGTTTTCACGAGGAGGAACAGTACGTAAGCACTTGTCTTTATGGCTGCCTTTAGGTCCGCAAATGTCCGCTGGGCGAGCGCTGATGGGCTGTGGGGGGAGAGCCACGCCACCAGCAGCGCCCAATTGGCTTTCACGCGCCAGCCATTTTTCAATTTCCTCTTCGCCGGGCATGACACCGACAGAGCCCATGAAGCCGTTCATGGGAATGTGCACGCCGGGTAACTGGGCAGACACCGCTTCACGGCGATTCAACTTCCAGTTGGCCACATAAGGATCCGGGAACATATCTGGCAAAAAGCCAAAGCCAGGAATCAGGGTGGTGTAGCCGTATTCGTTGGGGTTGATGTCAATCAGTTTGATGGCCAACACATCGCCGCGCTTAGCGCCTTCGATGTAGATGGGGCCTGTCATGGGGTGAATCAGGTTGGTATCAATGGCTGTCACGTCCTTGGCCAAGGAATTGATGTTCAGGTTGGCATCCAAGGCGTCACGTGTGTGCACCACAATCAGGTCACCAGGTTTGGCACGTGCCACAGGTTTGATGGCGGGGTGATAGCGGTTAAAGCAATTGGGGTCTTGCTCGCAATGGCCGCCGCTTTTTTTGACTTCAACAATCGTTTGCGTTTTAACTTCTGTTGTGTCAGCAAAAGCATTGCCCATGAGCAATCCCAAAACCAACCAACCCAACGCGGGTTTTTTGTAAAACATGGTGATCCTTTTTGAGGTTTGTAAGTACTGTTGTTAGCTGAGTAACCCTCAGATGTTCTTAGATTTTTTTGAATAATTGAACTTTGTCAATTTAAAGCCAATGATAATCAAGGGGCATTGCAAAAAAATGCTTGAAAATCAAAGGAATCTGTCGAGTAGCTTTCGACTTGAAGCATTCAGCGATGGTAAATCGCGTATCAAAAATTGCACGCCATGGGCATCTGCCACGATCAAGGTCTGGCTGCTGACACGGCGAATATCTTCTTCCCCTTTCAAGGTGAAATCACATTTGCCGCGGTTAGTTTGTACCGTCCAAACAGAGGGCGTGGCAAATGAACTGACGCGCTCAACGTTCAAAATTTCAGGCATGAACTCACGCGCTTGCAAGGCGCCGACCACTGCCTCACGTACCTTTTCGTTTAAGTCAGACACATGCTCAATCCAGCACAACTCATGACCTTCGTGGTCAATCACCGAGATGGCCTCATCAGGCGCACGAATCGGAAAAGCCCGAACCACTGTCACACCGCTGTGAACCGAGCCATCGGCGAGGGTGGCTTGCCAAAGTCCGCGTTGGTCTTTGATCAAGTGGCTGAGTTGGCTCATGTGCGTACCTCGCGGGTGTCGCTGACAGAAACCAGTCCTTGTTCGGCTTCTGCTCTTCTGGCTTGAGCTTCGTAGAGGCGCCAATAAGCCCCTTGCCTGTCCAGCAACTCTTGGTGTTGCCCTTGCTCTACCAACTGCCCGTGTTCCATCACCACCAAGCGATCAGCGCGACGCAAGGTAGAGAGCCGGTGGGCAATGGCAATGGTGGTCCTGCCACGCACCAAGTTGTCTAAGGCTTTTTGAATTTCCTGCTCGGTCTCGGTGTCCACAGACGAGGTAGCCTCATCCATGATGAGTATGCGCGGGTCTATCAAAAGAGCCCTAGCAATGGAGATGCGTTGGCGCTCACCGCCCGATAAAGATTGACCGCGTTCGCCCACCAAGGAGTCATAGCCTTGAGGGAGGCGCAAAATAAATTCATGCGCATGCGCGGCGCGAGCGGCCGCCACAATTTCACTGCGCGTGGCCTGCGGTTTGCCATAAGCGATGTTGTCGGCAATCGTGCCAAAGAATAAAAATGGCTCTTGTAGCACCAAGCCAATGTGTTGGCGGTAGTCGCTGACACGCAAGTCGCGAATATCGGTGCCATCAATGCGAATCGCACCTTCGCTGACATCGTAGAAGCGGCATATCAAATTGACCATGGTACTTTTGCCAGAGCCACTTTGACCCACCAGACCAATCATTTCCCCAGGTGCAATATCCAAACTCAAGCCGCGAATCACAGCGCGGTTGCCATAGCGAAACCCGATGTCATCAATCTGTATACGCCCTTGAATTTGGGGCATAGGTTGTGGATTGACAGGTTCCGGGACACTGGAGACGTGGTCCAAGATTTCAAAAATACGCTTGGTACCGGCGATGGCTTTTTGGGTGTGCGACACAATGCGACTCATAGAGTCTAGACGCGCATAAAAACGGCTGCTGTACGCCAAAAAAGCACTCAGCACGCCCACCGTCACTTGATGATTCGCCACTTGCCAGATGCCAAATGCCCACACCACCAAAAGCCCCACTTCAGTCACCAAAGTCACTGTCGGCGAAAACAAAGACCATAAAAAATTGACTCTGTCATTGACTGCTAAATTGTGTTTGTTGGCAGAGCGAAAACGTGAAGCCTCGCGTTTTTCTTGGGCAAATGCTTTGACCACGCGAATACCCGGGATGGTGTCAGCCAAGACATTGGTCAACTCCGACCAGACACGGTCAATTTTTTCAAAACCATTGCGCAACCTCTCGCGCACATTTTGAATCAACCAACCAATAAACGGCAGGGGCAGCAAAGTGGCACACGCAAGCCAAGGATCAATGCTGAATAAAATGATTGCTGTCATCAAAATCATCAGAACATCGGTGGCGAAATCCAAAAAATGCACCGACAAAAAGATGCACAAGCGGTCGGTCTCACTGCCGATGCGGGTCATTAAATCGCCGGTTCTTCGCCCGCCAAAATACTCCAACGACAGTCGCAACAAATGCTCGTAAGCGGTGGAGCGTAAATCTGCGCCTATGCGCTCAGACGCCAAAGCCAGCACATAGGTTTTGTACCAACCCAATCCCCACGCAACGAGCGAGGCGCCCAACAAGCCTGACAAGTACAGCATGACCAAATCAATATCGATTTGCTGGCCGTTTTGAAAGGGAATCAGCACATCATCCATCAAGGGCATGGTCAAGTAGGGAGGAACCAAGGTGGCAGCTGTAGACGCCAAGGTCAATACAAAGCCCAAAAACAACTGGCCTTTATAAGGCTTGGCAAAACGCCACAGCCTGAACAACCCCCAGTTGCCTTGGAGGGGCGGTTGTTCTTCCTCAATGGGAAGTTCGAAATCGTTTGGAGCACCAAGTTCTTTGGGCGACGTGGGTGTGCCAGAGACCAAATCAGTGAAAGCCTCGGCAAATGCCTGCGCTTGTTCGTTGCGCCCCAACGTAAAGCGCCAACTGCCAAGGCTGTGGGTGAGGGTGTGTAACTCCAAAGTGCCCACGCCTGCATAGTCCTTCAAAGACAGTTGCAAATCTGTCGTCAGCGGCCATTCACGCACACGCCATTGGGATTGCTCGTCGTGTTCTAGGGCCAAAAGCCTGTCAGCACAGAGCAGAAGCAAGGACTTTGCGAAATATAATCGGCCATCTAGGTCAACCTCTAACCATCCCAGCACGTTGGTGAGTGCGGGAATCTTCTCTTGCACCCTAGCCCGCCAATCTTGTGACAAGCTACTCATACCCCGCTGAAATCTGTAGTCGGTCATTCCGATTTTCAAAAAATAAACGCTAATTAATTACAAGGCTTCGATTATGACATTCGACGATATCCAAATTCTTCAGCAGCGCTTTTTACGCGGCCCCAATTTTTGGACCTACCGCTCTGCAGTTGAAGCTTGGTTGGATATTGGTGAGTTGGAAAAATTTCCCTCCAACACCATCCCTGGTTTTGTCGACCGCTTGATTGAACACTTACCCAGTTTGCACCAACACCATTGCAGCGTGGGCGAGGTGGGTGGGTTTGTCTGGCGCTTACGCGATGGGACTTGGGCTGGGCACATCATCGAGCATGTGGCCATCGAGTTGCAAACCTTGGCTGGCATGCAGGTGAGTTTTGGCAAGGCCAGAGAAACCAGTACCAGCGGCGTCTACAAAGTGGTTTTCAGAGCGCGGCAAGAGGAAATCGGTTTGGAAAGTTTGGTTGACGCTCGCAACCTGGTGATGGCCGCCATCAACAACAAACCCTTTGATGCCAAGGCCACGGTCAAAAAGCTCAAAGACATGGTGGACCGATTGTGTTTGGGTCCCAGCACCGCTTGCATCGTAGACGCTGCCACCGAGAGACGCATTCCTTCTATCCGCCTCACCACTGGCAATTTGGTGCAACTGGGTTATGGCTCGCGTCAGCGGCGTATTTGGACTGCTGAAACAGACAAAACCAGTGCCATTGCAGAACATATTTCCAGCGACAAAGACCTCACCAAGCGTTTGCTCACACAGTGTGGCGTCCCTGTACCCAAAGGTCGTACTGTCACTACAGCAGAGGAGGCGTGGTCTGTGGCGCAAGACATCGGTTTACCCGTGGTCCTCAAACCGATTGACGCTAACCATGGCCGTGGTGTGTCACTCGATTTGAAAACCCAAGCTGAAGTTCATGCTGCTTTTGATATTGCTTTGCGCGAGGAAGAGAACAACGAAGTCATCGTTGAACAATTCATCGTGGGCGAAGAGCATCGCTTGCTGGTGGTGGGTGACAAGGTTGTGGCAGCTTCGCGGGGCGAAACGGTGCAAATTGTTGGTGACGGTGTTTCTACGGTGGAGCAGCTCATCGATGAGCAAGTCAACACCGACCCACGTCGCGGCTTTGAAGAAGAATTTCCTTTAGAAAAAATTATTTTGTCAGAGCAAGGCAATATTGTTTTGGAAATCCAAAAACAAGGCTTCGAAGTGCACAGCGTGCCTGACAAAGGTAAGGTCATCATTGTTCAGCGTACTGGCAATATGGCCAACGATGTCACCGATGATGTGCATCCTCAAGTAGCAGACATGGCGATTCTTGCCGCTAAAGTGGTGGGCTTAGATATCGCTGGCATCGATTTGGTGACGCCCGATGTATCTCGGCCTTTGCAAGAGGTGCATGGCGCTGTGGTTGAGGTCAATGCAGGGCCAGGTCTGTTGATGCATTTAAAGCCTGTGGTTGGGAAACCTCGGCCTGTGGGTCAAGCCATCGTGGACCAGTTGTTTGAGCCCTCAGATTCTGGTCGTATCCCTATTGTGGGCGTGATGGGCAGTCACCAAACCACCGAGCTCTCCAAAATCATTGCATGGTTGTTTGAACTCAGTGGCAAGCACACCGGCTTGGCATGTGCGGATGGTTTATACCTTGACCAGCGACGTGTTGTCAGCAAAGATGCACGCTCGTTTGAGTTAGGGCAGCGCTTGCTGATCAACCGTGTGTTGGATGCTGCTGTTTTTGAAAGTGCTGGCATGCAATTGATGGATGAAGGCTTGGCCTATGACCGATGTTTGGTTGGGGTGGTCACGGGTGTGCCTGAGCCAGTCGGACTTGAAGTACATGACATCCGTACACCCGAGCAAATGCGAAGCGTCATGCGCAACCAAGTCGATGTCGTTTTGCCTGAAGGTGTGGCGGTGCTTAATGCCTGCGACGAAGTGACCGTGTCATTTGAAGAACTCAGCGACGGCGATGTTTTTTTCTACAGCCATGAAGACAACAACCCCGTCATTGAAACTGCGCGTGAAAAATCACAGCGTGTGGTGTTTTACCGCGACCATCAAATTTTCTTTGCCCACGGCGCCAAAGAGGTCAGCATGTTGCGAACCGATGCCGAGCCCATTCAGCAACTCATGCAACAGGGTGGCATCAGCCTGTCCACCTTGTGCGCTGCTGTCGCTGTTGCCCAAACTTTGGATATATCTACTGATCTCATCAGGGCTGGGTTGAAAAGCTTTTCGCAAAAAAGCGTCAATCTACCCACTTCATCAAAGGGGAGTGGTCAGTGATAGAAGTCACGCGAACGAGGGCGCTGCGCGGCCCCAACCTCTGGTCAAAACACACCTCTGTTGAAGCCTTGGTTCAATGCGATACCCAAAACAATATAGATTTACGAATCAGCGTGCCTGATTTTTCTAAGCGTCTTAGGCATTTATTTCCTTCCATCTACAGCATTTACAACAGTACTTCGGAGTCTGTTTATACCTTTGCCCACGCTTTAGAAGAAGCCACGCTTTCTTTACAGATTGAAGCAAGTTGTCCGGTGACTTTTAGCCGCACCACGGCTACGCCTAAAGAGGGCTTGTACCAAGTGGTGGTGCAGTACACGGTGGAGCAGGTGGGACGCTTGGCCATTGGCTATGCCCAAGAGTTGTTGCTTGCCGCATTGAACAACACCGATTTTCCCCTTGCCAAAGCCATTGCACAATTGCGCGAAGTCGATGAAGATTTGCGTTTAGGACCGTCCACCGCATCCATCGTCAATGCAGGACTGAACAGAAATATTCCATACATTCGTTTAACCGAAGGCAGTTTGGTGCAACTCGGGTGGGGCAGCAAACAGCGACGCATTCAAGCCGCTGAAACCGACGCCAGCAGCGCCATAGCCGAATCCATTGCGCAAGACAAAGAGCTGACGAAGAAACTTTTCCGTATGGCTGGCTTGCCCGTACCAGAGGGCCGACCCGTCAAAGATGTTGATGACGCTTGGGCAGTCGCCCAAGAAATTGGTCTGCCTGTGGTGGTTAAACCGCAAGACGGTAACCAAGGTAAGGGCGTGGCTGTGAATGTCAAAACCCGCGAGGAGTTGGCTACCGCTTACAAAATTGCTTTGCGCTACCGTGAAGACATCATGGTCGAGCGTTATTTGCCCGGTAGCGATTACCGTATGCTGGTGATTGGTGACAAATTGGTTGCTGCTGCTCGTCGTGAGCCCGCACTTGTTGTGGGCGATGGCAAACACACTGTTCGTCAGTTGGTCGATATTGTTAACGCAGACCCCTTGCGAGGAGAAGGGCACTCTTACCCATTAACACGCATCCGTATCGATGAAGTTGCCTTGTCTTGCTTGCAAGAGCAAAACCTAGATGAAAGCAGTGTTGCGCCCAAAGGTATGCGAGTCATCATGCGCAACAACGCCAATTTGTCCACCGGTGGCTCTGCGACCGATGTCACCGATGACGTGCATCCTGAAGTCGCTGCCAGCGCAGTCTTGGCCGCTCAAATGGTGGGCTTGGATATATGCGGTGTCGACATTGTTTGTGAAACCATTTTGCGCCCCTTAGAAGAGCAAAACGGCGGCATCATCGAGGTCAATGCCGCACCTGGATTACGTATGCACTTGAGCCCCTCATTTGGCAAAGGACGCGATGTTGGCAAGGCGGTCATCGAACAGATGTTCCCTGATGGTGAAAACGGTCGAATCCCAGTGGTTGCAGTGACTGGCACCAATGGCAAAACCACCACTGTGCGTTTGATTTCCCACTTGCTTGCCTCCAGTGGTCTTCGCATGGGCATTGCCAACACCGATGGTGTGTATGCCAATGGTTACCAATTTGATTCAGGCGACTGCGCTGGTCCCCAAAGCGCACTGCGCGTCTTGATGCATCCCAATGTTGATGCTGCGGTACTGGAAACTGCCCGTGGCGGTATGTTGCGTGAAGGCTTGGCGTTTGACCGCTGCCAAGTGGCTGTTGTCACCAATATTGGCAGTGGTGACCACCTTGGTTTGAACTACATATCTACCGTTGAAGATTTGGCTGTTCTCAAGCGCGTTATCGTGCGCAATGTGGATCCATCTGGCATGGCTGTTCTGAACGCAGAGGACCCTTTGGTCGTGGCTATGGCAGCCCAATGTCCCAGCGCCGTCACCTTTTTTGCCTATGACGCCAAAGCCCCTGCTTTGGCGACGCACCGCGCTCAAGGCAAGCGCGTACTGTTTGTAGATGGCGGCCACATCATCGCTGCCGAGGGTAAATTTCAAATGCATATTCCCTTGGCGCAAGTCCCCATTACCCACAACGGCGCTTTGCGTTTTCAAGTCGCCAATGTCATGGCGGCTATTGCTGCTGGCTGGGCCTTGAAACTGAACTGGGAAGGCATGTGTGAGGCCTTGAGTCATTTTGTCAGTGATGCCCAAAGCGTTCCTGGGCGCTTCAATGTTTTTGACTATAAGCAAGCCAAAGTGATTGTCGATTTTGGCCACAACGCAGATGCCGTGAAAGCCATTGTCGAGGCTGTCAATATTTTTCCGGCCAATCGCCGCAGTGTGGTGATATGCGGAACAGGTGACAGGCGAGATGAAGATTTGCGAGCCCTGACCCGCAATATTGGTCACGCATTTGACGATGTCATTCTTTTCGAAGACGCGTGCCAACGCGGGCGTACTGACGGAGAAGTCATTGCTTTGTTACGCGAAGGTTTGCAAGGGGCTACCCGCGTCCAAACCATTGAAGACGTGTACGGTGAATTCAAAGCCATCGATCGTGCCTTGGAAAAGCTCCAAGCTGGCGATGTGTGCCTCATCCTCATTGATCAAATCCAAGAGTCGATGGCACATGTGCAAATGCGCATGAAAGAGTCTGCGCCATCAACCAAGGCGTAATGCAGACCTTCATGCCAAGCCAACTCTGCCTATTGAAGTGGTCTTGCATGACGGCAGCTTTGTTTTTGTCGGCGACGGCAAGCCTTGCATCAAACCAGCAACTGCGCTTGCAGTGCCAACTCTTTGCTGGCGGTGAGGACTACGCATTTGTTTTTGTTCCCACTTCACAACCGTATACCGCCAAGCCCATCGACTTAGAGCGCTTCCGGTTCAAAGCCATTGTCAGCCAAGGTAGCGATCAAATTGAGCACATCAAAATCACAGTCTCTTACCGCTCTTCTGGGCAAGCCCTCATTCTTCAGCAAGCCACTTATTTGCCACCTTTTGCCAAGAACCAAAGCTTGACTGGCAGGCAGCAGCTTTACTCCCCCGATTTGGGACGCGAACTCAGCTATGACTGCACTGTGATGGACGCGCCATGAATCGACGCTTCACCTCAAGATGGGTTGCGACTGCCGTGGGTACATGGCTATGCTGTGCGAATGCTTTCGCGCAAACCGCAGATGTGTCTATGGTGTTTGTGGGCGACTTGATGTTGGCTGAATTGCCCGGCAAACGCATCGCACAGGGTCACAACCCTTTTGAGTCCTTTGCCCCAATTCTTAACCAAAGCGATATTCGCATTGGCAACTTGGAATGCGTAATTTCCACCATTGGCAAAGCTGAAGACAAACCCTTTACGTTCAGAGCCCATACTCGTGTGCTCAAGTTGCTCAAAAAACATTTTGATGCCGTTTCGTTGGCCAACAACCATACGGGTGATTTTGGTCCTGCAGCATTTGATCAAATGCTCGACTTTTTAAACCAAGCCAAGATCCCATATTTTGGCGGCGGACGTGATTTGCAGCAAGCACACACGCCCTTGCTGTTCAAGCGTCAAGGCATCACCATCGCTGTTTTAGGCTACAACGAATTTTTCCCACGCAGCTTTGAGGCCGATGTTGATAGGCCTGGTTCTGCATGGAGCGACGACGAGCAAGTGGTTGCAGATATAAAAGCCGCACGTCAAATTCACCAAGCTGATGTGGTGATTCCCTTCATGCATTGGGGTGTTGAAGATGAGCCCTATGCCACCACTCGACAGCAACGCTTGGCCAGATTGATGATTGATGCAGGTGCGGATGCGGTGGTGGGCAGCCATCCGCATGTGACCCAAAACACCGAGTTCTACAAAGGCCGACCTATCGTCTACAGCCTAGGCAATTTTGTGTTTGACGGCTACAGCAGTTTGGAAAACACCACAGGCTGGGCGTTGCAATTGGCTGTTGATAAAGAGGGGGTGAGGCAAGCACGCATTCACGTGGCACGGATTGACAAACACGCCACGCCACGCCCTTCACGCCATGATGCCGGTCAGTGTTGGCAGCGTGGCGAGTCTGGTTTTCAAGACTGCAAACCTTAGCTGAACAAATTCTTTAACTTGTCAGCCCAGCCCGCTTCTGAGGGCTTGTGTTTATCGCCGCCCTTCTTCAAAGACTCGTCAAGTTCCTTCAAGATCTTGCGCTGGTGCTCAGACAGCTTGACAGGTGTCTCTACCGTAATATGGCAGTACAAGTCACCAGGGAAGCTCGAGCGAACGCCCTTGATGCCTTTGCCCCGCAAGCGAAATTGTTTGCCAGTTTGGGTGCCTTCGGGCAAATCGATGGCGGCTTCTCCGCTCAGGGTGGGAACAGCGATTTCTCCACCCAGTGCGGCGGTAGTGAAACTGATGGGGACTGCGCAATGCAAGTCGTCGCCATCGCGCTGGAACACTTCGTGTTTTTGTAAACGGATTTCAATGAACAGGTCGCCTGGGGGGCCACCGTTGGTGCCAGGTTCACCGTTGCCGCTGCTGCGGATGCGCATACCGTCGTCAATGCCTGCAGGAATTTTGATTTCCAGTGTTTTTTGTTTTTTGACTTTGCCCTGACCATGGCAAGGTGTGCAGGGGTCGGTGATGGTTTTTCCGCTGCCTCTGCAATGCGGGCAGGTTTGTTGCACGCTGAAAAAGCCTTGGCGCATTTGCACCACGCCTTGGCCTTGGCAGGTACCACAGGCTTTGACGGAAGTGCCTGGCTTGGCACCGCTGCCGCTACAGGTGGTGCATTCCTCGAAGCTGGGGATGCGAATTTGCGACTCTTTGCCCATGGCGGCTTCTTCAAGCGTCACATCCATGGCGTAACTTAAGTCGTTACCGCGAAACACTTGCTTGCCGCCAGCCCCTTGTTGCCTGCGAGTTTGTCCAAAGATGTCGCCGAAGATGTCGCCAAAAGATTCGCCAAAGCCGCCAAAACCAGCTGCGCCGCCAGGGCCACCGCGCATATTCGGGTCTACGCCTGCATGGCCAAACTGGTCATAGGCAGCGCGTTTTTCAGCGTCAGAAAGCATTTCATAGGCTTCTTTGGCCTCTTTGAATTTGACCTCGGCCGAAGCGTCTCCTTGGTTGCGGTCAGGGTGGTATTTCATCGCCATTTTTCGATACGACTTTTTGATCTCGTCGTCGCTGGCATTTTTGGGTACACCCAATATTTCGTAAAAATCGCGTTTGGTGGCCATGGTTGTATCTAAGGGTGTTGAATGTACCAACGCCGCGCAGCCCTTTCAGGCGATGCGCGGCGCGGTGGAGAGATAAAGATCAGCCTTTTTTCACTTCCTTGACTTCGGCATCGACCACATTGTCGTCGTCTGGCTTCTTGCCAGCATCGGAAGCTGCGCCAGCGCCTGCAGCAGCTGCTTGCTGTTGGGCTTGCATATCGGCATAGACCATCTCGCCGAGTTTTTGTGCCACGGTCATCAAAGCTTCGGTTTTGGCCAGGATCTGGTCTTTGTCTTCGTCTTTCAAAGCTTCTTCAACTTCTTTCACCGCAGCTTCGATTTTTTCTTTGTCGCCAGCGTCAACTTTGTCGGCATGATCAACCAAGCTTTTCTTTACGCTGTGGACAGAGGCTTCGGCGTTGTTTCGCGCTTGCACCATTTCCAACTTTTTCTTATCTTCTTCGGCGTTGAGTTCGGCGTCTTTCACCATTTGTTGAATTTCCGCTTCGCTCAAACCCGAGTTGGCTTTGATGGTGATTTTGTTTTCTTTACCGGTGGCTTTGTCTTTGGCACCCACATGCAAGATCCCGTTGGCATCGATGTCAAAACTCACCTCGATTTGCGGTGTGCCACGGGCGGCGGGGGGGATGCCCTCCAAATTGAATTCACCCAAAGACTTGTTGCCAGACGCCATTTCGCGCTCACCTTGGTAGACCTTGATGGTCACGGCGGGTTGGTTGTCGTCAGCGGTCGAGAAGGTCTGCGCAAATTTGGTG
>CAMATW010000005.1 GCA_945861305.1 Bordetella parapertussis | reverse complement strand
CATTTTTGTTAAGGCAATTCGATTGCATAAGAATTTAAAAACGGAGTTATTCACGATGCGAAAAAAACCATTAAATTTCGATTTCTCAATATATGAAAAAATTAATTTTGGATGTGGCTACGATAAACGCGAGGGTTATCTAAATGTTGATTCTGATCCAGCCTGCGATCCCGATTTTTTGATCCCTATCGGAGACCTTTCATTATTACCCAAACATCATTTTAAAGAGGTCTTGGCAAAGGATGTACTTGAACATATTCCTCGCGCGAAGTCTCTTGATGCGCTTCTCGAATTTTCAAGTTTATTGTGTGCTGGAGGAACATTATTCTTACAAACTTCTAGCATTACACAAGTGGCAAAGAAATTAGCAGATAACCCTTTGTTTGCAGATCAGTATGGATGGACAATCTGCCTTTTTGGTAATCAAGCCCACTCGGGCGATTTTCACCACACCGGTTTTACAGATACAACACTGACTGTGCACCTAGCAACCTCAGGTTTTGAAGTGATGAATAAAGGCATGGTTGAAGATTGGTGTATTTGGTTTGAGTGTCGAAAGGTTAATGCTTGGGATGACTTGCTTAAATCTCACACAGACGGAAATGAACTTATAGCGGCAGCATATGAGAATTTTTTTAGAAGACCGATAGACAATATTGGTATTGCACACTTTGGTAGTCAACTCAATGCTGGTATTAATCGCCGTAGCGTACTCAAAGAAATTGCTGCATCTCCAGAACACCTTTTTGTTGTAGCTAGAAATCTCGGTCTTTAAACTATCGGTAACGGCTTCACTTATCAAATGATAGTGTAAGAGGAACTAAAAGAATGAATGTTTTAGAAAAAATTGCTCAGAGGTATTGGAAACCAGCATGGGGAGGGGCGACTGATGATCGAGTTCAAATTGCCTTGAATGTTAAAAAAAATTCAGTCAATGATTTTTTTGGCGGCTGGGAAGAAAAAGATTTAAAGCTATTGAGTTCTTACCAAATAAATAATCCAATTTTCCCCAATAGCGGGGAGATCGTCGATTGGCTAGGAATTAGGACAGCAGCGAAACTGCACGCCTGGTTGCCGATGCCTCCTAGTGGGTCAGTGAATTTCCAAGAGCTGCCAGTTCCTGATGATCGTGTACATGCTGAAACAATTGAATACGTCTCTTTGCTTTTGAGCTTGGAAAGGGCATTACATTCTGGGGGCAAATGCTTTACAGCAATGGAATTAGGGGCTTCTTATGCTCCTTGGGCAATAGCTGCAGGTGTTGTTGCCAAAAGAAAAGGATTTAAAGAGTTAAATCTAATTGCAGTCGAAGCAAATAAAGAAACTGTTACCAATATCACAGAACATGCTCTTCGAAATTCTCTGTCTAATAGTGTTGAGAACGTTAATGTGTTGGCGGTGCATGGCGCCATTTACACAAAAGACGAATATGTTTTTTTTCCAAAAGTTAATGTTGCAAATGATAACGGAGCTCAAATTACACAAGCTGCACTAAAAAAAGACTATCGTGGGCTTGATTTAGACTACGAAAAAATTCCTGGCTATAGCTTGAATACTCTATCAACAAATTATTCTCAAATAGATTTTCTACATATGGACGTTCAAGGTGCAGAAGCTATGTTATTAAAAGACAATGATTTTATTGGTACTTTAAATCAAAAAGTGGCAACTTTTTTTATAGCTACACAGTCTAGATTAATTGAAGGTATTGCATTGGAAAAATTATCAGAGTTGGGATGGTTTTTGATCAGAGAGCGACCTACTATGTATCGACAAAATAATCGTACCAAAGATATCAATGGATGGACGCTTCGGGATGGTGGTCAACTTTGGATAAATCCTAAATTTGGAAATTATCTTTCAGACTTTTAATGGTTGATTGAAAAGAATTAAAGACCTAATGAAAATTGTAATAATTACAGGAATTACAGGCCAAGATGGCGCTTATCTAGCCCAACTACTCCTTGACAAAGGCTATGCCGTTTACGGCACTTACCGCCGCACAAGTTCAGTTAACTTTTGGCGTATTGAGGAACTGGGCATTCAAAACCACCCCAATCTTCATTTGGTGGAATACGACCTGACAGATCTAGGTGCCAGCATTGCCTTGGTACAAAAGGTGCAGCCAGACGAGATTTACAACTTGGCTGCACAAAGCTTTGTGGGCGTGTCTTTTGACCAACCCAGCACCACTGCACAGATCACCGGCATCGGCGCACTCAACTTGCTCGAAGCTATTCGCCTAGTCGATACCAAGATTCGTTTTTATCAAGCCAGCACTTCCGAGATGTTTGGCAAGGTGCAAGCCATCCCGCAAATTGAATCCACGCCTTTCTACCCTCGAAGCCCCTACGGCGTGGCTAAGCTGTATGCCCACTGGATGACGGTGAACTACCGCGAGAGTTACAACATCTTTGGCTCTAGTGGCATCTTGTTCAACCACGAAAGCCCATTGCGAGGCCGAGAGTTTGTTACCCGAAAAATCACGGATAGCGTGGCCAAAATCAAACTTGGTCACCTGGATTGCCTGGAGTTAGGTAACCTGGACGCAAAACGCGATTGGGGTTTTGCCAAAGAATATGTGGAAGGCATGTGGCGCATGTTGCAAGCTGACGAGCCAGACACCTTTGTGCTGGCCACCAACCGTACAGAAACCGTGCGGGACTTTGTGCGTATGGCCTTCAAGGGTGCGGGCATCACGGTGGACTTCAAAGGCAGAGAAGAAAATGAAACAGCTGTTGATACTGCTACCGGCAACACGGTGATGCGAATTAATCCTAAGTTTTACCGCCCAGCTGAGGTCGAACTCTTGATTGGAGACCCAGGCAAGGCCAAGGCCAAGCTGGGATGGGCACCTGAAACCACCTTAGAACAGTTATGCCAGATGATGGTTGAAGCTGACTTACAGCGCAATCAGGCTGGACTCTCTTTTTAAGTGAGGCTGCCCAGAGCATTAATCACTGGCATGGCCGGGTTCACGGGCCACTATTTGTTAAAAGCTTTGACCCTAGCCGGCTACGAGGTGCATGGAATAGGTGCAAACCCAAGCCAAGAGGCTAATTACCACCAGCTAGATTTATCAGATGTTGCTGCCATGCGCAGTTTGGTGGCGCAAATCCAACCTACCGTGGTTGTGCACTTGGCTGCTATTGCGTTTGTAGGGCACGCAGACCCAGAAGCTTTTTACCGGGTCAACCTCATTGGCACCCACCATTTACTATCCGTGTTGGCGGAGATGGCGCCAAATTTGGAATGCTTGTTACTGGTCAGCAGTGCAAATATATATGGCAACGCCAACGCAGGTGTCTTGCATGAAACCCAAGCTCCAGCCCCCGAAAATGACTACGCTGTCAGCAAATTGGCCATGGAACACATGGCCAAGCTTTGGTTATCCAAACTCCCTATAGTCACTGTTCGCCCATTTAATTACACAGGTGTTGGGCAATCTGAACAATTTTTGTTGCCCAAAATTATGGGGCACTTCAAGCGCAAAGAAAAACAAATTGAACTGGGCAATTTGGATGTATGGCGGGACTTCAGCGATGTGCGTGCTGTTGTTGCAGCCTATGTGGGGCTGATTCAAAGCAAGCCCATCGGGCAAGTGTTTAATGTCTGTTCAGGTCAAGCAACTTCGCTGGAACAGGTTTTAGCCATGGTGGAAGAATTAGCCGGATACTCCATAGAGGTGAGTGTCAATCTTGCGTTTGTGCGTCCCAATGAAGTCAAAACATTAATAGGTTCAGCTGATCGTTTGAAAACTGTTCTGCCAGAGTGGCAGACCATTCCACTGCGCGAGACACTGGCTTGGATGTTAAAGACGTCTGAATGAAAATAGTTTTAGGTATCGATGCCATCAAGTACCCGCTGACTGGGATAGGCAGATATGCTTATGAATTGGCCAAAGGTTTCCAATCTCTTGCAGATATTGAGAAGATCTTCTTTTTGAAAGAGAGCCAAATACATGCTGATTTGAAACTGTTGGAATCAACAGCACATGTAGAAAAACCAAAGCCAATAAAACACTACATTCGCAGCATTCTTGGATCCTTTGAACCTGTGGTTCGGGTATATCAAATTCAACATGACTTGCGTGAATTTAAAGCCTTGCAGCCTTATAGGAATGCGGTTTTTCATGGTCCCAATTACTATTTACCTAAACATGAAGGGCCATGTCTTACAACCTTCCATGACCTTTCAGTATTTAAGTACCCAGAGTTTCACCCGCAAACTCGTCTGAATTACATGGGAAAAGAATTACCCAAGGCGCTCAAGCGTGCCGATGTCATTATCACGGACTCAAATTACACGCGTGAAGAGGTCATTGATTATTCAGGGTTTGACCCCTCTAGAGTTTTGGCTATTCCATTGGCAGCCTCAGAAGAGTTTAAACTTCGGTCTGAAAATGAGTGCCAAGAAACTCTGCGCAGGTTCCAACTGACTTACAAAAACTATGTGCTTTACGCGGGTACCTTAGAACCTAGAAAAAATCTTAACTCGTTACTAGATGCGTATGAATCACTTCCAGAAAAGCTTAGGCTACATACCCCCTTGGTAGTGGCAGGTTACAAAGGATGGCGAAGCGATGATGTTCACGAGAGACTGAAAAAAGCACATTCTGCTGGATGGGCTAAGTACCTAGGCTTTGTGTCAGCCAAAGATCTCTCCATTCTTTTTTCGGCGGCCAAGTCTTTTGTTTATCCATCTATTTATGAAGGCTTTGGCTTGCCTGTCTTAGAGGCCTTGGCCAGTGGCGTACCCGTGGTTTGCTCTGATACAACCAGCTTGCCAGAGGTGGCGGGCGGTTGTGCTTTGATGTGCGATCATGCAGATGTGAATGCCTTAGTTCAATTATTAACAAAGAGTTTGGAAGATCAAGAGTGGAGGCAGAAAGCCATAACCAAAGGTCTTCAGCAAGCCGCCACTTTTTCTTGGCAGAAAACAGTGAATAAAACCTTGGATGCTTACAGGCTGGCTGCCACTTTAAAGGGCGTTTAATTTCCAAGCTGCCTGAAACACCTGATGCGTATCCTTCATTTCTATAAAACCTCTTTTCCCGACTCCATGGGAGGGGTTGAGCAAGTCATTAATCAGATTGCCAGAGGTGCTAACAAACACGGCATTCAAACGGATGTGCTGTCGCTATCACCAAAACGCTCGCACGATGCGATTGAAATAGATGGCTACCAAGTGCATAGATCGAAATTGAACCTGCAAATTGCATCAAACTCTTTTTCTATTTCTGCTTTTGGGCGATTCATGAAGCTTGCCAAACAAGCTGATGTGATTCATTATCATTTCCCGTGGCCTTTCATGGACCTGGTTCATATGCTGACGCGCATCAAAAAACCAAGCTTGGTGACTTACCACTCGGATATTGTTCGGCAAAAGTATCTGCTAAAGATCTACCAACCGTTGATGAATTCATTTTTAAAAGATATGGATTGCATTGTGGCGACATCTCCCAATTACTTGGCAACCAGCGACACGTTGGTTAAAAATCAAAAAAAGGTCAAACTCATACCTTATGGTTTAGACAAAGCAACTTATCCAGTTCCCACAGCTGAAAAGCTGGCCTTTTGGGGCGAAAGGTTTGGCGCCAAATTCTTTTTGTTTGTTGGAGTGCTTCGCTACTACAAGGGTTTGCACATTTTGTTGGAGGCCGCAAAGGGTACCAACTACCCTATTGTGATTGTGGGTGCCGGTCCGATTGAGGCCGAACTGAAAAAACAAGCCGAGGAAACAGGCCTAAGCAATATTCATTTCTTAGGTTTCTTGTCTGATGAAGACAAGGCGGCACTGCTTACCCTTTGCTACGCTGTTTTGTTTCCTTCACATTTACGATCCGAGGCTTTTGGTATTTCTTTGCTGGAAGGTGCTATGTATGGCAAGCCTTTGATTTCCAGTGAAATTGGCACAGGAACGAGTTTTATCAATCTCTCCAATGAAACCGGCTTAGTGGTGCCGCCCAGTGACCCTTTGGCATTAAGACAAGCGATGCAGAGCTTGTGGCAAAACCCAGCGATGGCTGCAGAAATGGGCCGCAAGGCAGAACAAAGATATTGGGAACTTTTTACGGCTCACAAAATGGTTGCATCCTATGTGGATTTGTATCGAGAGTTGGTAAGCAGTGAGAAGCGATAAAGTAACATCCAAAGACAAGAAACTTATCGGTTCTTCTCTTGGTTCTTGCTGAAATACTTAATATCAAATGACTGACCAAAAAATCTATGTAGCAGGTCACCGCGGTATGGTGGGTTCTGCCATTTTTCGCCAGTTGCTTTTGCAAGGCATTGCGCCAAGCCAAATCATCACGCGTACACATGCTGAGTTAGACCTGACCAATCAATTGGCCGTTAGGCAGTTTTTTGAGCTCGAAAAACCCACGCAGGTTTACATGGCTGCCGCAAAAGTAGGCGGTATTCATGCCAACAACACCTACCCAGCAGACTTCATCTATGACAATCTATTGGTTCAAGTCAATGTCATTGACGCTGCATTTCAAAACGGCGCACATAAGCTGTTATTCCTTGGCTCCAGCTGCATTTACCCTCGCTTAGCGCCGCAACCCATGCGAGAGGATGCATTGCTTACAGGTCAGTTAGAGCCCACCAATGAACCCTACGCCATCGCAAAGATTGCAGGTATCAAATTATGTGAAAGCTATAACCGCCAGTACGGTGTAAGCCATGGCGTGGACTACCGTAGCGTCATGCCTACAAACCTTTATGGGCCAGGCGACAACTACCATCCTGAAAATAGTCATGTCATTCCAGCACTCTTACGCCGCTTCCACGAGGCCAAGTTGACCCATGCGCCCAGCGTTTCCATTTGGGGAACAGGAACACCTAGGCGTGAGTTCCTGTATGTGGAAGACTTAGCTGCTGCATGTGTACACGTGATGCATCTGTCCAAGGCCTTGTACGACGCACATACCACTCCTATGCAAAGTCACATCAATGTGGGCAGTGGCTCTGATGTCACCATCGCTGAAGTTGCAACAAGCATTGCCCACACAGTTGGCTATAAAGGTGACATTGAGTTCGACACCTCCAAGCCCGATGGCGCACCCCGCAAGTGGATGGACAGCTCGGTTTTGAATACGCTTGGCTGGCAACCTAAGGTTGATTTAAGGCAAGGGTTATCTTCGACCTATCAAGATTTCATGAGTAAATATTGAAATTCAGATTAAAGTTTGCTGGAGACTTTGTGGCTGCCACTGGCGTACAGGGCCGCGTGCGCGAGATAACTCAGTCCGACTTGAACTCAGCCCAGCGCGATGAGTTGATCAAGAGCCATGGTTACAAACCCATGGATCACAACGAATAAAGCATGGCGCTCATTCCTGCATTTATCCGGCGCAGGATCGAACATCGCCCCAACCTTCTGAAGATCGTCGACAACATTGGCTGGTTGTTCTTCGACAAAATACTGCGCATGGGTGTGGGTCTGCTGATTGGCGTTTGGATTGCGAGATATCTGGGCCCCGAGCAGTTTGGTCTTTTGAACTTCACGGCAGCACTGATTGGTCTTTTTGGTGCGCTTGCAGGCATGGGACTGCAAGGCTTAGTCGTTCGCGATATCGTTCAAGATCCGGCGTGCCGCGAAGACACCTTGGGCACAGCTGCAGTGCTTCAGCTGCTCGGCGGCGCAGTTGCCTACAGTCTTTTGCTTGCAACTGTCTTTTACTTGCGGCCTCAAGATCTTTTGTCACAGCTTGTGGCGGGCATCCTCGGAGCGGTAGTGTTTCTCAAAGCTTTTGAGGTGGCGGGCTATTGGTTCGAATCCCAGGTGCAATCGAAATACACGGTCTGGGTGCAAAACGCAGCCTTCTTGGTTTTTGCAGGCATCAAAGCGGTGCTCATCCTCACCGGTGCTTCACTCATCAGCTTCGCGTGGGCCATGCTTGCCGAAGCGTTTGTCGTGGCTCTGGCCATGACGCTGGCACTTCACCGATTTGGTCCGCCGCTGTCTAGCCTGCGTGTCAGTTATCGTCGGTGCTACACCCTTCTTAAAGCCGCCTGGCCCTTGATGCTCTCGAGCATAGCCGTCATGATCTACATGAAGATCGATCAGATCATGATCGGACAAATGTTGGGCAATGACGCCGTAGGCATCTACAGCGCTGCTGTGCGCATCAGCGAAATTTGGTACTTCATCGCGACTGCGGTCGCAGCCTCAGTACTGCCTGCCATTCTCGAGGCGAAGAAAAACAATGAGGCGCAGTATCGACACCGGCTGCAAGGACTTTTTGATTTGATGACTTGGCTTGCAGTCATTGTTGCGTTGCCGGTGACTCTTTTTGCAACGCCCCTGGTAACCATGCTCTTTGGCCCAGACTACAGCGAGGCAGGCGGCGTGTTGGCCATCCATGTCTGGGCAACCGTGTTTGTCTTCCTCGGTGTTGCTGGCGGCAACTGGTTTTTGGCAGAAAACCAGCAACTTATCAGCCTGCAAAGAACTGCTCTCGGTGCAGTTTTGAATGTGCTCTTGAACATCGTGTTAATCCCTATGTTAGGTGTAGTTGGTGCTGCATGGGCCACTTTGATTTCGTATGCGGTTGCAGCCATGTTGTCTGACGCGATGCAACACGCTACGCGAGATATGTTCATGATGAAGCTCAAGTCGTTCAGTCTTTTAAGCAGCTTTGACCGTCTTACCAGATCAAAAGGCTGGATTTGACATGCTGACTGAAATCATGGCTTTGATACCGCAGCCCATAAAAGACTTGCTCAAAAGGATCATTTATGCATATCGATGGGATTCTTGGCAAAGAAGCTCATGGTCTCAAGAGGGCGAAGATCTCATACTCGCCAGAATCTTTGGTGATAAACGTGACGGCTTTTATGTCGACGTGGGCGCCCACCACCCCAAACGTTTTTCCAATACCTACTATTTCTACAGACGCGGCTGGCGAGGTATCAACATTGATGCGATGCCAGGCAGCATGCTCGCCTTCAATCGCTTACGCCCTTCAGATATCAATATAGAGCTTGGCATTGGCAGTCAGCCTGGGAAGTTGAGTTTCTATATGTTCAACGAGTCGGCACTGAATGGCTTTGCTAAGGATTTGGCAGACAGTCGGGATAAATCCGATACCCCCTATAAGATCATTGGTATACGAAGCATTGATATACGACCCTTATCCCAGATACTTGATGAAAACCTACCGGCTGAGCGTACCATCGACTTCATGAGCGTAGATGTGGAGGGGCTTGATCTGGACGTGTTGAGATCAAGCAATTGGGCTAAATACAGGCCCAAGTTCTTACTTGCAGAAATTCTCGACAGCAGTTTGAACGACATAGAGAACCACCTGGTAAGTAAATTCATGTCTGGTGTAGGCTACCGCGTTTATGCAAAGTGTGTGCACACGGTAATTTTTAAAAACATGGATGCTTGAATGAAAAACTACAACCCCCACAGTCAGACGCTTGTGACCGGTGGCTCAGGCTTCCTTGGCTCTCATCTTTGCGATCGATTGATCAAAGACGGTGTCGATGTGCTCTGCGTCGACAATTTTTTCACGGGGAGCAAGCGCAATGTGGAGCACTTGCTGGCGCATTCGCGCTTTGAACTGATGCGACATGACGTCACATTCCCGCTTTACGTGGAGGTTGATCGCATCTACAACCTGGCCTGTCCCGCCTCGCCTGTGCACTATCAGCACGACCCAGTTCAAACCACCAAAACCAGTGTCCATGGTGCCATCAACATGTTGGGGTTGGCCAAGCGCACCGGCGCCCGAATCCTGCAAGCCTCGACCAGCGAGGTTTATGGCGACCCAGAGGTACACCCTCAGCCCGAAAGTTACTGGGGCAAGGTCAATCCTATTGGTCCACGGTCTTGCTATGACGAAGGCAAGCGTTGTGCTGAAACGCTTTTCTTCGACTATTGGCGCCAGCACCAACTTGAAATCAAGGTGGTGCGTATCTTCAACACCTACGGTCCGAGGATGCATCCCAATGATGGCCGCGTGGTCAGCAACTTCATTGTCCAAGCGCTCAAAGGTGAAGACATCACCATATATGGCGACGGGCAACAGACCCGCTCTTTTTGCTATGTAGACGACTTGATCGAAGGCTTTGTGCGCATGATGGACAGCAACGGTGAATTCATCGGTCCAGTGAACATGGGCAACCCCGGCGAATTCACCATGCTTGAATTGGCTGAGCATGTCATCCGACTTGTGGGCGGGCAATCCAAACTGGCGTTTCACTCACTGCCGACCGATGATCCAAGGCAGCGTCAACCTGATATCACACTGGCGCATTCAGTGCTAGGTTGGCAGCCCAAAGTCGCTTTAGAAGACGGCCTGAAAGAAACCATCGCCTATTTCAGGAAATTCTTTGCATGAGCGAATTCAAGCTGACCACGCCGGTCGCGTTTATTATTTTTAACCGCCCGGATACAACGGCCCTTGTGTTTGCCGAAATCGCCAAGGCACGCCCGCCCAAGCTGTTGGTCGTTGGCGATGGACCCAGAACCCATAAGGCAGGCGAGGCCGAACGAGTTGCCGCCACGCGCGCCATCATTGAGCATATCGACTGGCCCTGCGAGGTACTGACTCATTTCTCTGAGACAAATCTGGGTTGCAAAAAAAGGGTCTCCAGCGGCATAGACTGGGTGTTTGAGCAGGTCGAGGAAGCGATTATTTTGGAAGATGACTGTCTGCCAGACCCCTCATTTTTTAGGTTTTGTCAGGAGTCTCTCCAACGCTTTCGTCACGACGCAAGAATAGGAATGATCAGCGGTGACAATTTCCAATTGGGACGCGCTTTGATGACAGACAGTTACTATTTTTCGAAGTACATCCACATTTGGGGTTGGGCCAGCTGGCGTGATCGCTGGCAGGCTTATGACGTCGACATGGGCCTATGGCCACAGGTCCGCGACCAAGGACGTATTGAAGATCTCGTTCTCGAAAATTCTGAAGCACCTTTTTGGCAATCCATTTTTGAGCGTGTCTACCGCGGTGAGATAGACACTTGGGACTACCAATGGGTCTTCGCCAATTGGTGTACGGGTCGCCTCAATATCCTGCCATCCGTGAACCTGATCTCAAATATAGGCTTCGGCGCTGACGCCACACACACAACAGCCTCTAGCCCACTGGCGAATCTGCCAACCCGGGCAATGACTTTCCCACTGACGCACCCGAAAATACAAGCAAGAAACCGAGAGGCTGACCTCTTCAGCGACAGTCACTGTTTCAGAACACCCTTGGTGCCCAGGGTCTATCGCCGGCTCGCCGAACGAATCAAAAATTGGATGAATTGAATGTCTTCTTGTCCAATTTGTTCCTCCGATATGCACCATTGCTTCGATGGACAGGTGTTGAACAAGTATCCTGCCCAATACGAGGTTTGCAACGAATGCGAATTTCTTCGAGCACGTCAACCCCATTGGTTGGACGAAGCTTATTCGTCAGCGATTGCAGCAGCTGACACTGGGCTGGTCATGCGCAATATTTCTTTGGCCTACAAGGTGGCAAGCACCTTGTACTGGGTGTTTGGTGAGCGCGGAAAGGGTCAGTACCTCGACGCTGCGGGCGGCTACGGCATGCTGACTCGGATGATGCGAGACCTTGGCTTTGACTTTTATTGGTCAGACAAGCACTGTGAGAACCTCTTAGCGCGAGGTTTTGAATACTCTCCTGACATACACAGTTGTCAAGCTGTCACTGCCATGGAGGTGATGGAACACCTGACAAATCCTCTTGAGTTTGTCGAGGCCACACTCAAGGACACTGGCGCAGACAGTCTGATCTTCAGCACCCAACTCTACAACGGAAAGCCCCCGGCGCCAGACTGGTGGTATTACTCTTTTGCCACTGGACAGCATATAGGTTTTTTCAGCTGTAACACGCTCGATATTCTTGGAAAAAAATTAGGTCTGAAACTCATCAGTTCGAATGGCCTGCATATTCTTTCTCGCCACAGCCTAGATCAAAACAAGTTATTTTTGGCTACCAGATCTTTGATCGCTAAAGGGTCTTCGCTCATCATTCAGCGCAGACTGGGTTCAAAAACCATGTCAGACCATTTGACAATAATGCATGCTGACTGAACGCCATTGAATGAAAATTGCATACGACCATCAGATTTTCGGCTGGCAGCGTTATGGTGGGGTGTCGCGTTATTTTTTAGAACTTGCAAGCCATATTAAATCCACGGGGGACGACGCTGTTGAGTGTCAAATCATTTGCCCCTTCTATGTCAATGAATACCTGCACCAGTCGCTGTCTTCGGTGCATGTGACCGGGATTCATGCACCCGCTATTCGCCGAACGGGTCGCCTCTATCGAATCATTAATGAATTTTTGGTGCCATTCATTCTTTGGCGGTGGCGTCCAAATATTCTTCACGAAACCTATTACGCCAAAAAGACCGTGAGTCCAAGCGGATGCAAAACAGTTTTAACTGTCTTTGACATGATTCATGAGCTACATCCCCAATTTTTTCCAGCATGGGATCGCACCCGAGAGGAAAAACGTGCGGCTGTCGCTCGTGCCGATCACATCGTCTGCATCTCGGAGAACACCCAGAGGGACTTGATTCACCTGTTGAATGTGCCTGAAGAAAAAACCACCGTCGTGCATTTGGGCTTTGCCTTGAACCAAATCAAGGCGGCTGATCTTGCCAAGCCTCAACGGCCTTTCATTTTGTTTGTCGGCTCCCGTGGCGGCTATAAAAACTTCGATCGCCTGCTCCAAGCTTATGCGGGGAGATCCATACTTCGCGACAGCTATGACTTGGTTGCCTTGGGTGGCGGTCATTTCAGCGGAAGAGAGCTAACTTTCATGCGCAGCCTGAACCTTAATGAAAACCAGGTTCGCCAAATGAGTGGCGATGATTCCGTACTTTGCGCCTTTTACAGACAAGCCTCGCTCTTCGTATACCCTTCGCTGTATGAAGGTTTCGGGATTCCACCCTTGGAAGCAATGAGTTTGGACTGTCCAGTGGCCTGCAGCAACACCAGTTCCATGCCTGAAGTGGTTGGCAATGCAGCCGTTCAATTCGACCCTTACGAAGTCGATTCGATTGCAAACGCATTGGAGGCAATAACAACCAATCCAGCTCTGCAAACAGACCTTCGCCAGCGTGGACGAGACCGCCTTCAAGCCTTTTCTTGGGATCGATGCGCTCTGGAAACTCTCAATGTTTATCGAAAAGTACTTACTTGATTACTTCAATACGCGGCATGTACATACTCAAACGAACCATTAAACATACTCTGCGCAGTCTCGGTCTGGAATTACACCGCTTTAGCCCCGCTTCCTCAAAGATTGCCCGCTTGATGGCTTGCCTGGATCACTGCGGAATCAACATGGTCTTGGATATTGGTGCCAACGAGGGGCAGTTTGGAGAAGAGTTACGAGCCGGTGGATACAAGGGCGGCATTGTTTCATTCGAACCTATGGCAGATGCTCATACCAAGTTGTTACTACGCAGCCAAAGCGACCCGAAATGGCAGGCAGCTGCGCGCGTGGCAATTGGGGCTGATCATGGGACTGTTCAGCTCAATGTGTCCGGTAACTCGGTCAGTAGTTCGGTTTTGCCTATGCTGGCAGCACACATGAATGCGGCACCTGAGTCAGCCTACAGCTCACAGGAAACTGTACCCTTGCTAAGTCTTGACGAGGCCGCAGCTCCCTTTATAAATGATGCCGATAGTATTCTCCTGAAAATTGACACGCAAGGTTATGAATGGCAAGTCCTTGATGGAGCGCCGCATATTATTGCCAAGGCTCGCGCTGTTCTCATAGAACTCTCATTGGTTCAGTTGTACGAAAACCAACATCTTTGGCTTGAATGTGTTGCCCGTCTGGAGTCTGCCGGGTTCACCCTTTGGGCTTTAGAGCCAGTTTTTGTGGATCTCAAAAATGGTCGAACATTACAAATGGACGGTTTCTTTGTCAGAAACTAAATCGTGAATACGCCAAAAATTTCCATCATCACCCCCTCATTCAACCAAGTTGATTTTCTTGAGCGGACGCTGCTGTCAGTGTTGGAACAGGATTACCCCAATATCGAGTACATCGTCATTGACGGCGGGTCAACGGATGGAAGCGTCGACCTGATCAAGAAATATGAACGTCGACTGGCCTATTGGGTCAGCGAAAAAGACCGTGGTCAAGCGCATGCCATCAACAAGGGGCTTGAGCGAGCCACAGGCGACTGGGTCGCTTGGCAAAACTCGGACGATACTTATTACCCAGGAGCGTTTTCTCAACTGGCGGCTGTGGCTCAATCCAACGGTTCTGCCCAATTAATCATTGGGAATATGAATCTGATCGATAGAGATGATCAGATACTGCGAGACCTAAAGTACGTTCGTCCAACCTACTCGAGCCTCCTATCTCAAGGCATGATTCTGGCGAATCAATCTGCATTCTGGCAGCGAAAGGTGCATCAAGAACTGGGGCTTTTGAGCGAAAGTCTAGATTGCGCCTTCGACTATGAGTGGTTCCTGAGATTGCTGGCAGAAGGTAGGCAAACTGCGCATGTCAATACAACGTGGGGTGCCTTACGGGTGCACGGCGATACGAAAACCAGTAATCGGCAGGATGTATTCGATCGTGAGTTTGAGCAAATCCGCAGCGGCCGCGAGCCCTCTGCTTTGGACAAGCGCTACCACCAGTTTCGCCGTATGTGCCTGATGTTGGCACAAGGTGAACTGCGCTATGTGCTGCGAGGGTTGGCGTCGAGAATGAACCGATGAAGATCAGCGTCATCACCGTCTGCTTCAACAGCCAAGCCACCATAGCCCGGGCTATCCAATCGGTGGTCGATCAGCAATGGCCAGAGGTCGAGCACATCGTGATTGACGGTGGGTCTACCGACGGCACGCTGGCAACTTTGGAGCGCTTCAGGCCGCACTTGGCGACATTGGTCAGCGAGCCCGACAATGGCATATACGAAGCCATGAACAAAGGCTTAGCCCTGGCCACAGGCGATGTGGTTTGCTTTTTAAATGCTGACGATGAATACGCCGATGCCACCGTGCTGGCTGAAGTTGCTCAGCAGATGAGCACACATCATCTTGATGCATTGTTAGCAGACGTGGGTTTTTTCAATGCGGGTGATCCGACCCGTATGACTCGTCGCTACCGCTCCGACCGATTCAGCCCCGAACAACTCGCATGGGGGTGGATGCCAGCGCATCCGGGGTTATTTTTAACACGCAATGTTGTGCAACGGGTTGGCAAGTTTAAAACTGACTACCGTATCGCCGGAGACTATGAATATGTTGTTCGAACTTTTCACAGACAAAATTTACATTACAAACACTTGCCTCGTGTTTTGGTGAACATGCAAGCCGGTGGCGTGAGTAACAGTAGCTGGCGAAACAGGCTCTTATTGAACAGAGAAGTCGTTCGTGCGTGTAATGAAAATGGAATCAATACAAATCTTTTCAAAATCCTTGTGAAATACCCATTGAAATTACTTGAACTCTTGGTTTAGTTTTTAAATAAATTTTCTGTTCATGATGTTTTATAAATTCAATCATTCAATTAGAAGTGTCAATCTTTTTATGTTGGCATTGTCTAGGCCATTAAAACGTGGCTTTGTTTTGCTTGTAGACATTTCTATTTGTGTATTGGCTGTTTGGTTTTCATACTACCTGCGCTTAACAGAATTTGTCGCCTTATCTGGCCCAGTGCTGATACCGGTGGCCGTATCCATACTGCTCGCCATTCCAATTTTCATTGCCTCAGGTTTGTATCGTTCTATTTTCCGCTACAGCGGCTTGCCCGCCATGGGCGCCATGGCCCGTGCCATGTTGTTGTATGGCGTGTTTTTTGCCTCCTTGTTTACCTTTTATGGTTTTCAGGGTGTTCCCAGAACGATAGGACTGATTCAGCCGCTGCTCATGTTGATTTTGGTGGGGGCCTCCCGAGCTTTTGCACGCGTATGGTTGGGTGGCTTGTATCTGAGTCAAATCAACAAAAGCAAGTTACCGCAAGTGCTGATTTATGGCGCTGGGAGTGCAGGGCGGCAATTGGCCTCGGGCATGGAAAACAGCTTTGAGATGCGGGTGGTCGGCTTCTTGGATGACGATGACAGGTTGCATAGCAATGTGCTCAATGGCTTGCCTATCTTTAATCCTGCTGACTTAGACGAGGTCTTGGTCGAAATGGCCGTCACCGATGTGCTGCTGGCTTTGCCTTCTGTTTCTCGGCAACGTCGTCATGAAATTTTGCAATCCCTTAGCCCTTATAAATTATCTGTGCGTACCTTGCCAGGTTTAGGCGATATTGCATCCGGCCGCATCACGCTAAACGATGTGCGTGAATTGGACATCGACGATTTACTGGGCCGCGAACCCGTCAAGCCCAACGGTCTTCTGCTCAACCGCAATACCCACGGAAAAACGGTGTTGGTGACAGGCGCGGGGGGCAGCATTGGCAGCGAGTTGAGCCGACAAATCCTTCAGACCCAGCCTTTGCAATTGCTGTTGGTGGACATGAGTGAATTTTCGCTCTACCAAATCCACCAAGAGTTGCAAACGTTGTTGTCTGACCGCGCTGCTGAAGGCTTGGCGACTGAGCTGATACCTTTGCTAGCCTCTGTGTGTGATGCGGTGAGAATGAACGACATCATGGCCACGTGGAAGCCGCAAACGGTCTACCACGCAGCGGCCTACAAGCATGTGCCGTTGGTGGAGCACAACCCCAGCGAGGGTGTGCGCAACAACGTCCTTGGTACCCGTGTATGTGCAGAAGCTGCGGCAAGCCATGGCGTGCATAACTTTGTGTTGATCAGCACTGACAAAGCTGTTCGACCCACCAACGTCATGGGTGCTTCCAAGCGCTTGTCAGAGATGGTTTTGCAAGCCTTGGCTCAGCATCATTCAATCCAAGCCACCACCACTTTTTCCATGGTGCGCTTTGGCAATGTGTTGGGGTCCAGCGGCTCTGTGGTACCTCTGTTTCGCGACCAAATCAAGTCCGGTGGCCCCATCACCTTGACGCATGCAGACATCACGCGTTACTTCATGACCATTCCTGAAGCTGCACAGTTGGTGATTCAAGCAGGCGCCATGGGCACGGGCGGTGATGTGTTTGTGTTGGACATGGGGCAGCCTGTCCGTATTTTTGACCTTGCCAAACGCATGGTGGAGCTCTCCGGCTTGGTCTTGAAAGATGCGCATCACCCTGATGGCGACATTGAAATTGCCATCACCGGCTTGCGTCCAGGTGAAAAGCTCTTTGAAGAATTGTTGATTGGTGACAACCCACAAGGGACGCAACACCCACGCATCATGAAGGCGAACGAAGAGTTCATGCCTTGGCAGGTATTACAACTTCACTTGGATGAAATCAACGTGGCGATTAAAAGCAACGATGTGCCCATGATTCGTGGCTTGCTGCAAAGCTTGGTGCCTGGCTACCAACCCAGCGACGAGGTGGTGGATTGGGTGCACATGGCTGAAAAGCTTAAAGCAACCTAGCCCTATGAACTTGCTGATAACAGGGGGAACAGGTTTTGTGGGGCAACATCTTGTGTCGCAGCTTACAAGACGCGAGCTTATTCATCAGTTAGCGGTGAGAAGCCAAGTTGAAAACCCGACCAACCACAAATACATCAGCGTAGGCGACATCAACGCCCACACCCCATGGACCCAAGCCTTAGACGGTGTCACTGTTGTGGTTCACCTCGCTGCAAGGGTGCATATCACCCAAGAGACCTCAAGCGATGCTTATGCTGCATTCCGTGAAGTCAACACCGAAGGCACTTTAAATCTCGCTCGCCAAGCAGCCGCGTCAGGTGTGCGTCGATTTATTTTCTTAAGCTCAGTGAAGGTCAACGGTGAGGGTAGTCCACGTGCCTACTTAGAGACCGATAACCCCGCACCAGAAGACGCCTATGCCGCCTCTAAGTGGGAAGCCGAACAAAGCTTATGGAAAATTTCTGTAGAGACGGGAATGCAGATGGTCATATTGCGCATCCCCCTGGTGTACGGACCGGGTGTCGGTGCCAACTTTCTACAGCTTCTTCAAACTGTCCACAAGGGCTGGCCACTACCCTTGAGGGGTATCCATAACCACAGAAGCCTTTTGTATATCGGCAATTTGGTGGACGCAATTCTTATCGCACTTGAACACCCTGATGCAGCCAACAAGCTCTATCTGTTGTCGGATGGTCAAGATGTTTCAACCACCCAATTGGTTGAACGCATTGCACAGGCTCTAAATAAACCCCCGCGTTTGTTTTCTCTGCCGCAGGGCATGCTTCGTCTAGTAGCAAGTGCTTTAGGGAAATCAAGCGTTGTTGATCGCTTGTTTGGCTCTTTGTATTTGGACAGTGTCAAGATAAGGCAAGAGCTTAGTTGGACGCCACCTTTTTCAATGCAAGCTGGTTTAGCTGAAACCGCTCAGTGGTTTCTCAAAGCACACGACAGTTCAGCTTAAGCTAAGGTACACCTTCATGTACCTCTCAGACCTCCTCTTCTCCCAAGGCTTTGGCACCCGCCGCATTTGCGCGGGGCTGGTGCAGCAAGGCCTCGTCAAAGTCGATACGGGCAGCGGCCTGCAATTGACGGACGAGGACCTTGACATCAACCCAGCGGACGGTATGCACTTCGAGGTGCGAGGCGTTCTTTGGCAATTCCACACCAAGTCCTACATCCTGCTTCACAAACCAGCAGGCACCGAGTGCTCGCACAAGCCCTCCGTGTGGCCCAGTGTGTACAGCCTCTTGCCAGCACCGCTGCGCCAACGTCCTGCCAAAACAGGCTTGCAAGGTGTGCAAGCTGTTGGGCGTTTGGACCAAGACACCACCGGCATGTTGCTGCTGAGTGACGATGGCCAGTTCATTCACCGCATGAGTTCACCCAAGCACCATGTGCCCAAGCTGTACGAACTGACCACGGCCGACCCGCTGGACGACAAGGTTTGCCAAAAGCTGCTGGCGGGGGTGGTGCTGAATGACTACCCGCGGCCTGTGAAGGCCGCAGCTTGCGAACAAATTGGCACCCACCAATTGCACCTGACCTTGACTGAGGGCAAATACCACCAAGTCAAACGCATGTTGGGGGCTGTGGGTCACAAGGTAGTTGGACTTCACCGCTCGCGCATAGGTGGGCTGGTCTTGCCAGCCGATTTAGCGCCTGGTCAGTGGCGATGGTTGGGGCCGAACGAATTAGCCCACTGTTCAGGCTAAGCCAAACACTTTAAAAATTCCACCACCAAATCCAAGCTCTTTTGCGCTTGGTCTTTATGCGGCGAATGCCCGCAAGCTTGCAGCACATGGCGCTCTACCGTGCCCGCCGTGTGCAGCTCTTCCAAGTGGCGCAAGCTGCCATACGCGTCATCTAACCCTTGCAGAGCCAATACCGGTGCTTTAATGGCATTGCATTCCTCGCGAATGTCAAAGCTGCGAAACGCCTGCGAGAGCCAGACGTCGTTCCATTGCCAAAAAGCGCAGTCCACATCGGTGTGGTAGCGCAGCAGCTTTTGGCGCAAATCTCCTGTTTCATAAGCTTGCTTGGCTGCATCGATAGCGCTGAGGGTCATGTCTTCCACCATCATGTGCGGCGCCATCACCACACAGCCCTCTACCGCAAACCGCGCCGCGTGCAGCAGGGCGATGGTGCCGCCATCCGAGTGGCCTACCAGCACGGTTTTCTCCACGCCCCAGTTCTTGAGCAATTCAGGCAATACCTCCCAAGCTTCGCGGTGCATATAGTCCGCACCCAAGCGGCCGCTACCGCGCACATCGGGGATGGCGGGGGACTGCCCATAGCCACGGCGGGAATACACCCAACCGGCACGACCTGCGGATTGACAAACCTGCAGCGGCCAGTCACCTGCACGGCCTTGCCACATGGCGACCGAACCCAGGCCCTCATGCAGGAAAACCAAGGGGGCGAGGGTGCTTGGCCCGGGGATTTGAAGAACTTCCATGTCCGCACAATACCTCATAGACGCAGTCATAATTTGTAAGTACATTCGATGGATTTGACAAATAAACCTCTCTCCCAATGGACCAACCCTCAGAAAATGACGCTGAAATCCTGAAAAGCTTGCGCGAAGCCGCTGGTTTGGATGTGGCGCAGTTGGCTGCCATGGCCAATTTGTCGCTGGGTCAGGTTCGTCAACTGGAAGCGGGAGGGGACTCAAATTTTTACTCCCCTCAAATCAAGGCGCAAAGCATGCGTCGCGTATTACGGCTGTTGCAGAACCAGCCCAGTGCAGAAGATGCTGCTGCCAAAGCAGCGCTAGAACAAGCGCCCAAGTCGGTGAATGTCATCGACGACATCATCAGGCTGTCTGAAACAAACCTCAAAAGCACCATCGACACCTCGCTGGTGCGCCGCCCGTCCAGTCCTTACAAAGCTTTGTTGGTGGTAGGCGCTACCTTGGTGGTGGTCTTTATACTGCTGAATTGGCAAGCCAACCAGAGCCCAACGCCCCAAATTTTCACGGAATGGATAGAACCATTCACCGCCAAGCCAGTGGTTGAAACTGAACTGGCCAAGGAAGAAGAGCCTACACCTCAAGCCCCTGTACCTACCAAGCCTGTAGAGACCGCCAGCACGGTCACTGAAAACATCTCTACAGTGATTACACCCCCCGTTGGGGTTCCGGCTGTTGCGGAGGTGGCTGGCGACTGTAAGTCGTTAACCGTAGAGCCCACGCCTGCGCGGCCCGTATCTGTGAACAAACTGGGTACCTATGTCTATTTGCTTCCCACAAAGGACGTTCAAGTGTGTGTGGATGATGGCAATCGGGTGCGAACCGTGGTGAACTTGAAAGCGGGGGAGGGCCGAAGCATCCATGGTGCTTCGCCTTGGGTTATAGGTTCAAACCAAATGACCGCTGTTCAGGTGTATTTCCAAGGCTCTAAAGTGATGATTCCTAAAGATGTTGGCCAACGCATTGTGCTCAAAGAGCAGGCACTTCAAAACTGATTTCAAAATTTGCCACAATAGGGCATCTGCGCACCGCCCGGGTGGTGAAATTGGTAGACACAGCGGACTTAAAATCCGCCGCTTTCCTGCATAAGGGGCGTACCGGTTCGATTCCGGTCCCGGGCACCACAGGGCTTTTACAGTACGCCAATGCCACTGCTATCATGCTTTCATGTCTAAGTTCACTACCACTTTCGAGATCCACGTTCACGGCGCCGTACCGCTGCGCGAAGAGGTTACTTTCGAGCAAATTCAAGATGCCTTGCGCTCTGTTTGGGTTTATGCGGGTGCTCGCTCGCTGAGCGAAGGTGCTGACAGCTTTTACGAAGAAGAACCCGGCATCCGCTTTGACGCCAACGACCATATTCTTCAAATATGCTGGACCGTCAAGGGCGAGGACGATTTCCGTCAAGCCTTTGACGAGATGTGTATGGCTTTGAATGACCTCACCTCTGCGGGCGCTGCGTTGGAAGTCACGTTTTACGATGCCGAGTTCGATGAAGAAGACGAGCAACAAGGCCGCGATTCACGCGACGATTTTGTGATGCTTTTTGTGGGCCCCACGCCTGCGGCCATCATGCAGGTGCAGCGTGATTTATTGGTGCAAGATTTGGTCAACTTGATGGAACGCCACTTCGAATCTTCAGAGCTTAGCGATGTGGTCACTGAAGTCGACAAGCTGTTCAGCAAGCGCTTTGAATCGCTGGTCAGTTCGCTAGAAATCAGCAAGCCACCCAAGGGGCAGGGTGGGGGCGGCAGTGGGCATGGTGGGCGGCGGCCGCGACATCTTCATTGAATTAATTGGGATCTGACCCTAATTAACCAATTAAATACCCAGGGTAAAAGCAGCGCGGTGCAAGCTCTGCGAGTATCCCGTCGCAATCAAGGTCACGCGGCCAATACGCCCCACATCCACCAGCAAACCTCGCTCAGCCAGCACCTGCTGAGTGTGCCTCGCCACAGGTTCACCGGTCTCCAAGATCGTCACTTTCTCGCCCACCAATGGGCTTAGTAAGGATAGGGCAAAGGGGTAGTGGGTACATCCCAGCACCAAGGTGTCTATCTGTCCCGCTTGGTGGCCAAAGGCTCCCATGGAAATCACATATTTTTCACACAAAGCCTTCACTGGTGCCTCGTTGCCATCCAACCATTGCTCCTCGATGGCGTCTGCCAGTCCCTCGCAAGGCTGCAGCACAAACTCGGCCTGTCCCTCTAGGCTTTGAAGTAGATGGATAAATTTATCGCTGCCCAAGGTGGCAGCTGTGGCCATCACGCCCACGCGGTGTGTCAGGCTGTGGGCAGCTGCAGGTTTGACCGCAGGCTCGACGCCAAAGAAAGCCACTTCGGGATGTTCATCACGCAGGTGTTGAATGGACAGCGCAGTCGCGGTGTTGCAAGCCACCACCAAGGCCTTCACATGGTGTTCATCGCGCAGCGTGTGCCAGATCGCCCTTGCACGTGCAAGCACAAAAGCGGCATCTCGCTCGCCATACGGCGCATGTGCGCTGTCGGCCATGTACACAAAATCTTCGGCGGGCATATACCGTTGCAAGGCCTGCAAAATACTCAAGCCGCCCACGCCGCTGTCAAACACCCCGATAGGCGCGTTCATTGGCTCTTCACCGCGATGCCCTTGAACTCGCCACTGGCAATGCGCTTGGACCATTCAGCGGGGCCAGTGATGTGGGCGCTAGTTCCCCCCGCATCCACCGCCACGGTGACGGGCATGTCAACCACATCAAACTCGTAAATCGCTTCCATGCCTAAGTCGGCAAACCCCACCACCTTGGCATGTTTGATGGCCTTGCTCACCAAGTAGGCTGCGCCACCTACCGCCATGAGGTAAGCACTTTGGTGTTTGCGAATCGCTTCAATGGCGGTGGGGCCACGCTCGGCCTTACCGACCATGGCGATCAAGCCGGTTTGCGCAAGCATCATTTCGGTGAACTTGTCCATGCGGGTGGCGGTGGTGGGGCCTGCGGGACCTACCGCTTCGTCGCCCACGGGGTCGACAGGACCCACGTAATAGATGACGCGGTTGGTGAAGTCCACGGGCAGTTTCTCCCTTTTGGCCAGCATGTCTTGAATGCGCTTGTGTGCGGCGTCACGTCCAGTGAGCATCTTGCCGTTGAGCAGCAAGGTTTGGCCAGGCTTCCAAGCCGCCACTTGTGCTTTGGTCAGGGTATTCAAATCCACACGTTGGCTTTTTTGGGTGTCGGGCATCCAGTTCACTTTGGGCCACAGGTCTAGCGAGGGTGGGTCCAGGTACACCGGCCCCGAGCCATCCATCACAAAGTGCGCGTGGCGGGTGGCGGCGCAGTTGGGGATCATGGCCACGGGTTTGCTGGCGGCATGGGTGGGGTACATCTTGATCTTCACGTCCAACACCGTGGTCAGGCCACCCAATCCTTGGGCGCCAATGCCAAGCGCGTTCACTTTGTCCATCAGTTCTAAGCGCAGCTCTTCGGTTTGCGAGAGCTTCTCGCCCTTGGCAGACTTGGCTTGCAGCTCGTGCATGTCCAAGTTGTCCATCAAACTTTCTTTGGCCATGAGTACGGCTTTTTCAGCGGTGCCGCCTATGCCTATGCCCAACATGCCAGGTGGGCACCAACCCGCGCCCATGGTGGGCACGGTTTTGAGCACCCAGTCCACCAAGCTGTCGCTGGGGTTGAGCATGACCATCTTGCTTTTGTTTTCGCTGCCGCCGCCCTTGGCCGCGACCGTCACCTCCAAGGTGTTGCCTGGTACGAGTTCGGTGAAGATGACAGCCGGCGTGTTGTCGCCAGTGTTCTTTCGGGCAAATTGCGGGTCATCCACGATGCTCGCTCGCAAGCGGTTGTCTGCGTGGTTGTAGGCACGGCGTACGCCTTCGTTGATGGCGTCGTCTAAACCACCGGCAAAGCCTTCAAAGCGTACCCCCATGCCCACTTTCAAAAACACATTCACGATGCCCGTGTCTTGGCAGATGGGGCGGTGTCCCGTGGCGCTCATTTTGCTGTTGGTGAGGATTTGCGCTATTGCGTCTTTGGCGGCTGCGCTTTGTTCGCGCTCATAAGCGCGGGCCAAGTGAGCGATGTAATCAGCAGGGTGGTAATAGCTGATGTATTGCAGGGCAGCGGCAACGGACTCGATCAGGTTGCTTTGGGTGATGGTGGTCATGGTGGGTCAGTGATCTGCTAGTGGTGGACATCGGCTTCGTGGCCGATGACGCGGGTTTGGTTCAAGAGTTTGTCGGTATACGCAATGGCTATCGCGCTGAACAAAAAAGCGATATGAATAATGGTTTGCCAAATCAGCACTTTTTCATCGTAGTTGGCGGCGTTGATGAAAGTTTTGAGCAAATGAATGGAAGAGATACCGATGATGGCCATGGCCAATTTCACCTTCAGCACCGAAGCGTTGACGTGGCTGAGCCACTCAGGTTGGTCGGGGTGTTGCTCTAGGTACATGCGCGAAACAAAGGTTTCATAGCCCCCCACAATGACCATGATGAGGAGGTTGGAGATCATCACCACATCAATCAGTCCCAAAATCACCAGCATGATGATGGCCTCGGTCAGTTTGGTGGGCACGCCGTCGGTTTTGTAGCCAATGCTGCTCACCAGCGCTTGCAAAGCGGTTTGACTGCCAAATACAGCTTCAAGCAAATGCACCAACTCCACCCAAAAGTGGTACACATAGACGCCTTGGGCAGCAATCAAGCCTATATACAGCGGCAGTTGCAACCAACGGCTGGCAAAAATGAAGCGCGACAGTTTGCTGGGCTGTTTGGGGTGTGAGGCTAGCATCGTGGTTCCTGGTGCTTGAGGGGCAAATTGCCCATTGCATTGATTCTAGGCAATGATGGCGTCAGGCTTAAAACCCGACACGTAAGCTTCATGCCAGTCAGTGCCTTGTAAGAGCTTGCCGCGAAAGTCACGGCAAAATCAGTCAAGAGCCGTTTAGCGGCCGCCCCATTTCAGGAGACAAGCATGAGCCAATTCGACCACATCATTCACCATCCCCCTGCATCGTTTGTGGAGCAGGCCACCGTGGCGGGCATGGACGCTTACCACGCCTTGTGCAAACACGCCGAGGACGATTACACCGGTTTCTGGGCAGCCCAAGCCAAACGTTTGCTCAGCTGGAACAAACCTTTTACCCAAACTTTGAACGACAGCAATGCGCCGTTTTTCAAGTGGTTTGAAGACGGCACCTTGAACGCCTCTTACAACTGCCTAGACCGCCATGTGGACAAGGGTTTGGGCGACAAAACAGCCATCATTTTTGAAGCCGACGGGGGCGAAGTCACCCGCACCAGTTACGCGCAACTGCTATCGCGTACCTGCCAAATCGCCAACGCGATGAAACAATTGGGCATCCACAAAGGCGACCGCGTCATCATTTATATTTCTATGTCCATCGAGGGTGTGGCCGCCATGCAAGCCTGTGCCCGCATCGGTGCCACCCACTCGGTGGTGTTCGGTGGCTTCTCCGCGCAAAGCTTGCGTGACCGCATCGAAGACACCGGCGCCAAGATGGTCATCACCGCTGACCAACAGGTGCGTGGCGGCAAGCAACTGCCCTTGAAAGCCATTATTGATGAAGCCCTTACTTTGGGCGGCTGTGACAGTATTCAACATGTGTTGGTGGTCAAACGCACTGGTGCGGATGTGGCCATGCAAACCGGTCGTGACCTGTGGATGGCCGATGTCGCTGAAAAAGCCGCCACCACCTGCGAGCCCGAGTGGGTCGAGGCCGAACACCCGCTGTTTTTGCTCTACACCTCGGGTTCCACCGGCAAGCCCAAAGGTGTTCAGCACAGCACCGGCGGCTACCTGATGCACGCTGCACTCACCACCGAGTGGACCTTTGACTTGAAGCCCCACGATGTGTTTTGGTGTACCGCCGACATCGGCTGGGTGACCGGTCATACCTACATCAGCTACGGCCCCTTGGCCTTGGGCGGTACACAAATCGTGTTTGAAGGTGTGCCCACCTTCCCCAATGCCGGGCGTTTTTGGAAGATCATTCAAGACCACAAGGTCAGCATTTTTTACACCGCACCTACCGCCATTCGATCGCTCATCAAGGCAGCTGAAGGCACAGCAGCCGTTCACCCCGACCGCTACGACTTAAGCAGCCTGCGCTTGCTGGGCTCGGTCGGTGAGCCCATCAACCCTGCGGCTTGGGAGTGGTACTACAAGCATGTGGGCGGCGCACGTTGCCCCATCGTTGACACCTTCTGGCAGACAGAAACCGGCGGCCACATGATCACTCCGCTGCCAGGCGCCACACCCATGGTGCCCGGCTCTTGCACCTTGCCCTTCCCTGGCATCCAAGCCGCCATCGTGGACGAAAGCGGCAAAGATGTGCCCAACGGGCAGGCCGGCATTTTGGTGGTGAAAAAACCGTGGCCCTCGATGATCCGCACCATTTGGGGCGACCCCGAGCGCTTCAAGAAAAGCTATTACCCCGATGATTTCCAAGGTAAGTACTACTTGGCAGGTGACGGCGCCATTCGCGACGCCAAAACCGGCTACTTCACCATCACAGGGCGCATTGACGATGTGCTGAACGTGTCGGGCCACCGCATGGGCACCATGGAGATTGAGTCCGCGCTGGTGAGTTGCACCGAACTGGTCGCCGAGGCCGCGGTGGTGGGTCGACCCGACGACACCACGGGTGAAGCGATTTGCGCCTTTGTGGTCTTGAAGCGTTCACGTCCCACGGGGGAAGAAGCCAAGCAGATTGCCAAAATCTTGCGAGACCATGTGGCCAAAGAAATTGGCCCCATCGCCAAACCCAAAGACATACGTTTTGGTGACAACCTGCCTAAAACCCGCTCCGGCAAGATCATGCGCCGCTTGCTGCGCTCGCTAGCCAAAGGCGAAGCCATCACCCAAGACACCAGCACCTTGGAGAACCCCGCCATTTTGGAGCAGCTGGCTGATACGCACTGACTACCTCGTCATTGCGTCAACTTCGTCATTGCGAGACCGAAGGTCGAAGCAATCTGTTAAAAGTCGAGCGTCGCAGGCTCGTCGAGCCTGCGACGCGTGGCTGATGACGGGGGATTGCTTCGCTACGCTCGCAGTGACGGATCAGGACACTAGCTGAAGAGTGCGAGCAAATCGTCTTTGCGTATGGGTTTGAGCAATACCTTGTCAAAACCCGAGGTTTCCCACAGCAATACCTCGTCGGGCATGGCGTGGGCGGTGTAAGCGATGATCTGGAGATGCTTATAACGCTCATTAGCACGCAGTTGCTTGCACAGTTGCAAGCCGCTGACGCTGGGCATGGAAATATCGAGCAAGATCACATCGCAAGGGTTGTGCATTAGCCACTCAAGTGCTTCTTCGGCACCAACGCATTCATTCACCGCATGGCCCAGAGGACGCAAAAACAGGCCTGGCAATAGACGGTTGGTGGAGTTATCGTCAATCACCACAATATTCAATGCAGCGCTCATGAGGGCTTGTGACTTTCTGAGCGTATGGGCAAGTTAAAAAAGAACACGCTACCTTCGCCGGCTTTGCTCGAATAGTTAAGTGTGCCGCCCATGAGTTCGATCAAGTGGTGGCTCAGCACCAGTCCCAAGCCAGCGCCTTCATTGGGGCGCAGCACAAAGGGGTTATCAGACTTTTGCTGGCGCTTGAAGATAGTCTCTTGCATTTCAGGGGAAATGCCTCTACCAGTATCTTGTACAGAAAAAACCACCCATAAACCATTGGCGCTGGGTGTGACCGACAGGGTCACGCTGCCCTGTGGGCGGTTGTAATTCAAAGCGTTGTCGACCAAATTGTTCAGTACTTGGCGCACCCGGTAAGGGTCTGCACGCAATTGCGAGGGCAGTTGGGGAGCCAAATTAACGTGCAGGCTGATTTTCAATTCATCCGCCCGTGCTTGGTGCAAAGCGCGAACTGACTCCACCATGTCGTTGATGTCAAAGTCGGATTGGGATAAATCGAGTGAGCCTTCTTGGATTTTGCTCAGGTCAAGCAAGCCATTGACCAAGTGAAGCATTTGTAAACTGTTTTCCAAAATGATTTTGGAGGTGAACTGAATCATCGGTTCGCGGGTGCTGCTGTAGATGTATTCGGCATAGCCCATCACACCATTCAAGGGAGTACGCAGGTGATGTGACATTGACGCCAGAAAGTCGTTCACATGGTGCTTACTCGAGCGAGCCTTGTGAATTTCCATTTGCTGCGACTGGCTGAGCTGCTTTTCTTGCAGATACAAATAGCCCAACACCAGTAAAGCCGCTAACAGTACAAAAGAAACAAGCCAAGCCGATGTCATGGGTAAGCCATGGAAGAAGGGTTATTTTTTAGGAAATATCAGGAATTCGTTGCTGAGCATACGACTGAATTCTTGGGCGTGGTCGTCAAGCGTGCTCAAAAGTGCGGGTGTTGGCAAAATTTTCTTAGAGCGCTTGTCACTGCTGTTTGCCTGAAACTCAATCAGGCCGTCGTTTTCAAACTCTCGAATTTTGTAGCGCAAAGCGCGTTCGCTCAAATCCTTGTTGTAGTAAATGCCCTTTAAAAACGCACTCGGCCCACTTCGGTTGTCTTGCAACTGCTTGGCGATATTCAGGTATAGATAGCGCCCCGCTTGGGTGGTGGCCAAATCGAGATGCTTGCTTTCCCACTCATGCAGCTGGCAAATGACCTGTAAGAATTTAGTGCTTAGTTGGGGATCTTGGTCATTTCGCATGGCATGCACTTTTTCATCGAAGGGAAGCGGATTCTAAAAGAAGAAAATTAAAAAAACTCATTTGAAATGATAATTTAAAGCGCAATAGTTAAAGTAAAACCTCCACTGAATAGGCAAACTATCAAGTATAGATATGATACTAAAACTGACATTTCTTTAGCCTTAAGGGCACTAAGCGGTTGCTGACCAGCACTTTGGTTTAATTATTTTTGACTAACTTTTACAGTTTCATTTTCGGAACATATTTGTGAATAGTTTACGCATACTTGGTTAAAACGTCGTAAATTTGCCACGTTCCAAGGGAATGGACCATGCGGATTTCAATCCTTTTGACTCTCAGTCATGGCGACACAGATGTTTGTACTGCATACAGTGCCCCTAAAGGGGGGTTGACTCAAGAAAGATGTCTTGGCGTGGTCAAAAGACTTGAGTGATATGAATAGATTAATTTATGAGGAAATTATCCATCTTGAACACCAAACTTTGGTTTTTTGCGTCTTCCCTGTTGCTGGCCAGTAGTATGTTGTATGCCGCTGACCCCGCGGTGAAAAAATCTGATAGCGGCATATGCCACGACGCCAAAAGCCCCAGCTATGAGCGCACTAAAAAATTCACCGAGTTCAAAACAGTGGATGAATGTCTGAAAAGCGGTGGCAAGCTCCCCAAGTAATGGGCGCTAACGCTTCAGCGAGCGTCAGGTAACTCGATTTTCACTTCCAGCACTTCAAGGTTGTCTTGGCGTTCCAAGTTGACCTTGATGTCGTTGGGATTGATGTTGACGTATTTGGACAAAACCGCGATCAAATCGCGTTGCAAGTCGGGCAAATAGTCGGGCTGGTGTGCCGTGCGGCCCGAGCGCTCATGCGCCAAGATGATTTGCAAACGCTCTTTGGCGACGCTGGCGGTTTTTTTCTTTTCGCCAATCAGGAAAGACAAAAACGACATGGGCTTATCTCCGCCCAAACACGCGTTGCAGCAAACCGGGTTTGACGGCTTCGGTAAAGCGCATGGGAACGTCTTTGCCTAAAAAGCGTTCGATAACGTCTTTGTAGGCCTCGGCCACATCACTTTTTTCCAGCAACACCGCAGGCAAACCTTGGTTAGAGGCTTGCAAGACATCTTCGGATTCAGGGATGACGCCAAGCAGGGGAATGCGCAAAATGTCTTGGATGTCATCCAAAGACAGCATTTGACCTTCCAAAACGCGGTTGGGGTTGTAACGGGTAATGAGCAAATGTTCTTTGATCGGCTCTTGGCCTTGAATCGCACGCAAGGTGCGGCTGCTGAGCATTCCTAAGATGCGGTCAGAGTCACGCACCGAGGAAACCTCGGGGTTGGTCACCACCAAGGCCTCATCGGCAAAGTGCATGGCCATCATGGCCCCGGTTTCAATGCCTGCAGGGGAGTCGCACACGATGAAGTCAAAACCCATGCCGGTGAGATCTTGCAAAACACGTTGCACGCCGTCTTGGGTCAAGGCTTCTTTGTCACGTGTTTGAGATGCTGCCAACACATACAGGTTGTCGGAATGCTTGTCCTTGATCAGGGCTTGATTTAAGGTGGCCTCGCCATTGATGACGTTGACAAAGTCGTACACCACACGCCGCTCGCATCCCATGATGAGGTCAAGGTTACGCAAACCCACATCGAAGTCGATCACCACTGTTTTTTGGCCACGCAAGGCCAAACCAGATGCAAAGCTGGCACTGGTGGTGGTCTTGCCCACGCCGCCTTTGCCCGAGGTCACCACGACAATTTTCGTCATCTAAACAAATCCTTGATTGATTGAAACACTGCCTTTGACAGTTTTGTCAAAGGCAGTGAAGTACGGAGTTTACAAGGCAAGCATCACCAGCTTATCGCCGACTAACCAGACTTGGGCAGATTTGCCGGCCACCTCTTTGGGCAAGGGAGCGTCGCTGGTGCGGTAAACCCCCGCAATGGAAAGCAACTCTGCTTCTAAGCTGTTGGTGAAAATACGCGCAGAGGTATCGCCTTTTGCACCTGCAATGGCTTTACCCCGCAGGGGGGCATATACATGGATGTGACCATCGGCCATGATCTCCGCACCTGGGTTGACCATCGCCAACATGACCAAATCGCGCCCTTTGGCATACAGATGCTGTCCTGAGCGCAAAGGCTTGTCCACCACCATGGCACTGCCGCCACTGGCCACCTCACGCACCACTTCTCGAATGACTTCCACTTCGCGCACCACTTCTTGTGTTGCAGGGTTTTGCGGCAAGGTGCGAGCCTCGGTGGTGAGGAACAAGCCCGCCAAGATGGCAGCGGCTTCATGCGCGGTATTGTTCGGGCGCAAAGCCACAGGGTTCATGCGAAAGCTTCGCAAAAGTTGCACCAAAGCGGGTAAGTCAAGCGGTACTGCTTGATCATCCAAGTGCTGCAAATCGACGAGAACAGGATCGTTGTCAAAAAAATCGGGGGTGTCGCCCAAGCGTGTTTGTAAATCTTGCGCCACCTGAGTGATGTCGGCGCTTTTCACAATAAAAGACACCAAGGGCAAAGAAGCGCTTTTGATTTCAAACGATAAGGAATGGGCGGGCGGGCGAGAGCTCATGCGCAATAAATAAAGGGGGTTACTGAATAAACTCTTAAAGATGAGACTTTACACGCTTAGCAGCAGCACGCAGGTTGAAACCGAATTCCTCGACAATGGCTCAGAGTAGACACAGGAGGGTAAATGGAATCAACCGTTTGGTTGCTATTGGCGTATTTTGCTGTGCTGGCTGTGTCCTTGGTGTACCGCCGCCACACGGTACGCGGGCCATGGTTGTTTTTGTTTCGCGCTTTTTTCCCCAATTGGCAGTTCTTTCACAAAGTTGGGCCGGTACCGCATTTGTATATGCGCTACCAAGTCGAGGCACAGTCGTGGAGCGATTGGCATTGGGTGTATCCCCGAAGGCAGCGCCATGTGCTGGATGTGTTCCACAACCCTCACGGCAACTTGCTGCTGGCGCAGCAAAATTTGGTTGACCATTTGTCAAGCGACATCAAAGATTTGGGCGAGGGCGCGGATGCACGGCCTTTGGTCAGCTACCAACTGGTGTGCCGCTTGGCAGCACAAAGCGCACGTGAACATATCGCCCAAGGGGTATGCCAATTTGAATTGCGCCTAGAGCGTCCATCGCTGCGAGGTTATGGCGAAAGCGACACGGTCTTGCGTAGCCCAGAGATTGCACTATGAACGGCGACACCTTGGTGCGTTGTCTAGAGGTCTTGTGCGGCATCAGTTTGCTTATTCAAGTGGCCGAATACCTTCGAATAGCCCACAGCACTGATACGCAGGGCATTTGGTCTTGGCCGGTTCAACGCTCAGATGTACCGCTCCAACCGACTTGGGTCAGGCGCTTCTTCGATGCCATGTTTCAACCAACGCCTTACCGTGTGCAATTGTGGGTAAGGGGTTTGGCGGCAGTTGTTTTGGTCGTCCAAGGTGCCAGTTTAGGTTTGGCCTTGGTCTTGTTTGCAGGAACGCTTTTGCTGCTGGTGCGTTGGCGCGGTGCTTTCAATGGCGGAAGTGATTTCATGACCTTGGTGACTATCACGGGGATTTTGATTGCCCAAGTGGTGTTGCTTTGGGCAGGAAAGGGCTTGGGTTGGGCTGTGGGTTTGTCCTACATCGCCATCCATACCCTTAGCTCCTATTTCGTTTCTGGTTGGATCAAACTGCTACAACCCGAGTGGCGAAGTGGGCGAGCGCTCACCGTTTTTCTCAATGGAGGCATATATGGCCCCTTACCTCCGGACAGCATTTTTCGCCGCCCCAAGGTGGCCTTGGTTTGCAGTTGGGCATTTATTTTGTGGGAAGCGGTGTTCCCCTTGGGCTTGCTCAACCCGAACGGGGCATTGCTGTTCATGCTTATCGCCGCAGTGTTTCATTTTTTGGTTTTCTGGTTCTTTGGGCTGAATCGCTTTTTTTGGGCCTGGCTGACAAATCTGACTGCCGTATGGTTCTTTAGCGACTGGGTGAGCCGGTTTTGGGGGTAAACACCCTTTATTTTTGAATACTTTTTAATATATTTACGGGATTTTTAGGCTTTTTTTGCTTGGAGCGCTAAAGCTATGGGCCTAGAATGGCGATCCTGTTTCTGGACAGGTACTCACAGGGACGATTTATGCAATTGATGTGGCTTTCAGGGCCGACTGGAAATGTCAGGACGATATCCATCACCTTTCGCACGGTGTTGATGTCTACCTCGGTTGTTGCGCTGTTTTTGCTCAGTGCGGGTTTCCTGTTGCATTTTGTGGGTTTCAAAATAGCAGTTGAGTACAACCCAGACCTTGCTCGAAGCATTGGTGGCGTCACCACCGAAGCTGAGCAAAAGCGTATGGAGTCGGTCTACCGAGACCACTTGTCCCAATTGCGCGAATCTATGCACACCACCGTCAATGAAATTCGCCAGCTCGAAACCATGAAAAACAGGTTCATGGAAATGGCCACGCCCAACGTGGTGCGCGACAAAGTCAACCGTAAGGACGAAAACAAGGGTGGCCCGTTCATAGCACCTCGGCCGTTCTCTTCATTTATTCGTCAGCCTTTGGGCATAGAGTTCGACCAAACGTTGCAAGAATTTTTACAAACCCAGACCGCCGTGTCGCAATTGCACATCCATTGGGAAAAGCAACTCGAGTGGCTGCATTCCTTGCCAACGGCCATGCCTGTGCGGGGCGACTTTCGCATCACCAGCGGTTTTGGTATTCGTAACGACCCTTTCACCGGTGGTTTGGCCATGCATGAAGGCTTAGATTTCACCGCGCCAACGGGCACCTTGGTGGTTTCTACCGCTCAGGGCAAAGTCACCCGATCTGCTTGGGACCCCAGTTATGGCAATGTCATCGAGGTTCATCACGCAGAAGGTTTCGCCACACGCTATGCCCACCTAAGTAAGCGCATTGCGCAAGTAGGTGATGTGGTCGAGCGCGGCGGCGCTTTGGGAGAGGTCGGTAGCACAGGACGTTCGACCGGCCCCCATTTGCATTACGAAGTATTTAATAAAGACAGGGTCATCAACCCTGTACAAGTCCTGCCTTCAGGATCGAGCTAACCCTACCCCTTACCGGAGCCTTCCATGTTTGAAAAACTGCGCGACAAGCCTTTGGCCAGTTCGCAAGAACGTTTTGAAACCCTTATTGGGCGCACCACCCAAATTTATGGTCGCTTGGTGTTGCTCGACAGCGTACGCATCGATGGCAAGGTGGTTGGCAATATTGAAACCACCAAGGAACACAAGGTCACGGTAGCCATTGGTGCCAGCGGTGAGGTGTCCGGCGACGTTACAGCCCACCGTGTGATGGTGGCGGGCAAGGTGGAAGGCAATATTTACGCCTCCGAGCGCGTCGAATTTCACAAAGATTCGGTGGTGCATGGCGATATCTCTTATGGCTCCATTGCAGTGGAGCATGGCGCACGTTTGCTGGGCTTGGTTATTCAAAACCCAACGGGCGGCAATGCCGGTACCGAAGCCAGTAGCGCTATTCGTCAGGCGCAAACCAATAAGTAAAGCGCTTTGTTGTCGCCCGATCACTTCGATCATATGTACAACAATCGGGCTCGTGTGCCCGATTTCGCCCACTATTTCGCCCAATGGGCAGCAGATTCTGAAGCTGCGCGGTCCTTGTTGGAAGTTTTAACAGATATATCCTATGGCGCGGGGCCCAGCGAGACCCTCGATATTTTTCCGGCGAACCATCCCAACGCGCCGGTTTTGGTATTTATTCATGGCGGCTATTGGCGCTCTTTGGACAAATCAGACCATTCTTTTGTAGCACCTGCCTCTGTGAGTCAAGGCGCGTGTGTGGTGGTGCCCAATTACGCGCTTTGCCCAGCAGTGACCATTTCTGACATCGTCATGCAAATGGTCATGGCGCTGGCTTGGGTGTGGCGCTGTATCGACCGATGGGGCGGTGACCCCTCGCGCATTCACATAGCAGGACACAGCGCAGGAGGGCATTTGGCCGCCATGCTGATGACTTGCCAATGGGCTCGTTACCAATCTGATTTACCAGCCGACTTGGTGAAAAGTGTGTTGTCTATTTCCGGCTTATACGAGCTAGACAGCGTAATGCGCTCGCCCATGTTGCAGTCCTCTTTGCACCTGACCGAGTCCGAAGTGTTGCGCTGTAGCCCAGCTTGGATGCCTGCCCCTGCCTCTGGTAGTTTGATCAGTGTGGCGGGTGCGTTGGAGAGCGATGCTTTTATTCGCCACAACCATCTCATACAAGAAGCATGGGGTCGTGAGCGTGTGCCCTTGGTGGAAGATTTGCAAGGCTTGCACCACTTCAGCATCGTCAACGAATTGGCTAAGCCGGGTTCGCATTTGCATGGCTTGTTGATGCAGCAACTTCGCGCCTGACCCTCGTGATTGCGGTTAGCCGTCATTGCAACTAGCCATCATTGCGAGAAGCGTAGCGACGAGGCAAACTGACGAAGCAATCTTCCCCCCACGGCGCATGTCGCAGGCTCGGCCTCGCCTCCATGCTTGCACAACGTCGGCTACGGCCGACCTGCAACACACGCCGTCTAAGGTAGGCAGTACATCTCACACCAATCAAGATTTCTAGCTTTGCAGGAGCGAAGATTGAGCAGCGACAAATATTTCGAATGTCATGGCCAGGCCATAGCTCTAAGCAAACTTTAGTCAGTTTGCTTCGTCAGTTTGCTTCGTCGCTGTGCTCCTCGCAATGACAACTCCTCGCAATGACGGCTTCACTCATGGTGAGCGTCGCAGGTCGGCCGTAGCCGACGTTGTGCAAGCATGGAGGCGAGGCCGAACCTGTGGCGCTCGACGGGAGATTGCTTCTGCCTATGGGCTTCGCAAGGATGGGAGATTGCTTCGCTTCGCTCGCAATGAAGAAGGACTGTAATGATGGCGATCAGCGCGGTAGCTTGACCAAACCCGCAGCCAAGGCAGTACCAGTCAAGATCATGGCGGCGCACAAAATCACCCAGGTCGTGATGACCTCGTTCAAGAAAGCTATGCCGATAATGTTGGCAAACAGCGGAATCAAATACGTCACGGTCATGGTGCGAGATGCCCCCACTTTTGCGATCAAGCGGAAATACAGCACATAAGCCAGACCGGTGCACACCACGCCAATCATCAGCAAGCTCCACCAAGCGCTGTTGCTGGGCCACTTCTCAGGCCAAAACCAAATGCCTGGCAAAGCCAACACCAAGCTCGCTCCCAATTGACTCCCTGCAGCGATAGTCATCGTGGGCACATCGCTTAAATATCGCTGCGAGTAATGGGTGCTCAAGCCATAGCAGGTGGTGGCCAACAAGCAAGCCAGCACCGCCCACCCAGAGCCACCCGCTTTGAAAGACACGCCACCCGGCATGGTCAAGGCCAGCAGCACTGCACCTGCAAAGCCTAAGAGCAACCCCAAACCTCGTGAGCGACTTGGTCGCTGATTGAACCAGATCCAAGCGATCAATGCACCAAACAGTGGGGTGGTGGAATTCAAAATAGAAGACAAGCCTGTGGTGATTGACATCACCGCATAGGCATAGCAAATAAACGGAATACCAGAATTCACCACGCCCATGGGCAAAATGCGTTTCCAATGGAGGCCAAGGCTATGGGCCTGTCCCTGCCATAGCAAAAAAGGCAGCAAAGTCAACCACGCCACGCTTACCCTTAGCCACGCTGTGGACCAACTGCCAAACTCTTGCGATGTCATTCGCATGAAGAGAAAGGACGATCCCCAAATAACGCCTAGCAGCACAAACTCTGGTAGCCATAGACGCCACCTCACAGCACCTGTCACAAAAGCGTGCCTTCGCGTTGCAACAAATCCATTTTTCGCCATAAGCCACCGGCGTAGCCGGTCAACGCCCCATTGGCACCCACCACGCGGTGACAAGGCACGATGATGCTTAAGGGGTTACGCCCCACGGCCATGCCAACCGCTCGTGCGGCTTGTGCTTGACCCAAGTGCTGGGCCAATTCGCCATAAGTGGAATAGCGACCATAGGGTATTTGCAACAAGGCTCGCCAAACGCTTTGCTGAAAATCGCTGCCATTGGCAAGGTCTAGGGGCAAGTCAAACGAACTGCGCTTGCCCGTAAAGTAATCCGTCAATTGGGTTTTCGCAAAGCGCAACCAATGTTGCGAGGGGCCCCAAGGCAGATGGCGTAAATCCGGCTTGTGGGCTTGGTCTTCAAACCAAACACCGCATAAACCTTTGTCGCTGGCAACCAAGGTAAGCGAACCCAAGGGCGAGTTGACCGGCATTTGCCAAACGTTGGCTTGAAAGAAGGCGTGAGCAGACGAGGAAAGCATGTGATGTGGGAAAGTTCTGTAGGCAATCATACGATGGAGCGATGACGGTCTGGCCAAGCTCAGCTTCTACAATACCGCGATGCAAATTGAAGCCTCTGTTTTTAAGGCCTATGACATTCGCGGTGTGGTGCCTTCATCGCTTAACCCCTCGATCGCACTGGCGCTGGGACGCGCTTTCGGCACTCAAGCTTTGGCGCTTGGTGAAACCAAGGTAGCTGTGGGTCGTGATGGTCGCCTGAGCGGGCCCTCTTTGGCGTTGGCGCTGATACAAGGCTTGGTGGACGCCGGTGTAGAAGTGATCGATGTGGGCATGGTTACTACGCCACAGCTTTATTTCGCTGCCAACACCTTGTGCCACAGTGGTATTCAAATCACTGGTAGCCACAACCCCAAGGACTACAACGGCTTCAAAATGGTGATGGCTGGCAGAGCGATTTACGGCGACGAAATTCAAGGTCTGCGTCAAATGATGCAAGATGAAAGTTGGCAACTGCTTGCAGGCGGCAGTGTCCAGCAAGTCAGCGTGAACCAAGCCTATCAAGAGCGTATCGTGCAAGACATTCATTTAAGCCGCCCTATGCGCATCGTGGTCGACAGCGGCAACGGTATAGCAGGTGCTTCAGCCCCTGCTGTTTTTCGTGCCATTGGTTGTGAGGTGATTGAACTCTTTAGCGATGTGGATGGCGACTTTCCCAATCACCACCCCGACCCTAGCAAACCCGAAAACTTGAAAGACCTGATCGCTGCTTTGCAAACCACGGGCGCTGAGTTGGGCTTGGCTTTTGATGGTGATGGTGATCGTTTAGGTATCGTGACGAATGACGGGCAAACCATCTACCCCGACCGACAGATGATGTTGTTTGCACAAGATGTCTTAAGCCGTGTACCTGGTGGTTCTATCGTCTATGACGTCAAGTGCTCGCAACAACTCGCCCCAGCCATTCGTGCTGCAGGCGGTGTGCCTGTGATGTTCAAAACCGGACACTCCCTCATCAAAGCGCAAATGAAAGCCATCGACTCTCCGCTGGGTGGCGAGATGAGCGGCCATGTGTTTTTCAAAGAACGCTGGTATGGCTTTGACGACGGCACCTATGCGGGTTGCCGCTTGTTGGAAATCGTCAGCCGCTCGCCCGATGCCAACGCGGTGTTGCATGCTTTGCCCACCAGCCAGTCCACGCCGGAGCTGAACGTGGCTTGTGTTGAGGGCGAGCCGCACCGCGTTACCGCCGAGTTGCTGAAACGAGCACAGACACAAGGTTTGCCTTCTACAGAACATCAGCCGGTGTTGTGCGACATCGACGGCGTGCGCATCGACTGGACTGATGGTTTTGGCTTGGTTCGCGCCTCCAACACCACGCCTGTGCTGGTGCTGCGCTTTGAGGGTCAAACACCGCAAGCCTTGGCGCGTATTGAGTCTGACATGATGGCCCTGCTGCGCCAAGTCAAACCTGATGCGCAGGTGCAAGAGGCGGCGCATTGAGGGTATTGCTGGTCAAGCTGTCCTCGTTGGGCGATGTGGTGCACAGCTTGCCAGCGGCCATGGATCTGCAAGCACAAGTACCTGATATGCACATCGACTGGGTGGTCGAACCCGCGTTCGCGCCTTTGCTCAAACTGTGTCCCGCGGTCAAGCGCATCATCCCCTGCAATTTGCGTCAGTGGCGCAAGCGCTGGTGGAGTATCGATACCCGCCAAGCTTGGCGCAGCTTTCAACAAGACCTGCAAAGCAGCGCCTATGACGCTGTGATTGATTTACAGGGCTTAAGCAAATCCGCACTGATCTCCAAACTGGCCAAGCTCACTCCCAACGGCAAACGCTACGCCATGGCCAACCGCACCGAAGGCTCGGGCTATGAAGCGCCAACGCGCTGGGTGGCCGATATGGCGGTGTCTTGCGAGTGGCACAGCCATGCCTTGGACCGTGCCCGTCATGTGTGCGCTCAAGCACTGGGCTATGCGCTGCCCACCCACTTGCAAACCGCTTTGCAAGCCTTGCCCCACCCGGATGTGCCAGCTCGCACGGTCGCTTTGGTGCACGGCAGTTCACGAGCAGACAAAGCCTGGCCGCTCGCGCATTGGCAGGCTTTGGCTCATGCTTTGCAGCAACAAGGTTTTGCCTTGGCTTTGCCACATGCCAACGATGCCGAGCTACAAACCGCGCAAGCTGTGGCCAGTGCCTGCCCCAGTGCCGTCATTTGGTCGCGCTGCGATTTGGTGGAACTGGCACAACGTTTGGCTGCTTGTGCGGGAGTGGTTGGTGTGGACAGCGGGGTCAGCCACATCGCGGTGGCCTTAGGGTTGCCGCATGTTCAGATTTACAACTTCGATACCGCATGGCGAACCGGACCCAAGGGCTGTGCATGGCAGCAAAGCGTCTTTGCCAAGCCCACGCCGTCCACAGCAACTGTCTTGTCCGCTTTGGCTGCCTGCATGGCTTCTAGGTCTCTTCCGCCATGACGCGTTTCCTCTATTCCTGTTTGATGTGGGCTTTGTCGCCGCTGCTGTGGCTGAAACTACAACTGCGAGCCAAGCGCGAACCGGTTTATGGACAAGCCATCGCCGAGCGCTTTGGTTATTACAGCCAAGCTGCATCCAGCGGCGCTTTGTGGATACATGCTGTGTCTTTGGGTGAGACCCGTGCTATTCGCTCCTTCATCAAGGCCTTGCGTCTTGCCTACCCCGATCTGCGCTTGTTGCTCACCCACGGCACAGCCACAGGACGCAGTGAAGGCGTCAGCCTGTTGCGTGAGGGGGATGTGCAAGCATGGTTGCCGTGGGACACCCCAGATGCGGTAGCGCGATTCTTGCGGCATTTCCAACCCCGTATGGGCGTGTTGATCGACACAGAGGTGTGGCCCAACCTGACCGTTGTGGCCCATAGACAAGGTGTTCCACTGGTCCTAGCCAATGCCCGTTTGAGCGAGCTCTCTTGGCGCAAAGCACTGCGCTGGTCGGCCCTTGCCAAGCCAGCTTTCAGCAGTTTGCGTGCGGTGTGGGCGCAAACCGAGGAAGATGCCAAGCGTTTGCGCAGCCTTGGTGCACCCGTGAATGCAGTCATGGGAAATTTGAAATTTGATGCTGTTCCCGACCCGCAGTTACTGACTGCAGGACAAGCTTGGCGCCATGCTTTGACTGCACGACCCGTGGTGCTGTTGGCGATCTCGCGTGAAGGCGAGGAGGCGATGTTCCTGCAGGTCTTGCAACTGCACCCCGAGTACCTGCAACAAGCGCAGTGGTGGATCGTGCCGCGTCATCCGCAACGCTTTGATGAAGTGGCCGACTTGTTGCAAGCCTCGGGCTTGCCTTGGCAGCGGCGCAGTCAGTGGCCTGCGGATGTGGCGCACACGGCCGCACCCCAAGAAGTTGGATTGGTGTTGGGCGACTCGTTGGGCGAGATGCCGCTTTACTATGGCGTTGCCAGTGCGGCCTTGTTAGGGGGCAGTTTTGCGCCTTTGGGAGGGCAAAACCTCATTGAGGCCTGTGCTTGTTCCTGTCCGGTGGTGATGGGGCCGCATACGTTTAATTTCAAGCAAGCAGCAGAGTGGGCTATTGAGGCCCAAGCGGGTCTGCGTTGTACCGATATGGCGACCGCGATGGCTACGGCGTTGGCTATCGCTATAGACCGTCAACTTCAACAACAAATGTCACAGGCTGCCCAACTGTTTGCCAGCAGTCACCAAGGTGCTGTGGCGCATTGCGTGAAAGCCTTGGCGACTTGGTTGGACAAGCCTAAAAAGTCCGCTTAAGGGATCAAGGCTCGAGCAGGTTATTGATACCTTGCAGGTCTTGCAATTGCAAGGTGCCGCTGACTTGGCGCAAGCGCAGACTGCCCATCAGCACGTCATAGCGTGCCTTGGCCAATTTGGCTTTGGTGTCGAACAATTTGCTTTGCGCATCAAGCACGTTCATATTGATACGCACACCCACGCTGTAGCCCAATTTATTGGCTTCTAGAGCGACTTGGCTGGACTCGACAGCGGCTTCTAAGGCCTTGACTTGGCTGACACCCGACATCACCCCAAAAAATGCACTGCGGGTGCTTTGCGCGACTGTGCGAGATGCTGCGTCTAAGTCGGCTTGGGCTTTATGTGTCAGCGAGAGCGTTTCGCGTACGCGGTTGTCCAGGGCGTTGCCAGTGTAAAAAGGCCAAGACAACACCACCGCGCCGGTGGTGAGGTTGGATGTCAGACCGCTGGTGGAAGCGGCCGAGCCATTCGTGTTGTTATTGAACGTATGGCTAAGCTGCAAATCCACTGTGGGTTTCAAGGCCGCTTTGGCTTTTTGGGTTTCAAGTTCAGTGACTTGCAAGCCAATCACTGCTTGACGCAAGGTCGAATTTTTTTCTGAACTCATACTGACCCACTCTTCTACTTGGGCGGGACTCAAAGGGCTGGGCTCTGCCTTAGATAGCATAGATTTAGGCTGGGTACCGATTTTGCCCACCACTTGATCGAGCGCGAGCTTTTTGACCTGCAAATCATTTTGCGCGGCAATTTCTTGCGCTGTGACCAAGTCGAAGCCCGCTTGCGCTTCGCGGGTGTCGGTGATGGTGGCGGTGCCAACCTCAAAGTTGCGCTTGGCAGAGGCGAGTTGCTCGGCGACTGCGGTTTTTTGGGCTTGCACAAAGGTCACGGTGTCTTGAGCCGCCAATACGTCGAAGTAGGCTTGGCTGACACGCACCATCAAGTCTTGTTCAGCAGAGGCGAGTTGCTCTTGCACCACTTGTATTTGCAAACTGCTTTGAGCAACTTCGGCTTTGTCGGCGGGGCGGTAAAGGGGTTGCGAGCCTAAAACGGTCGCGGTGTTTGCCCCGTAAAACCTAGTGAAGCCAGGGTTGGTGGCGGACGTTTTGACGGGATCGTAATTGAAGTTATTTTTAGAAACATTGACACTCAAACTGCCCGTGGGCCCGAGTTTGGCCTGGGCCTGGACAGACTTCAACCGCGTGGCTTCAAATTGCGCTTGTACCGATTGGTAATTGGCGTCAAAGCCTCGGGCTGAGTCGTAGAGTTCAAGCAAGCTTTGACCATGGGCCACGCCACAAAAGGCCAAAGCCATGGCCGACATAAGGGGCAAGGGGCGAAAAGAACGCATGGTCTTCCTTTGGGGTGAGCGTTTCAAAATTGAAAAGCAGGTGTTTGCGCAAAACCGTGTAAGCGTGGAAGTACCACGTCCCACAATACTTGCGTATGCACATCGCCGTGGTTGGCGCGGGTAAAGCGTGTTGCTTGCATGATAGGTTCTTTGCCGACAACCGCCATCAAGCGCCCGCCGGTTTTGAGCAGATCAAGTATCTCAGTAGGCACCTGCGCGACAGAGCCTGTCAGCACAATGGCATCAAACGATGCCTTGGGCAGGTCATTGGGGACGCCACTGCTTTGGCGCAGTTGGGCGTTGGCAATGCCAGCTTGCTGCAAATGGGTGTGTGCTTGCGCCAACAAATCGGCGTGGCACTCTAGGCTTAGCACCGTGGCTGACAAACTGGCCAGCAAGGCGGTGAGGTAGCCACTGCCAGTCCCAATTTCCAGCACACGGTCAGTGGGCTTTAGCAGCAGGTCTTGTGCCAATCTGGCCGCGACACGAGGTGCCAGCATGGTTTCGCCATGCAGGAGGGGAATTTCGGTATCGCTAAAGGCCAACTCTTCAAAAGCGCTTGGCACAAACAGGCTGCGGTCCACAAACGTCAACTGCTCAAGCACGGCGTGGTCCAGCACATTCCAAGGTCGGATCTGCTGTTCAACCATGTTGAAGCGGGCAAGTTCTGTGTTCATAGCGATTCTTTGTAGCGGCTCATTGGTGAAATTTTAACCAGCGCGGCTTTGTGTATTGTCGGGTGTCACGCCCCATAGGCGCTTGAGCCATTGCGTCAGATCATCCAGATAACAATACACGACCGGCACCACCACCAAGGTCAGCAACGATGAAGTAATGACGCCACCAATCACCGCTTGCCCCAAGGGAGCTCGCTGCTCGGCACCTTCGCTGGTGGACAAGGCAAGGGGCAACATGCCAAAAACCATGGCCAAGGTGGTCATCAAAATAGGGCGCAAGCGCACCTTGGCGGCCATCAGCAAGGCCTCGCTGCGGCCCATGGGCGCTTCGTGTGTGCCGTCGCCATTGTCCAAACCTTCACGAGCTCGGATGGCAAAGTCCAGCAACAAAATCGCATTCTTGGTGACCAAGCCCATGAGCATGATCACACCGATGACAGAAAACAGCGACAAGGTGGACTGAAACAACATCAAAGCCAAGACTACGCCAATCAGGGTGAGAGGCAGCGAGGTCATCAAGGCCAGCGGTTGCAAAAAACTTTTGAACTGACTGGCCAAAATCATGTAGATGAAAATAATCGCCATCACCAAGGCCGAAACTGCGAAGGTAAACGACTCTTTCATGTTTTTGGTGGAACCACCAAATTGGTAGCGGTAACCATCAGGCAATTGTATGGCCGCCATGATGGATTGGATTTCTTTGGACACGTCTCCGCTGGCACGGCCAAAGGCATTTCCGCTGAAAGACACTTCACGCGACAACTCGCGTCGGTTGATTTGATTGGGGCCCACGCCTTCGCTGACCCGTGCGACTTGATTGAGTTTGACCGTTCGGGTGCTGCCGTCCGCGGCTGGGGGTAGGTTAAAAGGCAGGCGTTCCAGGTCCTGCGGTGCGGTTCGAGAGTCGGGAGAGAGGCGTACCAACACATCGTAGGTTTGGTCGTTGCTGGCTCGCCACACGCCGATGTTTTGACCGGCCACCAAGGTGCGCAATTGGTTGGCAATGCTGCTTGCGTTCATGCCAAAGTCCGAGGCGGCTTCATGCTTGATGGCGATATCGATGGTGGGCTTGTTTGGCTTCACACTGGACTCAATATCGACAAAGCCTTTGACGTTTTGCAGCTTGGCCATGACCTGTGAGGTTAAGCGCTCCAACTCGGCTTGGTCGGGGCCGAGCAAATAAAACTCGATTTGTTTGGCACCACTCACGCTGTCGAGTTGCCCCACATGGGTGACTGTGATACCGGTCAACTGCGTCAAGCGCTGGCGAACATCAGGCGTGATGCTGTTGAGGTTGCGCTCACGCAAACCACGGTCTACCAACCGGAAATACACATTCGCGTAAATTTTTCCATTTGCGTTGCCGGTATTGATGGTGGTCAAGGTGTAGCGCACTTCGGGCAAACTGCGCAGCAGTTTTTCCACTTCTTGCGCTTTGCGCTCGGTCACTTGTAAAGATGAACCGACGGGCACATAGAAAGTGACAGTGGACTCTGAGTAGTCCGACTTTGGTACGAACTCTGTACCCAATAGCGGTACCATGAAGATGCTGCCTATAAAAATACCCAGCGCTGCTAAAACGGTTTTCAGTTTATGCAACAAAGCCCACGCCAGCAAACGCTGGTAGACATGGCTCAACCGATCTGTGGTGCTTTCAAACCATCCGGTAACCCGGCCAATCGATTTGTCATACCAGTTGAGCGGCTTGGTGGATTGACCTTGGATATGGATGCTGGGGTCGTGCCACACGCTTGAGAGCATGGGGTCTAGGGTGAAACTGACAAACATGGAGATAACCACGGCCACCACGATAGTCAAACCAAACTCGTGAAAGAACTTGCCAATCACGCCTTCCATGAATCCGATGGGTAAAAACACAGCGACGATAGAGAACGTGGTGGCCAGCACCGCTAATCCAATTTCTCTGGTGCCCTCCATGGATGCGGTAAAAGCGTTTTTGCCCATTTGCACATGGCGAACAATGTTTTCTCGAACCACGATAGCGTCGTCAATCAGCAAGCCGATGCACAGCGACAAGGCCATGAGGGTCATCATGTTGATGGTAAAGCCAAACAAGCTCATGAACAAAAAAGTGCCAATCACTGCAATGGGCAAAGCCAGCCCCGTGATGATGGTCGAGCGCCAAGAGTTCAAGAACAAAAACACAATCAACACCGTCAGCAAAGCGCCTTCGATGAGGGTTTTTCGCACGTTATTGACCGCCACACGAATGGGGCGTGAGCCGTCAAAAATGGGCTCTAGGCGCACACCTGGCGGCAGCTGTTTACGCATGGACTCCAAGGTGTCTATCAAGCCGTCCACCACTTCGATGGTGTTCTCGTCTTGGGCTTTGACCACAGACAACAACAGCGTGCGTTGCCCGTTGTACAGCGCCATGTTCTCCAACTCTTGTGCGCCGTCGTTGACCTTGGCAACTTGCGACAAGCGCACATAGGTACCACCTTTGCGAGCCACGATGATGTTGCCAAAGTCCTCGGGGCGCTTCATGCGCGCTTGCACCTGCACCACGCGGTCTTGCTGGATCGAACGAATCGAGCCCACCGGCAGGTCTTGGTTTTCGTTGCTAACGGCGGCGACCACTTGGTCTGCCGTCACGCCCAGCGCTTCCATGGCTTGCGGGTTCAGGTAGAGGTTGATCTCACGTTTGGTGCCGCCCACCAAGGCCACAGAGCCTACGCCACGAACATTTTCAAGTCGCTTTTTGAAGACTTGGTCGGCCCAGTTGGTCAACTCCACATTGCTCAAAGGTTTGCTCAATCCAGTGGCTTTATCGTCGGGCAACACCGCCACCGACCAAATGGGGCGGCTGGTGGGGTCAAAGCGCAGGATGCGTGACTCTTTCACATCGGTACGCAAAAACGGGTGCACATTCGAGACTTTTTCTCGCACATCGTCAGCGGCTTTGCGGCCATTGACATACAGCTGAAATTCAATCACCACCACGGATAAGCCTTCGTAGCTGCGTGAGGTGAGGGCGCTGATGCCAGCGATCGAGTTGACCGCTTCTTCAATTTTTTTGCTCACCTCGCTCTCGATGATTTCGGGTGAGGCACCGGGGTACTCGGTGGTAATGACCACTACCGGCAAATCGATGTTGGGGAATTGGTCTATCTTGAGGCGACCGTAGCTGAAGAGTCCCAGTACCACCAAGGCAAGCATCATCATGGTGGCAAACACCGGGTTGCGCAAACTGACTTGTGTGAACCACATGGCTTAGGGCTTGCTGTTAGGTGTTACGTTGGAAGCGGCGGAAGGTGTGCTGCCCGAGCGAACCGCCAAGCCTTCACGCAAAGCACCCGCTGTGCCGCGCAATACCACGCTGTTGGCGGGCACGCCGCTGACTTCTATCCACACTGTGTTGTCGGTTTGACCCAGTAACTGACCGCGCAAACCTGTTTTCACGACGTGGTGCAACACCTTGTTGTTGTCGATGGTTTGCACATAAGCTTGGGGTTTGTCGGTGCGCACTGCGTCAAGTGGAATGGCGACGACATGACGCTGACCGAGTGCGAGTTGGCCTTGGCCGTACAAGCCTTGGCGCAAGCCGCTCACGCTGTCTAAGCGCAAATACACCAACACGCTGCGACTGCCGGCTTGCACATTGGGATTGATGCGCTGCACTTTGGCGGTGACGGCTTGCTCGCGGCCTTCCAGTTGCAGTGTGGCTTGCTGACCCACACGCACATCGATGGAGTCGGCGGGGCTCATGGTGGCTTCAAGTTCCAAGCTGTTGAGGTCGATCACTTCAAGCAGACGCACATCGACAGACACACGCTCGCCCGGTTGCGCCAAACGCGCCGAGACCTGTCCTGAAATGGGCGAGGTGAGAACCGCTTCATCCAATACTTTGCGTGCCACATCTGCGCCAGACAAAGCGGCTTTGTAAGTAGCTTCAGCACCAGACAAACTGGAAAAAGAAGTTTCCAATGCTGTCAATGAAATAAAGCCTTTGTCGACCAACGATTTGTTGTTGTCGTACTGGCGCTTGGCAATATCAACCTGCGCTTTGGCGGCATCCGCTTGTTGCTCGGCTTGGCGCAGCTTGCGTTGGTATTCGGTGGGGTCTACGCGAGCCACCACTTGGCCAGCTTTGACATAGTCGCCCTCGCGCAAGCTCAGTTGGGTGATTTCGCCAGCTACCCGCGACTTGATGACCACGGTGTTGATGGCTTTGAGGTTGCCAGAGATGGGGAGGTTTTGAACCAAGCGCTGCTCGGTGGCAACCAAGGTGTCGCTGGCAGGAATCTCAAAAATTGGTGCGGCGACTGGTGCGACAGAGGCGGAAGGCGCGGCTTTGCTGGCGTCTTGCTTGGGCGCAGCAGAGCGCATATACCAAGCGCCGCCGCCCACCATGGCTGCAGACAACAGTGCGACGTAACCCCAGCCTTTGATTTTGAAATTCATCTGCGCTTGCTCCGATAAAAGGGTCTTCTCAGCACTGGCGCCAACCCTGCACCATCAGGTGCACGTGGTTGCGCAAGAATGCTTCAGGATTAAGTGAATTGAGTGAGGCGTTACAGGCCAAGGAATGTTTCCACATGTTCACATACAAGATGGCGCTGACCAAACTGTGAACCGCCAAATCGGTATCGAATGCCACAAATTCTTCATGATCAATGCCGCGTTGCAAGATGCGTTTGAAAAGTTCATGGCCAGGGCGAATCACCTCTTGGTCATAAAACTCAACAACCTCCGGAAAATTGTGCGCTTCGCTCATGACCAATTTGGTGATGCCACTGGCGTCGGTCGAGCCTATGCGTTGCCACCAAGACACCATGGCGTACTCCAGCATGTCTGAGGTAGAGCCCTGAAATTCCTCGAACTCTTGGTTCCATGCGGGAAAATGATCGGCCAAATTGGCACGAATCACTGCTTTGAACAAGTCTTCTTTGCTTGAAAAATAAAGAAACAAGGTGCCCTTGGACACCCCAGCGCTGGCTGCCACATCTTCCACCTTGGTGGCGGAAAAACCTTTGTTCACAAACAGGCTCAGCGCGGCGTCAAGCAACTCGCCGGGGCGGGCCTCTTTGCGGCGTTCACGTTTGTGCACACTGGGCGCATCGTTGGAAAATGTGGTGGTTTGCATATTAATGACTGACTGGTTAGTAATGTAACCGACCCAGCCACTCATGTAAAACCCTTTTGCTGGATCTGAGTCCATCTGTCGAGGGCAGGTAATCGGTGTCCCAGCGCATGGGCGGCTGGGTGTATCCCATGGGGGCGGGCATCACCTCAAAGCCTGCAGCCTCAAACAGCATGACGCTGCGCTGCATATGCCAGTCGTGGGTAACCAATGCAATGCGCTTAATCCCCTTGACCGACAAAACGGCATAAGAACGCAAAGCGTTTTCGCGGGTGTCCCGTGACTCCTCATCGCCCAAGAGGAAAGTCTGACCAAAATCTCGCTGCAGCACATAGGCAGCCACTTGCGCCTCGGTCACGGTTTGAGCTGAGGGTGCGCCCCAGCCCTTGCCTCCGCTGTACACCAATGGCAAGTCGTGAAGGGATTTTAAGTACCTACCATAAACCAAGCGTTGGTGGGCCTCTGAGCCGATGATGGGCCGACCATACTGCGGTGCATACAACTCGATGCCCCCGCCTAGCACCACGATAGCTTGGGCTTGCTCCAAAGCTTCTGTGGCAAGCGGCGGGTAAGTGCGCAGCAAAAGTTGATTCAGACCGTAAGCGGTGGCGCTGCAGCTGAGCACCCAGAGCAGCACAGCCCCAATCGCACAAATGGCTTTACCCCAGCGCTTAGAGAACCTCATCAACACCACACCCGCCAACATCAGCAGCAAAAGGCTGGCAGGCGGCATCAACAGGGCAGAAATCAGGGGTTTGTAAGGGCCAATCCAGGTCAGCATAGGCAAAGGGCAAGCTCAATGCCCTGAGTTTCCCACAGGGAACAGGAGTGGCTAAGATGCTCTGCATGGCAAATTCAACCATCACTTTGGGCGGAGGCTGTTTCTGGTGCACAGAGGCGGTGTTTGTGCGTGTGCGTGGGGTATTGGATGTCGAGTCGGGTTACAGCAATGGCTTGGGGCCCGCGCGTCCCTCCTATGAACAAGTCTGCACAGGGCGCACCGGTTTTAACGAAGTGGTGCGTTTGCGGTATGACAACAGCATCATCACTTTGCGTGACATCTTGGACATTTTTTTCGAGATTCACGACCCGACCAGCTTGAACCGCCAAGGCAACGATGTGGGCACCCAGTACCGCAGTGGCATTTATGTTTCTAATGATGCAGACCACATGGCGGCTTTGCAGTTGATCTCTGAGGTGACCAGTTTGGGGCAGTTTGACAGTCCCATCGTGACCGAGGTCATGCCGCTAGAACACTATTGGCCCGCCGAGGATTACCACCAAGACTATTTCCAGCACAACCCCCACCAAGGCTATTGCACCTTTGTGGTGGCTCCCAAGGTAAAAAAACTGCAGCAACACTTTGTGCATTGGCTTAAACCTTAACCTAAAGCCCTGACTTAAGGCGCCAACCGTTCTTGGGCCCATGCGCCGTCTTGCAGACGGTAGCTCAGGCGGTCATGCAAACGTGCCACACCGCCTTGCCAAAACTCCCAGCGATCAGGCGTGAGCCTGTAGCCCCCCCAGTGTGGCGGGCGGGGTGGCTTCATACCAAATTTCGCCATGTAGCTGGCGGCTTGGGTCACCAACTGTGTACGAGAAGCAATCACTTGGCTTTGCGGACTGGCCCAAGCGCCTATGCGTGAGTCCAAGGGGCGGCTGTGGAAGTAAGCGTCGCTTTCCTCTTCACTGATTTTGCTCACACGGCCCTCGATACGCACCACACGCTCGAGCTCTACCCAGTGAAATTGCAGCGAAGCAAAAGGGTTGCCTGCCAGCTCTTGGCCTTTGCGGCTGTCGTAATTGGTGTACCAAACCAGTCCGTGGTCGTCATAGCCTTTGATGAGCACCACGCGGGTGCTCGGGCGCATATCGCTGCCGACGGTGGCCAAGGTCATGGCGTTGGGCTCAGGGACCTCGGCTTGCAAGGCTTCATGCAGCCATTGCTCGAACTGCCGCATAGGGTGGATTTGTGCGCTTTCTTCCAAAAGCTCGGCGCTTTGGTAGCTCTTGCGCATATCGGCCAGCGAAATTTTGGTCATCACCCACACCTTCTATTGAGAAGGGGCTTATCTTATTCCTTGACCGCGCCTGTCATGCCCGACACATAGTGGTCGACAAAGAACGAGTACAGCACCGCCACGGGTATCGAACCAAACAAGGCACCCGCCATGAGTGAGCCCCAGTGGTAGACATCGCCCTCGACCAGTTCGGTGATGACCCCGACCGGTACGGTTTTCACCTCGGAAGACGAGATGAAGGTGAGGGCGTAAATGAACTCGTTCCACGACAAGGTGAAGGCAAAAATACCAGCGGAAATGAGCCCTGGCACCGACAGCGGCAAGATGATCTTCCACAAAATTTCAAAGCGAGTGGCGCCATCAATCAAAGCGCACTCTTCAAGCTCAAAGGGAATAGAGCGGAAGTAGCCCATCAGCAACCACGTGCAAAAGGGGATCAGGAAAGTGGGGTAGGTCAGGATCAGCGCCCAGCGGGTGTCAAACAAGCCCAGCTTGAAAACAATGGTGGCCAAGGGAATGAACAAAATAGAGGGTGGCACCAAATAGGCCAGAAAAATGCCCAGTCCCACTTGGCGCGAGCCTTTGAAGCGCAGGCGCTCAATGGCGTAAGCCGCCAGCACCGCACAAGCCAGCGACACCACAGTGGAGATGACCGAGATGAAAACCGTGTTCCAGAGCCACTCGGGGTAGGCGGTTTTGAACAGCAGTTTGTGGAAATGCTCTAAGGTTGGCTTGATTACCCAAAACGGGTTGCCGTCACGCGAAAGCAATTCGTTGTTGGGCTTGACCGAGGTGATGATCATCCAGTAAAAAGGAAACAACAACACAAACACAAAAATACCCAGCGGCGCGTACACCGTCATCCAACGGGTGCGAGCCGTGTCCAAATAGCCCATGCCTTGGCTGTCGTCGTCTTTGGAATCGCTCATTTGTCACTGCCCCCTTGTTGCCAGGCGCGTCTTTGCAACCCGAAGTAACTGAACAAAATTGCGGCCAGTAAAAACGGGACCATAGAGATGGCAATTGCTGCTCCTTCGCCTAAAGCCCCGCCGGAGATGGCGCGTTGGAAAGACAGCGTGGCCATCAGGTGTGTGGCGTTAAGGGGGCCACCGCGTGTGATGACGTAGATCAGCTGAAAGTCGGTGAAGGTGAAGAGCACTGAAAACGTCATCACCACCGCAATCATGGGGGTGAGCAAGGGTAAGGTGATGTGGCGAAAGCGTTGCCAAGCGGTAGCGCCATCAATGGCTGCGGCTTCATACAACGAAGGTGAAATGGTTTGCAATCCTGCCAGCAAGGTGATGGCCACAAACGGTACGCCGCGCCACACATTGGCGGCCAGCACTGAGAAACGTGCGTTCCAAGGGTCGCCTAAGAAGTCGATGTAGTTATCAATCCAACCGGCTTTGACCAGCACCCAGCTGATGATGGAAAACTGCGCATCGTACAGCCACCAAAAAGCGATCGCCGACAAAGCGGTGGGCACGATGTAGGGCAATAAAATGACCGAGCGAAAAAAAGTTTTGAAGGGCATACGCTCATTGAGCAAAATCGCAAGCCACAGACCTAAAAAGAACTTCAGCACACTGGCCACAAAGGTATAAAACAAGGTGTTGAACAAGGCCAAGCGGGTGACAGCGTCCTCCCATAAAAATTCGTAGTTCTCTAGGCCAATGAACATGCCTTCGCGCCCGATCTTGGTGTCGGTAAAGCCCAGCCAAATGCCCAAACCCAGCGGGTAGGTAAGAAAGACGACCAGCAGCGCCGTGGCGGGCAGCATGAACAGCAGGCCCAGCCCGTTGCGGCTGTTTTGCAGTCGAGTCAGCATCAGGTTTTGTAATAGCGTTCAGCGCGTTTTTGGGCGCGTTGGGCGGCGGCTTCGGGGGTTTGGGCACCCGAGGCGGCTTCGGCCACCATATTGCAGACGATGAAGTCAGCCATGGCACCCGCAGAGGCATAGCCCAGTTGACCGGCATAGCCCGAAGGGCGCATGTTTTTCACTGAATCGCGGTAGGGAGTGTGCTTGGGGTCCACCGTCCAGATGGGATTTTTGCCATAGGCCGCCAAAGGGTGCGACACATAGCCGCCTGCGCCTTGCAACCAAGCACCGTACTGCTCTTCTTCCATCATGAAACGCAAAAATTCTTTGGCTGCGTTAGGGTACTTGGTGTACTTGAAAATCATTTGGTTGAAAAACAAGTGGTACTCGGTGGGGATGCCCACAGGGCCCACAGGAAACGGGGCGTGTCCAATGTCTGCGGCGAGCGCGTTGACCGTGGGATTGTCCGATTTTTTTGCTGCGTAATAGATGGAAATGCCGTTGTTGGTGACGCTGAGTTGGCCATCCAAAAATGCTTTGTTGTTGTTCGGGTCAAGCCACGACAAGGTACCGGGGATGAAGGTGGCATAAAGCTCTTTGGCGAACTCCAAGGCCTTGACGGTTTGCGGGCTGTTGATGATCACCTTGTTATTTTTGTCGACGATAGAGCCGCCAAAGGCCCAAATGAGCCAGTGCGTCCAACCGCTGTCGCCGGTGGCGTTGCCCAGCGCCATGCCGCCGGGTGTGCCTTTTGACTTGAGGGCTTGGAACATTTTCAAAAAGCCGTCAGTGTCCTTGGGGAAGGTGGTGATGCCTGCGGCCTTGAGATGGCTTTGGCGATACACCATGATGGCGCCGCTGGCCCCCAGTGGCACACCTATCCATTTTTTGCCATCGGGTTTGAGGTAAGTTTCGCAAGCGGGGTACCAGCCGCCGTATTTTTTGCCTAAGTAGTCGCAAACGTCGGAGACATCGAGCAGTTTGTCGGGATAGAGGTTGGCGTCATCGTTGGTGGACAAGATGATGTCGGGGCCTGCGCCAGTGTTGGCCGCTACAGCCGCTTTGGGGCGCACATCTTCCCAGCCCTCGTTGTCCACCCGCACCTCAATGCCGGTTTTTTCGGTGAATTTTTTGACATTGGCCAAGTAGGTGTCGATGTCACCCTGCACAAAGCGGCTCCAGCGAAGCACCCGCAGCTTGGCGTCTTTCTCGGGCACATTGGTCCATTGCGCACCAGCGGGGGTACTGAAGAGCATGGGCGCGGCAGCCACAGCGCCGGTGGCAACACTGGTGGATTGGATGAATTGGCGACGGGTGGTTTCGGTCATAAAGCCTCCTGTGGCAATGGGGTTGGGTGTGCGCGTTAAGGCTTGAGGGCTTTGCCGCTGGCAGCGTCAAACAAATGGGCGCGGCTCGCGTCGGGTTGCAAACGGATGGTGCTGCCAGGCGTGAAGGTATGGCGCTCGCGAAACACCGAGGTCACTTCTACGCCTGCAATTTTGGTGAACACTTGGGTGTCTGCGCCTGTCGGCTCGACCACCACCACCTCGGTGGCCAATCCCTCGCTGCCGCTGGCAATGGCCAAATGTTCGGGTCGTATGCCGTAAATCACCGCTTGGCCTTCGTTGGCGCGGGCATTCAGGGGCATGGGCAGCAAGATGCCATCAGGCAGCGCCACTTGCGCACCGCGCACCGTACCGGGCAAAAAGTTCATAGAGGGCGAGCCAATGAAGCCCGCCACAAACTGGTTGGCAGGGTGGTCGTAAAGCTGCAGGGGTGAGCCAATTTGCTCGACCACGCCATCGCGCATGACGACGATTTTGTCGGCCATGGTCATGGCCTCAATTTGGTCGTGGGTGACGTAAATGGACGTGGTTTTCAGGCGTTGGTGCAGCTCTTTGATTTCGGTGCGCATGGACACGCGCAGCTTGGCGTCAAGGTTGGATAGCGGCTCGTCAAACAAAAACACCTGCGGGTCACGCACGATGGCGCGACCCATGGCCACCCGCTGGCGCTGCCCGCCTGAGAGTTGGCGGGGAAAGCGGTCTAAGAGGGAATGCAAACCCAAGATGCCAGCGGCGATGTCGACCCGTTCAGCAATGACTTGTGTGGATTGTTTGGCCAGCAACAAAGAAAACGCCATGTTGTCGCGCACCGTCATGTGGGGATAGAGGGCGTAGTTTTGGAAAACCATCGCGATGTCACGCTCTTTGGGCGGCATGTCGTTGACACGTTTGTCGCCAATGTAAATATCGCCGCCCGAGATTTCCTCAAGGCCTGCAATCATGCGCAGCAAGGTGGATTTGCCACAACCCGAGGGGCCAACCAGCACGCAAAACTCGCCATCGGCGATATCCACGCTGACACCTTGGATGATGTGGGTGCGGCCAAAGTACTTGTGTACTTGACCGATGGTGACGCTGGCCATGGAAAACTCCGCAAGAGGGGGTGCGCACAGGACGCATCATTGAAATCAAGCTTACCTGTCGATGGTACGGCGTCCATCAGGGCTAACCCGTTGACAAAGCCTACATTCTGAGAAGTGTTGGCGGTTATGCTGTGACTCTTTTCTTTGTAACCGAGGCACACCATGAAGCTGTTGATCACCGGCGGAGCCGGATTCTTAGGCGTCCGCTTGGCACGTACCCTGTTGGCCAAAGGCACACTGGCTGGCCAAACACTCACCCAAGTCGTTTTGGCGGATCAATTTCCTGCCCCTGCCGATTTGGCTGCAGACCACCGCGTGGCGGTGTTGACGGGACCTTTGCTAGATCAATGCGCCGGATTTGCACAGGCCAAGTTCGACGGCGTGTTCCATCTGGCCTCTGCGGTTTCAGGCGAGTGCGAAGCTGATTTTGATTTGGGTATGCGCTCGAATGTGGACAGTACCCGCGCCTTGCTCGACGCCTTGCGTTCGGCTGGCAACAAGCCACGTTTGCTGTTCAGCAGCTCGGTGGCGGTGTACGGCCCCGACCCAGCCCATCCTTTGCCCGATGTCGTCACCGACGACACCTTCACCACGCCACAAACCTCGTACGGCGCACAAAAATTGATGTGCGAGGTTATGGTGGCCGACTACAGTCGCAAAGGCTTTATCGATGGCCGAAGCGCTCGCCTGATGACAGTCAGTGTGCGCCCTGGCAAGCCAAACGGTGCAGCCTCTTCGTTTTTCAGCGGCATCTTGCGCGAACCCTTGGCAGGTGAGGAATCCATTTGCCCTGTGGACGCCACGGTGTCGCACCCCGTCTCGTCACCTGGCGTGACGGTGCGCAGTTTGATTGCGATTTTTGAAGCCAGCGCCGAGGATTTCCAAGGCCGAAGCGCAATGAATTTGCCTGCCCTGAATGTCACGGTGCAGCAAATGCTCGATGCCTTGGAAGCGGTGGCGGGTCCTGCGGTGCGAGCCCGTGTGAAGTTTCAACGCGATGAGCGCGTCGCTGGCATCGTCGCCAATTGGCCCAAGGGTGCCAAAGCCTTACGCGCCCCTCGCTTGGGCTTGCAGCCTGATGCCAATTTCCAAGACGTTATTCGCCAGTACATCGATGACTGCAAGGCGGCGGGTTTGGAGAGCACCGCGCTTAAAGGGCTCTAACTGTCATTGCGAAGGGCGAAGCCCTGAAGCAACCTCTATCGCCAAAGCCCTGCGCCGCAGGCTCGGCCTCGCCTCCATGCTGGCACAACGTAGGCTACGGTCGACCTGCGACACACGTCTTGTTTTGTTCGCTACTTCGTCCTTCGCAAGGACAAGCCCAAAGGCGTTCGCCTTTAATGGTTGTCCTTAGGCACAAAGGAGCCGCGCTTGCCGCGTAAAAAGTCCAAGTCGGCGCCTTCATCGGCTTGCGTCACATGGTCGATGTAAAGCTTCCAATAGCCCGAATCCAGCGCAGGTGCGGGCGCTGTCCAAGCGGCGCGGCGTTTGGCTAATTCGGCGTCACTCACATGCAAATGCAGCCTTCGCTCGGGCACATTGAGTTCAATCATGTCACCGTTGTGCACCAAGGCCAGCGTGCCGCCGGCTGCAGCCTCGGGAACCGCATGTAAGACCACCGTGCCGTAAGCGGTACCACTCATGCGGGCGTCGCTGATGCGCACCATGTCGGTGATGCCTTTTCTGAGCACTTTGGGCGGCAAGGGCATATTACCCACCTCTGCCATACCAGGGTAGCCTTTGGGGCCGCAGTTTTTCAGGACCATCACGCAGGTTTCGTCGACGTCCAAGTTTTCGTCATCTATGCGGGCGTGGAAATCATCGATGTTTTCAAACACCACCGCACGACCGGTGTGCACCATCAATTCGGGTGAAGCTGCGCTGGGCTTGATGACCGCGCCGCGTTCTGCCAAATTGCCACGCAGCACTGCAATGCCGGCCTTGTCTTTGAAGGGTTCAGCAAACGGCTTGATCACACGGGCGTCGTAGTTGACCGCATCTGCCATATTGTCTGCCACGCTTTGGCCGCTGGAGGTGACGATGCTGGTGTGCAGCAGGTGCGCGATTTCTTTCATCACCACTTGCAAGCCGCCGGCGTAGCAAAAATCTTCCATCAAATGGTCGCCTGAGGGTTGCAAATTCAGCAAGCAAGGCAACTCTGAGGCCAAGTGGTCGAAGTCGTCCACGCTCAGAGGCACACCCAAGCGCCCTGCGATGGCGATCAAATGGACCACTGCATTGGTGGACCCCCCAATCGCGGCCAATGTTTTGATGGCGTTTTCAAACGCTTCACGTGTCAAGATAGAGGAGAGTTTTTGGTCGGCATGCACCATCTCGACGATACGCCGCCCTGAATTGCGGGCTAACACATTGCGCCTGCCATCTACGGCGGGGTAGGCGGCGTTGCCAGGTAAACCCACGCCCAAGGCCTCGACCATGCAGGCCATGGTGGAGGCTGTGCCCATGGTCATGCAGTGGCCATGGCTGCGGTGCATACAGCTCTCGGCTTCGAAAAAGTCAGCCAGTTTCAAGGTGCCGGCGCGCACTTGCTCGCTCATGCTCCACATACCGGTGCCAGAGCCTAACTCTTGGCCACGCCATTTGCCGTTGAGCATGGGACCGCCACTGACACCAATGGTGGGCAGGTCGACGCTGGCCGCTCCCATGATGAGGGAGGGGGTGGTTTTGTCGCAACCCATAAGCAACACCACACCATCGATGGGGTTACCGCGAATGCTTTCTTCAACATCCATGCTGGCCAGGTTGCGGTAAAGCATGGCGGTGGGGCGAAGCAAGGTCTCGCCCAGCGACATGACGGGGAATTCAAGCGGGAAGCCGCCCGCCTCGTAAACACCGATCTTGACCTGCTCAGCCAGTGTGCGGAAATGCGAGTTGCAGGGTGTGAGTTCACTGAAGGTGTTGCAAATACCGATGACGGGGCGGCCATCAAACTGATCGTGCGGAACGCCCTTACCCTTGACCCAGCTGCGGTAGGCAAAGCCGTCGCGGTCTTGACGACCAAACCATTGTTGCGAGCGAAGTTCGGAGGGTTTTTTCTTAGGTGGAGATTGGGTCATGTTGAGGTACGGCCTGAGATGGATGAAAGACTGTGCCTATACTACCCCCGCTAATCCCCTCGCTGAGCAGTGTTTATACGGGGATGGCTTAACTGGAGCGCACCATGATAGATATTTTGCGGGTCACCAACCTGCCCACCTACCTGATGTCGGATTTGCAGCAAACCTATACAGTGCATGACCGCGACCACATCACCGACCCCAGCGCTTTGCAGCGTATACGCGCCATGGTGGGTGGAGGCGACGCAGTCATCGACAAAAAACTGATGTCTTTGTTTCCCGCCTTGGAGTTCATTTCTATTTGCGGTGTGGGCTACGACGGCGTTGATGTCATTGGCGCCATGGAGCGTGGCATCAAGGTCAGCCACACGCCTGGGGTGCTCAACGACGACGTCGCCGATTTGGCGCTGGGCTTGATGCTCTCGATTGCTCGACGCATTCCGCAAGCTGATAAGTTTGTTCGTAACAGCGATTGGGTCGAAGGCCCGTTTCCCTTGCAAACCAAAATGAGCGGTGCGCGATTGGGCTTGGTGGGCATTGGCCGCATCGGCCAAGCTATTGCCAAACGTGCAGCGGCATTTGACATGTCTATCGCTTACACCGCCCGTCACGCGGTGCCTACTTTGCCCTACACCTACTACCCTTTGGCCAAAGAATTGGCTGCGAATGTGGATTATTTGGTGGCCATCATCCCAGGTGGCCCGACAACCCGCAATCTCATCAACGCCGAGGTGTTGCAGGCCTTGGGCAACAAAGGCTACTTCATCAATGTGGCCCGTGGTTCAGTGGTGGACCAAGCCGCGCTCATTGACGCTTTGCAAAAGAAAGTGATTGGCGGTGCGGCCTTGGATGTGTATGCCGACGAGCCGCGAGTGCCCGCCGAATTGCGTAACTTGCAAAACGTGGTGCTGACACCGCATGTGGCCAGCGCCACGGTGCAAACCCGCCAAGCCATGGCAGCTTTGGCATTGGCGAACTTGAACGCGCACTTTGAAGGGCAGGCGATTCCCGCTTTGGTCCCAGAATGGGCGAACAGGGTTTAAAGCGCTTGAAGCTTTTTCAGCGGCCGAAGCCGCCGCCGCTTTTCTTGCCAGCGTAACCACCACCACCGGGTCGGCCGCCGCTGCCGCCACCACCACCCGTGCGGCGTTTGCCGCCACCGCCACCGCCGCCACGGTTGTTGCGGCTGAGCAAATCGACCGAGGTCATGGTGGGATCGGGTTGACGACCTGCGCCGCCACCAGACTTATGGCCAAACGCATTCACACCACTTTGGGTTCCCAAATGCGCATTGGCGCGGGGTTGGAAATCGTCTTCTTGTTGATGAGAGGGGGGTTGGTGCTCAAAGTTGTCGTGGGGCATGCCATCGGGAGCTGGGTTGCGCGGGCCGCGCTCAGGGCGGTCACGACGTGGGCCTTGCGAGCGTGGTGCGCCGTTGTGCGCTGGTCCTGCGCCATGCGAAGGCTGCCCAGGGTTGGGGTTGCGGGGAGGGCGCTCAGAACGAGTGGATGAAGAAGGCGAAGCAGCACGCTGGCCTTGGCCCTGTCCTCTGCCTTCGCCGCCGCGTCCAGCGCCAGCAGGTTTTTTCTCGCGGATGCGTTCCATCATTTCTTGACGAGCAGCACGAGCGGCAGCAGCCATCACGTCGCGGCTGGGCGGTTTGCCTAAACCGCCCCACAAGGTTTGGCGACCCATGGCAATGGGCTCGGCCCGCTCGTCGGGTGAAGGACCAAAGCCCTCGACCTTTTCAACCTCAATGGTTTGACGTGTGAATTTTTCAATTTCTTGCATAAAGCCTTCCTCGTCCAAGGACACCAAACTGACCGCTTCTCCGCTGGCACCGGCACGACCGGTTCGGCCAATGCGGTGTACATAGTCTTCGCTGATATTGGGGATTTCGTAATTCACCACGTGCGGCAAATCATCGATGTCGATGCCACGAGCAGCGATGTCAGTTGCCACCAGCACACGGATGTCGCCGCTTTTAAAGCCCGCTAGCGCTTGGGTACGCGCTGTTTGGCTTTTGTTGCCGTGCAGCGCCATGGCGGTGATGCCTTGTTTGTTTAAAAAATCAGCCACATGGTTGGCACCAAACTTGGTACGGCAAAACACCAGCACTTGGCTCCACTGCTTGGTGTCGATGATGTGTGCGAGCAGGGCTTTCTTTTGCTGCCTGCCCACGGGATGAATCACCTGTTTGATCAGTTGCACCGTGGTGTTTTCAGGAGTGACTTGAATGCTTTGCGGTTTGTGCAGCAACTGCGCCGCCAAATCGCGGATCTCTTGGCTGAAGGTGGCCGAGAACAACAGGCTTTGTTTTTCTTTGGGCACCAGCGCCAGCACTTTTTTCACGTCATGGATGAATCCCATGTCGAGCATGCGGTCGGCTTCGTCCAGCACCAGCATTTGCACGGTGGAGAGGTCCAGAAAACCTTGTTGCTGCAAGTCCAGCAAACGCCCAGGGGTGGCAATCAAGATGTCCACGCCTTTTTTCAAGGCTTTGATTTGAGCCGCCATGCCGACACCGCCAAAAATAACGGCGGATTGGAGTTGCAGGTGCTTGCCATAGGTGCGCACTGACTCTTCCACTTGCGCGGCGAGTTCTCGGGTGGGCGTTAGCACCAAGGCGCGTATGCCAAATACGCCAAAGCGGTTGGTGCTGCTGCGGCTCATGCTGAGTTTGTGCAGCATGGGCAGAGTGAAGGCGGCGGTTTTGCCTGTGCCAGTTTGCGCACCTGCCAGCAAGTCTTGTCCAGCCAGTACGGCGGGAATGGCTTGCGCTTGGATAGGGGTGGGGGTGTCGTAGCCTTGCTCGCGCACAGCTTTCAGAATGGCTGGAGCCAAGTTCAATTCATCAAAATTCATAAAGGAGCGCGCGGTTGGGCGACGCTTGGGTTTCGATCTGTTCCGCCAAAAAAGGGCAGCCAGCTAAAGACCGAGGAAACACATTTGGGCAGGTAGTTAACAAACGCAGGGTTTGGATTCCGGCCCCAGCAGAAGCGCTGATGTTGAAGCAACTGGTGGCATCAACTGAAGAATATTGTCTCATGAAAGCAGGTCTTGGCTTTTGGGGATGATTTTTCGAACTTGGCCATCTGCTTCATTGGTGACACAAGTGCAGAGATAATCCATCATTAATCAAGGCCACACCGTGTGGCGCAGAGCCTAGAGAGTCCATTCCATGTCCCAATACGTTTTCACTATGAACCGCGTCGGCAAAATCGTGCCGCCCAAACGCCATATCCTGAAAGATATTTCCCTGAGCTTTTTCCCAGGCGCCAAGATCGGCGTGCTGGGCTTGAACGGTTCTGGCAAGTCCACACTGCTGAAAATCATGGCGGGCATCGACAAGGAAATCGAGGGTGAAGCGTTTCCCATGGCTGGTTTGAAGATCGGGTATTTGCCCCAAGAGCCCAAGTTGCGCCCTGAACAAACCGTTCGCGAAGCGGTGGAGGGCGGCATGGAAGAGGTCTTGCAAGCCCAAAAACGCCTTGAAGAGGTTTATGCCGCTTACGCCGAAGAAAACGCCGACTTTGACGCCTTGGCTGCAGAGCAAGGCCAGTTGGAAGCCATCATCGCGGCGGCCGGCAGCGACAACAGCGAGCACCAACTCGAAATTGCAGCTGACGCGCTGCGCTTGCCGCCATGGGACGCGGTGATTGAGCATTTGTCGGGTGGTGAGAAACGCCGCGTGGCCTTGTGCCAGTTGCTGCTTTCGCGCCCCGATATGTTGTTGCTTGACGAACCCACCAACCACTTGGACGCCGAGTCGGTCGATTGGCTAGAGCAGTTTCTCGCAAGATTTTCTGGCACCGTGGTGGCCATCACCCATGACCGCTACTTCCTTGACAACGCGGCCGAATGGATTTTGGAACTCGACCGAGGCCACGGCATCCCTTACAAAGGCAACTACACCACTTGGTTGGAGCAAAAACAAGACCGCTTAGAGAAAGAGCAAAAGGGCGAAGAGGCACGTGCCAAAGCCTTGAAAAAAGAGTTGGACTGGGTGCGCCAAAACCCCAAAGGCCGTCAAGCCAAAAGCAAGGCGCGTATTGCCCGCTTTGAAGAGTTGTCCGACTTCGAATACCAAAAGCGCAACGAAACGCAGGAAATCTTCATTCCCGTGGCTGAACGCTTGGGTCATGAAGTCATTGAGTTCACCAATGTCAGCAAGTCCTTTGGCGACCGCATGCTGATCGACAACCTGAGCTTCAAAATTCCTGCGGGTGCCATCGTGGGCATCATCGGCCCCAACGGCGCTGGTAAATCCACGCTGTTTCGCATGATTGCTGGCAAAGAGAAGGCTGACACCGGTGACATCAAAATCGGCCAAACCGTAAAGATGGCCTTTGTGGACCAAAACCGCGACGACCTTGCCAACGAAAAAACTGTTTGGGAAGATGTGTCGGGTGGCTTGGACATCTTGACCGTGGGCAAGTTCGAAATGGCCAGCCGCGCCTATTGCGGTCGCTTTAACTTCAATGGCGGCGACCAGCAAAAACGTGTGGGTACGCTGTCCGGTGGTGAGCGCGGTCGTTTGCATTTGGCCAAAACCTTGATCGCTGGCGGCAATGTCTTGATGCTGGACGAACCCTCCAACGACTTGGACGTGGAAACCCTGCGGGCCTTGGAAGACGCTTTACTGGAATTTGCCGGCAGCATCATGGTCATCAGCCACGATCGCTGGTTCTTGGACCGGATTGCGACCCATATCTTGGCTTGCGAAGGCGATTCACAATGGACATTTTTTGACGGCAATTACCAAGAATATGAAGCCGATAAAAAGAAACGTTTGGGTGAAGAAGGTGCCAAACCCAAGCGAGTGCGCTATAAAGCGCTCAAATAATTCCAAAAAACCACATAAAAAGTATTAAATAGTTAAGGATACGCCAAAATTCACGGTAAAATGATAAAAAAGTGGTAATTCTTACCTTTTCCATTACCGTGGAGTATTCATGAGTCATAAAGCTATTCCTGACACCAGCGACGAGTACTGTGGCACCAGTTACGCCGCCAAATTGCTCAACCTGTCGGTGGGCACCGTGCAAACCTTGGTGGAAAAAAACGAACTCGAAGCTTGGAAAACCCAAGGCGGTCATCGCCGCATTTCCATTCAATCGATTCGTGACTACCAAAACCGCGCCAGCCTCTCGCCCAACGCCAATTACCAAGACTCAAAGCGACTCAAAGTCATGGTGGTCGAGGACGACGAACTCACCCGCACCATGTTTCAAATGCATTTTGACCAATGGGACTTGTCACTCGACACCACCATCACCGCGTCGGCCATTGAAGCTTTGCTCGATATATCGGTTCTCAAACCGCAGGTTCTGCTAACCGATTTGCGCATGCCTGGCATTGACGGTGTGGAAATGTTGCGCCAGTTACATACCCATCCCTTGTTTTCTCAAATGGCCGTCATTGTCATCACTGGTTTGTCAGACGAAGAAATTGCCACCTATGGCGAACTGCCCGCAGGCACCCATTTGCTGCGTAAACCCATCGACATGGGCTGGCTGCGTGGCTATTTCCAAGCCATGTTCAGCCTGCGCCAAGGCGGGCGTCGTCGCACCCCCGCACCCCAAACCGCCTAAGAACGCCTCTTAACCAAGGGGCAGTCCTCTTGCGCCGCTTGGGTGGGGCGGTTAGGCTTTGGGGCCATGAAACCTCACTACAAGCACTGGCCTGCTCGCGTTCCCCACCACATCACGCCACCTGCCACCACCCTCTGGGATAACTTAGCCTTCAGCGCAAAGCGTTTCCCCCACAAAACTGCACTGCAATTTTTGGGCAACGCCCTCAGCTACCAACAACTCACCCACCAAGCCGAGCGCATCGCTGCTTGGTTGCACGACAAAGGCATTCAAAAAGGCGACCGTGTCTTGCTGGACATGCAAAACTGCCCCCAATTGGTGGCGGCGCACTTTGGGATCTTGCGGGCCAATGCGGTGGTGGTACCCGTCAACCCCATGAACCGCGCCAAAGAGCTGGAGCACTACATCACGGACGCGCAAGCGCGCATTGCCATCACCACGGCCGATGTGGCCGCCGATATGGCTGCAGCCAGCGATGCTTTGCCCGAAGGTGAAGGTTTACATCATTTGCTGATAACGCACTACAGCGATGCGTTTGACCCCTCACTTCAAACCCAAGAAGCCTGGCCTGTGGCGTGGCAAGCGTGGCTGACGCAACGCATTGAACTGCCCGTATTCAATGGCGGCCATTCGCATGACTGGACTCAGGTGCTGGGCAACAGCTTGACGCTGCCCCCAATGACCGTGTCGCCTGCTGACCTGGCCATATTGCCCTATACCAGCGGCACCACAGGCTTGCCCAAGGGCTGCATGCACCCGCACAGCAGCGTCATGCACAACGCGGTGTGTGGCGCGATTTGGAACAACGGCTCGCACGAAAACATCGGCTTGTGCGTGGTGCCCATGTTTCACATCACAGGTTTGGTCACGGTCATGCACTGCGGCATGTACTTAGGCGCCACCGTGGTGCTGATGCCGCGCTGGGACCGCGACTACGCAGGAGCGCTGATTTCGCGCCACCGTGTCACCCACTGGACCAACATCCCCACCATGGTCATCGATTTGTTGGGCAGTCCGAAGTTTGACCAATACGACCTGTCCAGTTTGGTGGCCATTGGCGGCGGCGGTGCGGCCATGCCCCAAGCGGTGGCGCAACGACTGTGGGAGTTGTACGGCTTACGCTATATCGAAGGCTATGGCCTGACCGAAACTGCCGCACCCTCGCATAGCAACCCCCCCGACGCACCCAAACAGCAGTGCTTGGGCGTTCCCATCATCGGCGTGGATGCGCGGGTCATCAACCCCGAAACTTTGCAAGAAGTGGCTATCGGCGAGCAAGGTGAAATCATCATGCGGGGGCCGCAAATTTTCAACGGCTACTGGCGTCGCCCCGACGCCACCGAGCAAGCCTTTATGCAACTGGATGGCGAGCGGTTTTTTCGCTCAGGTGACTTGGGTCATGTGGATGAGCAGGGTTATTTCTTTATCACAGACCGGTTGAAACGCATGATCAACGCCTCGGGCTTCAAGGTCTGGCCAGCCGAGGTGGAAGCGCTGATGTTTCGCCATCCCGCCATTCAAGAGGCCTGCATCATTGCCTCGCGCGACGCTTACCGAGGCGAGACCGTCAAAGCGGTGGTGGTACTGCGCGAAAGCCACCGCACAAAGGTCAGCGAGGAAGACATCCTCGCTTGGTGCCGTGACAATATGGCGGTGTACAAAGCACCGCGTTTGGTGGCGTTTGTTGACGCCTTGCCCAAAAGTGGCAGCGGCAAAGTGATGTGGCGGTCCTTGCAAGAAGCTGAGATGAGCACATCTTGAAACTCTCTGTACTGGACCAGTCGGTGGTGTCTGCAGGTCGCCCCCAAGATGAGGCGATTCGCAACACTGTTGCCTTGGCCACGCATTGCGAGGCTTGGGGCTATGACCGCTTTTGGGTAAGTGAGCACCACAGCCTGCCCAGCATTGCAGGCACCGCCCCCGAGGTGTTGTTGGCGGCCATTGCCATGCGCACCAAGCGCATTCGCTTGGGCAGTGCAGGCATCATGCTGCCGCATTACGCGGCCTTCAAAGTGGCCGAGCAATTTCGTGTGCTCGATGCCTTGGCGCCAGGGCGCATCGACTTGGGGCTGGGCCGCGCACCGGGCAGCGATGGGCGCACCTCCCAGCTCCTCAACCCCGATCGCTATGCCTCAGAGCGCTTTCCTCAGCAAGTCATGGAACTGCAAGCGTGGGTGACAGGCCAGACCATGCCTGTGGGTCACCCTGCCCATGGGGTCTGGGCCATGCCGGTGGGTGCAACTTCACCCTCGTTGTGGATTTTGGGCAGTTCCAACTACGGCGCTCAACTTGCCGCACATTTGGGCTTGCCTTATGCGTTTGCATATTTCTTCAGCGACGGTGTTGGCGTGGAGCAGGCCTTGGAGATGTACCGCAGTCAGTTTCGCCCCAGCCCTTATTTGGACAAACCTTACGCGACGATATGTGTCTCAGCCCTTGCGGCTGACAAAGAAGAAGACGCTTGGTACCAATTCCAAAGCCGCGCCCGGTGGCGCATGGACCGCAACCGAGGGCGTGTCGGCCCTTTGCTTTCGCCGGATGACGCAGTGAAAGATGTCAGCCACCAAGAGATGGCCGAGATGATGGCCATGCGTGAAACCGCGCTGGTGGGCAACCCTGTTCAGGCGGCAGATAAACTGCGCATCCTTGCCAAGCAGCTGGAACTTGACGAGTTGGTGGTTTGCAGTTGGACCCACGACCCTGCGGTTCAGTTGCGGTCTTTTGAGTTGTTGGCGAAAGCCATGGGGCTTGTTCCCTGATTTTTTGGAGTAACCGATGTTTGAAACCACCATTGCCGGCAGCTTGCCCAAACCCGAATGGCTGGCCGAGCCCGAAAAGCTGTGGCCCCAATGGAAGCAGGCAGGTGCCTCCTTGCTGCAAGCCAAGGCCGACGCCACGCTGCTGTGGATCAAGGCGCAAGAAGACGCTGGCTTGGACATCATCGGTGACGGCGAGCAAGCACGTCAGCATTTCGTGCATGGTTTTTTAGAGCAGGTGGAAGGCATCGACTTTGAGAACAAAGTCAAGATGGGCATCCGCAACAACCGCTATGACGCCATGGTGCCGCAGGTGGTGGCCAAACTGCGCTTGAAGGGGCGAGTCCACGCCATGGAAGCGCAGCTACTGAGAGCGCATACGAAGAAAAAAACCAAATTCACCTTGCCCGGCCCGATGACGATTGTAGACACCGTAGCCGACAGGTTTTACGGCGAGGGCAAAGAGGGTCGCATCAACATGGCCATGGCCTTTGCCGAGTTGCTGAATGAAGAGGCGCTGGCGCTGCAAGCCGATGGCATCGACATCATCCAGTTTGACGAACCGGCCTTCAATGTTTACATGGAAGACGCTGCCGACTGGGGCGTGAAAGCGCTAGAGCGTGCCGCGCAGGGACTCACCTGTACCACCGCTGTGCATATTTGCTATGGCTATGGCATTCAAGCCAATGTGGACTGGAAAAACACCTTGGGCCATGAGTGGCGTCAGTATGAAAAAGTGTTTCCGGCGCTGGCCAAAAGCAGCATCAACCAAGTCAGCCTGGAGTGTTTTCACTCGCACGTGCCCATGGACTTGATCGCTTTGCTCAAAGGCAAAGACGTGATGGTGGGCGTGATTGATGTGGCGTCCGATGTGATCGAAACCCCCGAAGAAGTGGCCGACACCATTGGCAAAGCTTTGCAGTTTGTCAGCAAGGAGCACTTGTTTCCTTGTACCAACTGCGGCTTGGCACCCATGAGCCGCGACGTGGCTTGGAAAAAGCTGCAAGCCTTGGCCAAAGGTGCGGAATTGGCGAGGCAGAGAATCAAGGGCTGAAGTCGCTGCTGTCATTGCGAGGAGCGCAGCGACGTGGCAATCGTCGCTACGGTTATTGCACCTCAGGCACACCGCATTCACCGGCGGCCACACCCTCGGGGAGTTGTTGCGGTTTATGCACGATGCGGGTCAGTGGGTCGTATTGCACTTCTTTCAAGTACATGGCCAGCACCGCGTCCATGCTCTTGGCGTGGTTGTCAAACCAAATCGCCAGTTCACGGGTCAGTTGGCGCACCATAGACAGGTTGTTGTCGAACTGACCACGACGAAGCGCTTCGCGCATGACTTTCAAAATCATGTCGTGCTCATCGCTGTGACAACCGCCTGGACCAAAAGCGCTGTCTTTCATCCACTGGTCTTCGCCGCTGAAATGGCTTTCGGTGTGGTCGATCAGGTCGGTGAAGCTTTGCAATAACTGGGCGTCTGGAGCCAACTCGGTGGCGGCCAGCATATCGACAAACTCGCGGTGCGTCGCGTCCATTTTGTCCATGTTCAGCACCAAGTCATCGGACCAGGTGAGGGTGGGTTGGCGCTCTAGGGTGGTGGTATCGGTCATGGTGGATTAATTGGAATCTGACCCCAATTATGTGTCAATCGCGAACATCTGCGACGACGTTGCTGCCAAAGTCCCCACGTTGCAAAAACCCCAGCACGCGGGCCGCTGCCTCGGCAGGGGAGGTGAGCGAGCCGCTTTGTTTCAATTGGATGAAGTTGGCTTGGTCGGGAAAGCCTGTGGGGTTGCCAGAGCGCAAATCGGTTTGCATATCGGTGTCGATCACCCCGGGCGCCAGCGACACGATGTGTGCGGGGTTGGCCAGCAAGGCCTCGTCCAGCGCCGCGCTTCGGCTGAAATGGTCTAAACCGGCTTTGGTGGCGCAGTACACCGCGCTGGCTGCCATGGCGCGTCGCCCCAAGCCTGAGGAAATTTGCAACACCTTGCGCTTGGCAGGCCATGCGCGGGTGGCTTGCAAAAATACCTGCGTCAGCAACATGGGTGCGGCCAAGTTGATGGACAAGGCCTGCTGCACGCTGCTGGCCGTGGCTTGCTCGATAGGCCCCAAGTGGCCAATCACGCCAGCGTTGTTGATCAAGCTGACTTGGCTGAAAGTGCTGCCCTCTTGCGTCTTTAACCAAGCCATCAGTTTGTTAGCCACTGCTTCTGGTTGCGCCAAATCGGCTTGCCATTGAATTAGCGTGGTGCCGTTCTTTTTCGCCAGTGCCGCTAAGGCATCAGAGCTGCCACGCGAAATGCACAGCAGGGTGTGCTTGGGTGTGCAAAGTTGCTCGGCAATGGCCAAGCCCATGCCGCGTGAAGCGCCGGTGAGGATGGTGAGTTGTGTCATAAGTGCGTTGCTTTCAAAATAATTGGGATCTGACCCCAATTAACGGGTAATTGGAATCTGACCCCGATTAACTGACGGGGGTGGGTGAAGGCGAGTGTATGGGCGTGGAGCATGAGGCGGGGGCTGCGTTCTTGCACAGCGGCGGGGGCGTAGAGGGCGTCGCCCCAGATGGGGTGGCCTATGGCTTGCAAGTGCAGCCGCAGTTGGTGGGTGCGACCTGTGAGGGCTTGCAGTTCCAGCAATGAACCCGGTAATTCAGCATGGTGCGCCAAACAGCGCCAGCGTGTCTGGCTGGCTTGTCCCAAGGGGCTGATGATGCGCAAAGGGCGTCGCGCCCAGTCGGCTTGAATGGCTAAATCGATGGTCTGCCAATCCTCACAGATGGGCAGCAAGCTTTCCACCCAAGCATGGTAGGTTTTTTCCACTTGTCTTGCCTCAAACGCCATGCTCAGTTGGCGTTGTGTTTCAGGCTTGAGTGCCATCAGCATCAACCCTGAGGTGGCTTGGTCCAAACGATGCACCACCAAGGCTTGTGGGTAGCGTTGCTGCACCCGCGTCAGCAAGCAGTCTTGTTTGTCAGGCCCACGCCCTGGCACGCTCAGCCAGCCCGCAGGTTTGTCGACCACCAGCAGGTCTTCATCAGCATGAAGGCATTGCCAATCGGTCAAGTCTGCCATTGCGCCAAAGCGGTTTGCACATCTTCCAACACGGTGTGGCTATCGCAAGCCACTACCTGCCGTGAAGTCATGCTGCGCAGCCACGTCAGTTGCCGCTTGGCGAGTTGGCGGCTCGCTGCAATGGCGCGCTCTCGCATCAAGCGCAAGGCGTTAGCTTGGGGCGTTCCATCTTCAATGGCGTCCAACGCCTCCCACACTTGGCGGTATCCCACGCAGCGCATCGAAGGCAGGTTGCTATGCAAATCGCCACGCTGGCGCAAGGCTTTCACCTCGCCCAGCAAACCGTGCGCAAGCATGTCGTCAAAGCGCTGCTCGATACGTTGGTGCAGCCATGCGCGGTCGTTGGGCTCTAGGGACAGCAAAGCAATGCGTGGCCCCGCCAACCGTGTAACCCCAAAAAACGATGACAAAGGTTTGCCAGTGATGCGCCACACCTCCAAGGCTCTCGCGATGCGTTGCGCATCGTTGGGCGGTAAGCGTTGCGCTGCTTGCGGGTCGACCAAGGCCAACTCGGTGTGTAGCGCGGGCCAGCCTTTGTCATGCGCCTCCTCTTCGATGTCTGCACGAATAGCAGGGTCAGCCAAGGGCAAGTCGTCCAAGCCCTCGATCAATGCTTTCACATACAACATGGTGCCACCCACCAACAGCGGCAATTTGCCTCTGGCGCGTATATCGTGGATCAAAACGGTGGCGTCTCGCGCAAAGTCAGCGGCGCTGTAGCTTTGCGCAGGGTCACGTATATCGATCAAGTGATGCACCACCGCTTGCCGCTCGGCCAGCGTGGGCTTGGCCGTGCCAATGTCCATGCCTTGGTAGACCAAAGCCGAATCGACGCTGATGATTTCAATCGGCCATTGCGCCGCCAATGCCAAGGCCACGGCTGTCTTGCCACTGGCAGTCGGTCCTACCAGCGCCAAGGCGTCCCAAGCGGGAAACAACTCAGTCGGCTTGGACGGGTTCACCATGCCACTGCACCAAGGTCCACGCTGTCAAGGCCAAAGCGACTCCCCAAAACGCAATGCCATGCGCCAGTGGGAACAAGGTGCCGTCAATGCTGCGACTCAGCCACAAGCCTGTGCCAAACGCCGCCACCATCATCAAAAAACCATTCATTGCAGAGGCTGCACCCGCAGACATAGGAAAGGGCCCTACCGCGCCGCTTTGGCCAATCGGTTGGTGTACACCGTGGGCAAGCACCATGGGGTACATGCTCAGCACCAAGCCCATGGCGGTGGGCTCCCCCCCATAGACCATCCAACACAAAGACATGCCGCTGCCCAAGCTGAACAGGCCTGCCAAGGCGATGGTTTTGCGCATACCGATGTGGCGCAGCAAAAACCGACAAACGATGGTGCCTGTGATGTAGACCACCGACATGGACGCCAAAATCCAGCCCAGCTGCAAACCTGTGAGATGCAGTACCTCGATAAAGATGAACGATGAGCTGGCGAGGTAGGTGAACAAAGCGCCATAGGCTGCCAAGGACAGCAAAGCAAATGCACGAAACGTGGGGTGACGCAATACCTCGCCCCAAATACGCAGCATGGTTGGCAGATGCAAGGCACTCGGGTTGCGGGTAGTGATGGTTTCTTTGAAACGCCAAGCCACCAAAGCCATGGTGAACAAGGCATAGGTCACGATCGACGTCATCGCCACACGCCAACCCCAGTGCTGGCTGAGAAAACCACCCAGAGGCGGGCTGGTGCAAGCCATCAACCCCAAGCCCGTCATCGCTTTAGACATGACTTTGGCACCTTGCAAAGGCGTGTAGAGGTCACGCACCACCGCACGGGCGCTGGTAATCACCGCACCCATAGCAGCTCCTTGCAATACCCGCCAAGCCACCAACACCTCGATGCTCGGGCTGAGCACACAGCCCACCGCCGCCACGGAGTACATCACCAAACCAGTGAGCATGATGGGGCGTCTGCCCACTTTGTCCGAGAAAGGCCCCCAAAACAGTTGCGAGACGCCAAACGCCAACAGCAAGCCGCTGAGGGTGTACTGCACCATGCCCACGCTGGCTTGCAAGTCCAGCGCCAAGCCTGGCAAGCCGGGTAAATACAAATCGGTAGAAACAGGCTGCAAACCAATCGACAAGGACAACAACAAAATCACCAAATTGGGGTGCATCAACGTCCTCTTAAAAACAAACTGTCCAAATCGCGCATACCCAGTTGTCTCCACGTGGGACGACCGTGGTTGCACTGGTCGGCACGTTCGGTGATTTCCATTTGGCGCAGTAAGGCGTTCATCTCTTGCAAGGTCAGCAACCTGTTCGCACGAACCGCACCGTGGCAAGCCATAGCGGCCAACACATCGTCTTTGGCACGTTGCAGCACATCATGGGCGTCGTGTTGTGCCAACTCGCCCAACACATTGCGCGACAAGGCCACTGCATCACCTTGGGCCAGTGTGGCGGGCACACCGCGAACCACTAACGATTGCGCTCCTAGAGCTTCAATCTCTAAGCCCAAGGCAGCCAAGGTGGCGGCGTGGCTCTCCACCGTCGCCATCTCTTGGGGCGTCGCGGCAAACGATGCTGGGATGAGCAGCGCTTGGCTTTGCAGTTGGTGTTGCGCCAGTTGAGTTTTCAAGCGCTCGTAAACAATGCGCTCGTGCGCAGCGTGCATATCCACCACCACCAAACCTTGGGCGTTCTCGGCCAAGATGTACACGCCTTGCAACTGCGCCAAGGCCTTGCCCAAAGGCCATTCGCCCTCGGGCAAAGGCGTAAATTCAGCATTAGGGCTTTGCGTGTGCAAGATGCTGGGCTGCCAGATTTGCGCCAAGTCGTTCACCACATGGCCTGCTTGCGGCGCAGACCAAGGTAAAGCGCTTTGCGAAGCTTCGATGGAACCTGTGTGCGACGCCAAAGCGCTGCTGGTGCTCGTGGTTTGCCCTGCGCGGGAGACTGACAGGGCTTGCGTCAGCGCATGTTGCACCGCTTGGTGGGCTTCACGGCTGTCACGAAAGCGCACCTCGATTTTGGTGGGATGGACGTTCACATCTACCCGAGAAGGATCAATAGCGAGGTACAGCGCATACACCGGCTGGCGCTGGCCGTGCAACACGTCTTCGTAAGCGCTGCGAGCGGCGTGACCCAGCACACGGTCACGCACATAGCGGCCGTTCACATAGGAAAATTGGTGGTCAGCCCGCGACCTTGCGGCGTCGGGTAACCCTGCTCGCCCCAGCACCCGCATACCGGCGTGGACATGGTCAACCGCCACCGAGGTCTTGAGAAACTCTTCGCCCAGCACATCGGCCAAACGCGCGTCCAAAGCTTTGTCGTGCGATTGGGCGCGCCACTGCGCCACCAGTTTGCCGTCGTGCCACAGGGCAAAGCCCACATCTGGGCGGGCCAAGGCGTGGCGGCGCAAAGATTCCAAACAATGCGCCAGTTCGGTGGCGGTGGACTTTAAAAATTTACGCCTTGCCGGTGTGCTGAAAAACAGCTCTTTCACCTCGACGGTGGTGCCTGTGTTGCGTGCGGCAGGGCGCAATTCGCCGCTGCGGGCATCGAGTTGCATGGCGTGGTCTTGCTCGGCGGTGCGCGAGGTGATAGAGAGTTCGCTGACAGCGGCAATAGCCGCCAATGCTTCGCCGCGAAAACCCATGGTGGCCACCGATTCGAGGTCGTGCAAATTGCTGATCTTGCTGGTGGCGTGACGACGTAAAGCCAAAGGCATGTCAGCGGTTTGCAAACCCATGCCGTCGTCTTCCACGCTGATGAGGCGCACCCCGCCTTCGATCAAACGCACCACCACTTGTGTAGCGCCTGCGTCCAAGGCGTTGTCCACCAACTCACGCACCACGGACGCAGGTCGCTCGACCACTTCACCGGCGGCAATTTGGCTGATCAGTTCATCGGGGAGTTCGCGGATGGGGCGTCGCGCAGAGGAGGGGGCGTTCACACGCCTGATTCTAAAGGGGCACCAAGTGCCAGTGATAATTCACAATATGGACACCTTAACCTTGCTGATGGATTTCATCCTTCACATCGACCGCTACTTGGAGGCGTTTGTACAAGCCTATGGCGTGTGGGTGTATGCGATCTTGTTTTGGGTGGTGTTTGTCGAAACCGGATTGGTGGTGATGCCGTTTTTGCCGGGCGACTCTTTGCTGTTTGTGGTGGGTGCGATGGCTGGCGCCGAGTTGCTGAGTTTGCCTTGGGTGCTGGGTTTGTTGACAGCTGCAGCCATCTTGGGTGACCAATGCAATTATTTAATCGGACGGCATTTTGGGCAGCGGCTACTTAACGCCAACACGCGGTGGTTCAACCGCCAAGCCTATGACCAAGCCCATGCGTTTTACGATCGTTATGGCAGCATCACCATCGTGTTGGCCCGTTTCCTTCCATTCATTCGAACCTTTGCTCCGTTTGTAGCGGGTGTGGCGGATATGAACAGGCGGCGCTTTACGCTCTTTAATTTCTTGGGTGCTTTTATCTGGGTTTGGGGTATTTGCATTGCGGGTTATATGTTTGGCCACATCGGTTGGGTCAAAGCGAACTTAGACAAAATCATTTGGGCCATGATTTTGATTCCGGGCTTGATGGCCGTTTGGGGTGCTTGGCGGACTAGACGCTGACGCCTATCGTCATTGCGAGCAATCCCCGCAGTCACGGCTAAAGTCAAAGTAAAGAATTAATACGGTCAAAGTACCCCACCTTATTGCCGGCGATTTACCGTAAATTTATCGATTAACTCATTGATTTTCTTAATTAATCAGCAAAATCAGTACCCCTTGTTAAATTTCTTGTTGTTCGACTGTTTGTCGAATGACGAGCGCTTTGCCCATGGCAACTTCGCCGCCTACCAACGTCAAGCCGACTGCTCCAGCGGGTAGCAGTGGGTGGGTGTTGGAAGCGAAAGGCAACGACCCCGGCAGCTTGAACATCAGCCGCGACATCTCTACTGGCGCAAACCAATCGATCACGGTTCGCCCAGGCACGCAGTTCCGCATGAAGCCTTCGGGCAAGTCCAAAGTGGACAAGAATGCAGAGACCGCCCAGAGCGCGAAATGGGGCGACGACTTGTTAGTCACTGTGCCAGGCGGTGGGCAAGTTTTGCTCAAAGGGTTTTACAACAAGGGCGCCAATGCACCGCCCAGCAAGATGGTGATCGAGCAAAAAAACGGGATGCTGCGAAAAGTCGAAGGACGCCCTGGCGCAGAACCTTCTGATTCACCCAACCCCACCGCGCAAGAAGACAAAGATGGCAATACTGTTGCGGGTGCCTTGATAGGCGGAAAAGGTTCATCCTCCTCGTCCAATTCGGCGGGTGGTGGTAGTGCTGGCGGTAAGCCATACCAAGAAGGTGGCTACAAACAAAGCTCAGAAAAAGTCGCGAAAAAAGGCAAGAAAAAATCTGATGAAGGGGAGGAGGAAGACTCCGGCGGGTTCTTTTCTTGGTTGGCCAGCGGTGGGGTTAACTCTCTGGGCGCTTTAGGTTTATTAGGTCTGTCTGGCGCCAAGAAAGACTCTGGTACCACGGTGAATGTCAGCGTTCCCAGCAGTTCATCTGGCAGCAATTCCACAATCCCCGCCGTGTCCTCATTGACCATCAGCGACGACACCGGCACCAGCAGCAGCGACTTCATCACCAAAACCCCCAGCCAAACTGTGCGCGGCACCTTGTCGACATCGTTGCTGTCGGGTCAAACTGTGAAAGTCTCAACCGACAACGGCAACACTTGGACTGCAGCCACTGCCACCACCGGCAGCACTACCTTCTCGCTGAGTGGGGCGACACTCTCGGGCAGCAGCACCTTGATGGCCAAAGTGGTGAATACCTCATTGGCAGAAGGCACATCGCTCTCCAAAGCCTATGTGCTGGACACCACCGCACCCACGGCCACGCTGACAGCTGCCACCTACGCCAACACCGCCAATGCCACGGTGCAAAGCAGTGAAACCGGTACCGCCTACTTGGTGAAAAGCACCATCAGCGTGACCAACGAGGCCAGCATCACTGGTGAAGCAGGTTACTCATGGAACTCGGTGGCCATCAGCGCGGCCAACACCAACACCTTGTTGTCGCTCACGGGTTTGGTGGACGGCAGCTACAAGTTGTACACGGTTGACGCTGCAGGTAATTTATCCACTGCCAGCACCAACACCTTCACCGTGGTCGCCGCGGCCACCAGCCTGTCCAACACCATCACCCAGTTGCTGATGTCCTCTGACACCGGCAGCAGTCCTACTGACAAGATCACCAAGACCACCAGCCAAACCATCAGCGGCACTTTGAGCGAGGCGCTGGGCAGTAATGAAAGCGTTTACATCTCCGCCGATGGTGGTTTGAACTGGTCTTCAGCCACCGCCACCACCGGCAGCACGAGCTTTAGCCTCAGTGGTTTCTCGCTGGAGGTGGGCACCAACAACAGCCTGCAGGCCAAAGTGATGAACACCTTCACCAGCAGTAGCAGTGCGGTCTACAGCACCTTGTACACCTTGGACACCACCGCACCGACGGTAGCCATCATTGCACCGACGTTAGCTATCACCAGCAGCAAGACCGCTGCCACCGCGGGCGAGAGCCTCACCCTGACCTTTACCTTCAGCGAAGTGCCCGTGGGTTTCAGCGCTTCAGACATCACGGTGACGAATGGGACCGTGAGCGGGTTAACGGTGGACGCTACCAACAGCAAGGTCTACACCGCCGCACTGGCGCTGAGCAATGCATTAAGTAGCGGCACCTCTGTGATCAGCGTAGCCAGCAACAATTTTTATGATGTGGCTGGCAACGCCAACGCGGTCAGCAGTTCGCTCAGCGTCACGATTGACAGCGTGGCACCCACGGTCAGCAGCGTGGCCATTGCATCTGCCACAGGAGCCACCAACAACACCCTTAACGCTGGAGATGTAGTCACAGCCACGGCCACTTTCAGCGAAGCGGTGACGGTGGTGACTACTGGCGGTACGCCCTACCTCAACTTGAACATCAACGGCACCACGGTGCAAGCAGCGTATGCCAGCGGCAGTGGCACCACAGCATTGACCTTCAGCTACACCGTGTTGTCAGGACAGACTGATGCCAACGGCATCAGCATTGATCTCAACAGCTTGAACTTGAACAGCGGCACCATCAAAGACGCTGCAGGCAACAGCGCCACCATCACCCACACTGCGGTAACGGACAACGCCAGTTACATGGTGGATACCACCGCACCCACGGCCACGCTCACCACAGGCACCTATGCCAACACCGCCAGTGCCACGGTGCAAAGCAGTGAAACCGGCACCGCCTACTTGGTGAAAAACACCATCATCGTGACCAACGAGGCCAGCATCACCAGTGCCTCGGGAACCTCATGGAACTCGGTGGCCATCAGCGCTGCCAACACCAACACCTTGTTGTCGCTCACGGGTTTGGTGGACGGCAGTTACAAGTTGTACACGGTTGACGCTGCAGGTAATTTATCCACTGCCAGCACCAACACCTTCACCGTGGACGCCACGGCCACGGGATTGACCACCAGTGTGACCCGTTTGCAGTTGTCAGCCGATACCGGTATCAGCCCCACTGACAGAATCACCAAGACCGCCAGCCAAACCGTCAGCGGCGACTTGAGTGCTGCCCTTGTGGCGTATGAATCGGTCTATATCTCGGCCGATGGCGGCTCTAATTGGTATGCGGCCACCGCCAGCACAGGCAGCACCAGTTTCAGCCTGAGTGGTATTTCGTTGGAGGTGGGTGCCAACAATACCTTGAAGGCCAAGGTGATGAATACCTCCACCAGCGGCAGCAGTGCGCAGTACAGCATCTACTACACCTTGGACACCACCGTGCCCACGGTCAGCAGTGTGGCCTTCAGTGGTGCCACAGGCGCACAAAGTAACTACCTTAATGCAGGCGACGTGGTGTCGGCGACGGTGACATTCAGCGAGGCGGTGACGGTTACCACTACCAACGGCACGCCTTATCTGAACTTGAATATTGGCGGCACCACGGTGCAAGCAGCCTATGCCAGCGGCAGCGGTACGACGGCGTTGATCTTCAGTTACACCATCTTGTCCGGCCAAACCGATGCCAACGGCGTCAGCATTGACACAAACAGCCTTAACCTCAACAGTGGCAGCATCACCGATACCGCTGGCAATACCGCCACACTGACGCACACGGCTGTTTCGGACAACGCCAGCTACATGGTAGACACCACCGCACCGACCACCACCGTGTCTACTGTGGTGTTCAGCGCAGACACGGGTACCAGCAGCAGCGACTTTGTCACTGCAACGGCGGCGCAAGACATTACCGGCACCTTAAGCGCCAACTTGGTCAGTGGTGAGACTGTGTATGTGTCACTGAACAACGGCAGCACATGGACTGCTGCCACGGCCACTGTGGGGCAAAACACCTACAGCCTAACGGGACAAACGCTGACCAGTAACAACACCTTGAAAGTGAAGTTGACAGATGCTGCGGGTAACAGTGGCACAGTGCTTAGCCAAGCGTATGTGTTGGATGCCGCAGTGCCCACGGTCAGCAGCGTGGCCATTACATCTGCCACAGGGGCCACCAACAACACCCTTAACGCTGGAGATGTAGTAACAGCCACGGCCACTTTCAGCGAAGCGGTGACGGTGGTCACCTCGGGTGGCACACCTTATCTCAACTTGAATATTGGCGGCACCACGGTGCAAGCAGCCTATGCCAGCGGCAGCGGAACCACAGCGCTCACCTTCACCTACACCGTGTTGTCAGGGCAGACTGATGCCAATGGCATCAGCATTGATCTCAACAGCTTGAACTTGAACAGCGGCACCATCAAAGATGTCGCTGCAAACAACGCCACCATCACCCATACCGCAGCAACGGACAACGCCAGCTACATGGTGGACACGACCAAGCCCCTAGCCCCTGCTTTGGCGCTGGGCAGTGGTGTCTCCGATGGTGCGACAAGCACAGAAGCCAAACAATCCAGCGGTGTGGTGACGGTGAGTGCAGAAACAGGTGCCAGCACCGTGGTGACCTTCAGCCGAACCGGCGGGGGCACTGTCACCAAAACCTTGACTGGCACAGGTAGCCCAGTGGGTGTGTCTTTGCTTGATGCAGACCTGACCACCTTGGGCGGTGGCACCATCAATGTGTCAGTCGTGGCTACCGACCTTGCAGGTAACGCCAGTAACTCAGCCACCAGCAGCTTTACTTATGATAATTACGTATCACCGGCAGGCAACGCTGTAATTGACCTTAGCTCTTACGGAAAGCTGATTGCTCCAGTGCAGGTGGAAGGCAGTTGGTACTACTACTGGGATAGAAACGGTGATGGCGTTTGGGGTGCTGCTGACACGGTCAGTCACGTTACTCTTAACGGTATTTTTACTTCAAGCACGGTAACCCTTAATGGGGTGCGAGTAGCTTTGCCGTCCCTCACTATCAGTGTCGCAAATGAGAATCGCAACCAAGTGGGAACAAGTTACAGCGATGCAGGTAGCACGACTAACGGCACCTCCTCTGCTACGTACGATAGTCTGCTAGCAATTTGGGATGCATACAACGGCACTGGAACGGGTACCAATATCTCTGGCGTTCCGACCAATTGGGCACCATCTGATTATTGGTCTTCAACTCTCAATGATGGGCCTTGGAACTACATAACATTGAATACTGGATACGTCAGTAATACACACGACACCGCAATAATGTATGTCGCCTTACGAGTCCTACCTATCGTCATAGACCTCAACCACGACGGCTCTTTCAACTACGGCAATGTGGTAATGGACGTCAACGGCGACGGTTTGCTCGACGCCACCCGCTGGGTTGGTGCGCAAGACGGCGTGCTGGTTTGGGACAAATACCACGACAGCTTGGTGCATGACAACAGCCAATATGCCTTTGCGCAGTATGACAATATGTCTGCCGCGCAGGGTAAAACTGCCACCGACTTGTCGGGTTTGGCAGCTGCCTTTGATACCAACCATGACGGCGTGTTTGACGCCCAAGATGCGCAGTTTGCGGATTTCAACGTGTGGCAAGACGCCAACCAAGACGGTGTCAGTGACGCGGGTGAGGTGAAAACCCTTGCCGAGTTGGGCTTGAGTTCATTTCAACTCATCAGCGACGGCGTGGCCCGCACCCCAGAAGTGGGCGTACACGAGGCTGGACGCACCAGCGCCACCGCCACCGATGGCTCGCAAGTGCTGGTGGCCGACGTGGGCTTTGACTTTGGCACCTTAGCAAAGCTAGACCTCAGCGCCGACCCAGTCGCCAACACTTTAGCCTTGCACCTAGATGATTTACTCGCCAATCCCCACCTCACCTTGGTGGTGCAGGGCGCCGCCAATGATGCAGTAAAACTGCAAGGCGATGGCTGGGTCAACAGCGGCAGCACTGTCACCTTGGGTGACCACCACTACACCGTGTGGAACAACAGCACAGCCCAACTGCTGATCGACCAACAACTGGTGAACAACGGGCGGGTGCTGTAAGTCGTGTAATGACGTTCAAGTAGAGCGGTTACGCGCCAGCGGAGGGTTACGCAAAAAGTAGTTTTCTATGCCGCGCATCAAAGCATCGGCCAACTGGTTTTGGTAAGCGGGGTTGATCAGCAAAGCCTCTTCTTCGGGGTTGCTGATGAAAGCAGTCTCCACCAACAAGCTGGGAATATCGGGTGCTTTCAAAACCGCAAACCCCGCTTGCTCCACTTGCGGTTTGTGCAACTTACCCACGCGGCGAATTTGCCCCAACATCTCATTGCCCAGCTTCAAACTGTCGTTGATTTGCGCCGTGGTACTCATGTCCAGTAAGGCACGTTGCACATTTTGGTCTTGTACCTTAATGTTCAAACCGCCAATGGCGTCAGCACCGTTTTCCTTATTGGCCATCCATCGCGCTGCTGCACTCGACGCCGCACCTTGGCTCAGCGCAAACACGCTAGCGCCTCTTGCTTGCGGGGTGAAAAATGCATCGGCATGCAAGCTGATGAACAAATCGGCTTGCACTTTTTGGGCTTTTTGTACACGCACATGCAAGGGCAAAAAGAAATCAGCATCACGGGTTAAAAACGCCCGCAAGGGCAAATCACCGCGTTTGGTTTTTAACACCGTTTTATTGATGCGCTCTTGCAAAAGTTGGGCTATTTGCAGCACCACATCTTTCTCGCGTGTTCCGTTGGGACCAATCGCGCCGGGGTCTTCGCCGCCATGCCCTGGGTCGATCGCCACCACGGCAAATCTGTCGGTTTTGTCTGCAGGTTTTTCATTTGCCGATGGCGCAACAACGGGTGGCACTGCGGGAACAGGTTGAACAGAAGGGGGTGTCGGCGAAAACCCTGTTGGCGGTTTTTGGTGGCTGGCAATCATCTCGCCCAAAGCGTCTTTGCCAAGCATTGGTTTGTCACCCATCAAGCGCTCTGCGATCAAAGCCTCCAAGGGGTCCGCTTCTTGGCTGGGGTAAAGGTCCAACACCAAGCGGTGCTGAAAACTCGATTGCCCCGATTGCACAGGCGCCAAGGTGAACACCTGTGGTTTGGCTGGTTGGCGCAACTCCAGCACCAGTCGCACCGTGGTGGGGGTGAATTGGCCGATACGCACACCGGTGATGAAGGGATCGTCGTTGCGCACCTTGCCCACCAAGTCGCGCAAAGCGGCATTCAACTCAATACCGTCGATGTCCACCGCCAAGCGCGGTGGGTTGGCCACAAAAGTGTGGGTGACTTTCAGCAAGGTGTCCGACTCGATGGTCACGCGGGTGTATTCCACCGCAGGCCACACCCGTACCGCCAAAATGCTGGCACCCCATGCCAGCTGCGCTCGACCCAACAGCAAAACCACGCCACTGGCTTGCAGCAGTTGTCGGCGTTGTCGGTTGTGGTTTTTCATGCTG